>JAJDBD010000107.1 GCA_029261575.1 Nitrospinaceae bacterium | reverse complement strand
AGCCCTCTCCCGTCGAGGGAGAGGAATTATTTAAGGTTTTTGTTCGGGGCCGCGCCTGAAAAACCCGCGCCAAACCTGGAGCAAACTCTCCCTTCTCCCCTGGCGGGAGCGCTCACGGAGCGACAGGCGAGGATGAGAAGGTGTACAATAAGACTGGAGGCGTTCCAATTTTCTATTGGAACGGTCAATTTGCAGTTATGCAAAGGTCTCTTTAAAAAACGGAGGCAACATGAAAAAGTTTTGGATTATTACGCTCTTTGCCGTTTGTATTTTTTACGGCCCCGCATACCCCTTGGGCGTTTCTCATGCGGATGAAACCGGGGCGAAACGGTTAAACGGCAATTTAAAAACCACCCAGGCCATTTATATCCTGGTCCGCGCGGCGCGCGCGCAATATTCCAAAACGGTCGTGCAAAAGCTTGAAAAAGACGGATCCGGAGCCTCCGCGGATCATCTAAAAAAAGCAGGGTTTATTCCCCTGCCCGCCCAATTCGTCCGCGGCGTCGCGGAAGCCTCTTCAAACCAGGCGTCCAACAAGGGAGAAGACAAGATTTTTGAATATTTTCTCCGGAGCCAGTGGAACATCAATCCCAACCAGGGCGTCCGCAAGGGTTTTGAAAAAGCGGGCTGGGAATATCTGATCGCCCAGCAGAAAGAGGCCGAAAAAGCCGGGATCAAATACAAGGATATTAAATGGAAACCTTTTCAACGGGTTGAAGAGGTCGGCGGTGAGAAAGTCTTGCGTTTTTTGGGCGCCGACCCCGCTTCCGCCAGGGCCTGCGTGACTTGCCACAACGCCTGGGAAAGAAAGCCGGAAATCATAAGTCTTCGGAAAAGGGAGGGGGTCGAAACCAAAAAGGTTTTTAAAATGCACGAACTTATGGGCGCAATTTCCATCAACGTTTTTATTGACAAATAAAGAGGACGTTTACAAAAGGCGATGATGGAAAGAAAAAAAGCGGGTGTTTACCCCCTCTTGTAAAGAGGGTGGGGGTGATTCTTCCTTTAAAAATTTCAATGGACGTTTTTTGCGTTGCCGAAACTTGTGGAATCCCCCCGGCCCCCTTTGCAAGGAGAGCTTTGCATAACCGCGAAAGGATCGTTCAAATGGAAAACTGGAAGGCCTGCGGCCTCATGAAATCCCCCTCACCTTCATCCGTCGCTCCGTGAGCGCTCCCCCGGTGGGGAAAGGAATAAAGAGGGAAGCTTTTCCCCAGTATGGACGCGGGCTTGCGATTCGTCGCCGAAAGAAAGACCTTTAATAACTCCTCTCCCTTGAGGGGAGAGGGCATAATGACTTTTCCCTTTTTCTGTTCAGGATCGACTTATGCAAGACTTTCTTTAAAAAACGGAGCCAATATGTTTTTCGCCGCGACGATAGAAAAAAAACTCAACGTGTCGATTGGAATCGTCCTCTTGCTGTTGGCAATTCTGGGCGGCGTGGCCGTCCACTTCATGGTCGACTTGAAACGGCAGGCGGACGCCATTGCCGCCCTGTCCCCCCTGGTCAACAAAACCAATGAGATGAGAGATTCTCTGGGGAAATTTATTGTTCTCAACCAGAATTACATCAAGCTCGATCCGGAAGGAAGATTCGCGCATGGCGTGGCCCTATCCAACCTGGACTCCTTGATTGGCGAAATCAAGAAGCTTAATCTTCCGGAAAGCGAGAAGGGCCGATTGGCCGAAATCGAAAACGGCGTTCGGATTTTGGACCGCCACACACGTCAAATCATGAATTACGGAGGGCAAACCGGCGGCGCCAACGGAGGGCTGAGAGAATCACTTTTAAAGGAAATCGAGGAAAACTGGGTTTTGACCGTCGACGCCTCGGAAGCGCTCTATTTTTCCCTTCTGGACAAGCGCGAAAACGCAATCCTCCACGCCGAAGAGATCCAGAACATGGGGATTGTCTGCACATTCGGCGTCTGGTTTACTTCCCTGGTTTTGGCCATGGCGTACGGCTTCATGAGGATTCACCCCATGTTGATAAAACCTATCGAGATACTGAAAAAAGCCGCCGACGGGTACGGTCGAGGAAACCTGGACGCTAAAATTGAAATCGCTTCCGGCGACGAGTTTGAGACCCTTGCGAATGCCTTCACAACCATGGCCGGGAGGATAAAATACAACGCGGAATCCCTCGAACGGGGCAAACGGGAGCTGAAGGAAAAATCGGAGCTGGTCCAGGAGATTATCGACAACACGGTGGACGGCATCGTTACCATCGACCGCCTGGGCAACATGCAGACCTTCAACCAGGCCGCGGAAAAAATTTTCGGCTACCGGGCCGAAGAGGCGATTGGAAAAAACGTCTCGTTGCTAATGCCAGAGCCGTACAAAAGCGAACACGACGGTTACCTGAACGCCTATCTTGAAACCAGGGTTCCAAAAATCATCGGCTCGCTTCGGGAAGTTTCCGGCTTGAAAAAGGACGGAACCGAATTCCCCCTGGAGATTTCCGTAAACACGGTCGCAATGGAAAACCGCATCCTGTTTGTCGGCGTCCTGCGCGATCTCTCGCCGCGCAAGCAGTTCGAGAGGAGGCAACAACAATTATATCGCCAATTGGAAGCGAAAAACCGGGAGCTGAAGGAAAAATCGGAGCTGGTCCAAGAGATTATCGACAACACGGTGGACGGCATCGTTACCATCGACCGCCTGGGCAATATACAAACGTTCAACCGCGCCGCAGAAAATATTTTCGGCTACCGGGCCGAAGAGGCGATTGGAAAAAACGTCTCGTTGCTAATGCCAGAGCCGTACAAAAGCGAACACGACGGCCACCTGAACGCCTATCTTGAAACCAGGGTTCCAAAAATCATCGGCTCGCTTCGGGAAGTTTCCGGCTTGAAAAAGGACGGAACCGAATTCCCTCTGGAGATTTCCGTAAACACCGTGGCGCTGGAAAACCGTATCCTGTTTGTCGGCGTCCTGCGCGACCTCGCTCCGCGCAAGCAGGCCGAGAGGAGGTTGAGAATCCTTCAAAAAAGGTTTGCGGCGACCGAAAAACTGGCCAGCATCGGCGAGTTGTCCGCCGGGATGTGCCATGAAATATTGAATCCGGTCAATATAATTTCCACCAACGTCCAAGTGTTGCAACGCAAGAGGAAAGAGGACGAGGACTTGCAAACCTTTTGCGATAAAATGAGGAACGAGGTCAGGCGCATCGATAAAATCGTGAAATCGCTTCTCGTCTTTTCGCGCAGGGGAGCGGTGGACGTCTTTGAACGAGTACGGATCGACGAGGAGCTTGAATCCGTCGCGGCAATTATGGGAGACGATTTGTCTTTAAACAACGTCCAGCTGGTTCGGGATTACGCTTCCAACCTTCCGGAGGTGGAAATCAATAAGGACAAGATGCGCCAGGTTTTCCTCAACCTGCTCAACAACGCCAAGCACGCGATGTCCGGGAAAACAGGGGCTATTACAATAAAGACCGAACAGACGCAAAAAGACGGCCATGACTTCGTGAGGATAAAATTCGCCGATACCGGCTATGGAATCGCGCCGGAAAACCTGGAAAATATATTCGATCCGTTTTTCACCACCAAGCCGGAGGGAGAAGGCACGGGGATGGGCCTGTCCGTCGTCCACGGCATCGTTCAGGAGCATGGAGGAACCCTTTCCGTCGAAAGCGAGCTTGGAAAAGGAACGGCATTTTTCATCGACCTGCCGGCGAAGAAGGACGCCAGCCATTAATTTTAGAAGCCTTAAGGAAAAGGGTATAATTAGGTAACTATCAGGGCGCTGAACAACTCCAACTAAAGACAGGAAAAATATTTATGTTTGATCCCGTTTTGACTGGCAACGAAGTTGCGGGTTCCTACGAACCTGGCTTGGTTTTTCTCTCTTACGCCATTGCCGTCTTTGCGTCCTTCACCGCTTTGGATTTGGCCATACGCATAGGCGAAAGTTATGGAATTACCCGGAAGATTTGGCTAGGAGGATGCTCCGTTTCAATGGGTGGCGGAATTTGGACCATGCATTTCATTGCCATGCTGGCTTTTAAATTGCCCCTGTCTGTTAGCTATAATATTTGGATCACGCTCCTCTCTCTTATCACCGCCGTTGTTGCCTCCGGCATTGCATTCTTCTATGCGAACGCAGGATCCATTTTGATATCGAGGATCGTTACAAGTGGATTGATCATGGGTTGCGGGGTTGCCGCAATGCATTACACCGGAATGGCGGCCATGGAGTTTGCGGGGTCTCTGCATTATAAATCCGGTTTGTTCGCGCTTTCGATCCTGATAGCCATATTTGCGGCAACGGCGGCGTTGGGGTTGATTGCATATTTTGGCAAGAATTATCGGGTTATCAAGACCCAATTAAAAATTGCCGCAGCGCTGATCATGGGCGTGGCCGTTTTCGGCATGCATTATACGGGGATGGCGGCAACGATCTTTGTTCCTCAAGGCAGTATTTTGGCGGAAGTTCAGAGCACCTCTGACGTAAAGCTACTTGCATTTAGCGCTTCAGGAATCGCTATCCTTATTTTTGGTTTGGCTATTATCGCCTCGATCACTCAAGAAGAATTCAACCGACTAAAAGGTATAAATGAATTGATTCTCCATTCGATTGGAGAAGGCATTTATGGTTTGGATGTGAATGGATTAACTACTTTTACCAATCCTGCCGCCGAAAAAATGTTGGGTTATTCTTTGGAGGAGATGCTAGGTCAATCTCCGCACGCTTTAATTCATCATACCAGACCCGATGGAACTACTTACCCTAGCGAAGAATGTCTAATTTATTTGGCGCTTAGAGACGGGGCAATTCATCGGATTTCCGATGAAGTCTTTTGGAAAAAAGATGGGAGTAGTTTTCCCGTCGAGTATATTTCTACCCCGATTTTTGAGAATAGAGAAATTAAGGGAGCTGTTGTTTCTTTCACGGATATCAGCGACCGAAAGCAGGCCGAGGCGGACAGAAATCGGAGCTATCAGAAAGTCATGGAATCGGAGAAATTGGCCGGCATCGGGGAACTGGCCGCGGGCGTCTGCCATGAGGTGCTCAACCCCCTGAACATCATCTCCGCCAGTGTGCAGTTGTTGCAACGCAAGCGACAGGACGACGAAGCCCTGCAAACTTTTTGCGCCAAGGCGCGCAACGAGATCAGGCGCATCGACAAAATCATGGGTTCTCTTTTAACGTTTTCCCGAAAAGGGGATTCGGAAATGGAAGAGACCTCTGTGGAAAATATGCTGGCCGAAACCGTCGCGCTGATTGGAAATGATTGCGCCCTGGACAATATTAAAGTATTAATAGAATGCGCTCCCGCAACCCCCAGCCTCTGGTTGGACAAGGATAAAATGCGCCAGGTACTGCTGAACATCGCCAACAACGCCCGGCACGCCATGTTGCGGGGCGGAACCCTGACCTTCGGGTGCGAACCGCTGAATAACGAAGGGGAACCCTGGGTCCGACTGCGAATAACGGATACAGGGGAAGGCATGTCTCCGGAAAACCTGGAAAATATTTTCGATCCGTTTTTCACCACCAAGCCGGAGGGAGAAGGCACGGGGATGGGCCTGTCCGTCGTCCACGGCATTGTTCAGGAGCATGGGGGAGCCATTTTCGTCGAAAGCGAGTTGGGAAAGGGAACGGCGTTTTTCATCGACCTGCCGGCGAAGGGAGTCGTTAAAACCGCCGAGACGGGGAATCCCGCTCTATGACGAATCCTTCGCCAACCGGTTCCAAAATTCTGATCGTGGACGACGAAAAGGAGGTCTGCGCGACGCTCAAGGAATTTCTGGAGCTTGAGGAAGACGGCTTCAGGGTGAAAGTCGCCCACGACGGGGAGGACGCCCTGGCGGTTTTGGAAAAATTCGATTTCGATTGCGTCCTTCTGGACGTCCGCATGCCCAAAATGACGGGAGTCGAGGCCCTGAAAAAAATCAAGGCCGTCAGGCCGAACGCCCAGATCGTCATGGTCACGGCGATCGACAATATCAAGCTGGCCGAGGAGTGCATGCGCAGTGGGGCGTTCGGCTTCATCCCCAAGCCGGTGGACCTGGATTACCTGTTACGCGAAATCAAAGCCGCGCTGGAACACAAAGTCGAATCCGCCGAAAAAGAGAAAGCGGGGCGGGAGGAAAAAGACCGTCTGCGCGACCAGGCCGAAGCGCTTGGCCAAAAAGCCTACGAGGCTCTGAAGCTCCCCATCGACTTTATGGGATTTCTGGATCCGGGCTTCGGCGTCCACAGCCGCAACGCGGCCTGGCTGGCCAGAGAGATGGGCCGCGAATTGGAATATCCAAACTTAAGAATTTTGGAACTCGCCGGGTTGTACCACGACATCGGTAAAATGTGTCTGCCCGGGAAATTGCGGACCGTTTCCTTCAAGGATCTGAACGACGCCGAAAAGAGGGTCTATCAACAATTTCCCGTTTACGGACAGGAAATCGTAAATGCGAATTTGCAAATAGAAGGGTTGGGCCAGGCCCTTCGGCAACAATGCGAAAAGACGGACGGCTCGGGGTTTCCCGACGGATTGCGCGCCGGGGAAATTTGCCTGGAGGCCAGAATCCTCGCCGTCGCCAATCACTTTGACGAAACCATGGCGCGGGCCGGGTTCAGAAATATTGAAGTGGATATCGTCGAGGGGCGCAAGTTTTTCCAGTTCAGCCGCGATCTGGAAAAACGGTTCGACGTCGCGGTGGTCGAGGCCTTGTTCAGGGTCGTCGACAGCCACAAATACAAGTCCGCCAAGGAGGTTGAAATGCCTGTCGACGGATTGAAACCCAAAATGATATTATCCCGCGATCTGTTCACTCGATCAGGCTGTCTGGCCTTTAACCGCGAAACCGTTCTCTCCCCCGAACGAATTCTTCGGATTCTTGATTTTCATCGAATCGATCCATTGCCGGGAAAAGTATTCGTGTATTCTGTCTCGGTTGGTAAAAATCAAGGTTCCCCCTAAAGGGCATCCATGAGAACGCTTAAACATTTTGTTCGGATTGAGAATTCATGTGCAGGGTTCTCAGCCGGTCAAATGTAGTGAATTCATAACCCTGCTCCTTCAGGTAATCGATCAACCGGTTGAGTTTTTCGCGAACGCCCGCCCTGCCTGCGGCGAACCGCAAGCGCGTCAGCCCCGGCGTTCCTTGCGGATAAACCGGGTTGGCGCGTTCGGACGTCTCAAAAGGATGCAGATACAAAACGTAAAGCGAATGCGCCGCCAGGTAGCGCCGCAGAAGCGCTTTCGTCAAGGCCCAGGGGAAAATCCTTAAATATCCGCCGCCGGAAACAGGAATCTGTTTTTTGCCCACCGCCTGGGTACTGACCTCGAATTCGTAAAAATCCTCGTCGTGGTAAATCCCGTCCGAGGCCTGCCGGTACCCGGACAAATCGAGGTCTCCATACAGCGGATGCTCGCTGAAACAGATTCGGCTGGAGTCGTACTTGAAACCCGAGCGCCGCACCCGGTCGAGCCGGGACCGGTCGAGACTGAAACAGGGCGCGCGAAACCCCAGGCAGGGCCGGCCGAGAATCGATTCCAACTCCGCGCGGCACCGGAGCAACTCCTGCTGGAAATCGTCCGGGGAGGTTTCCATGGGCCGACGGTGTCCCCAACCGTGCGAAGCGACGTCGTGGCCGCTGTCCGCAAGACTTCGCAACCGCGGTTTTAATTTTTGCGCCAGTTCGCCCAGAACAAAAAACGAGGACGGTAGGCCGCGACGCGACAACTCGTCCAGATACCTGTCCAGACCGTCCAGCATCGAATATTCCCGGTCGCAACCCTTACCGCGAAAATATTCCAGGTGGTACCAGTCCTCAACGTCCATCGAAAGCACGGCGTGTTTCATGGCAAGATTATTCCCGTTCAATTTAAGGCGCCTCGCCGGCGGGTCAATGCGCCACGCCTTTGGAACGCAACACGGCAAACAGGGTGAGCCAAAGAATTTTGATATCCATCGCTAAAGAACGGTGTTCCAGATAATACCGGTCCATCTCGACTTTTTTTGGAATGGACAACTCGTCGCGCCCTAGCGCCTGCGCCCATCCGGTGATCCCCGGCGTCAACCGGTCCACGCCGCATTCCCGGCGCAGGGCGATCAGGTCGTCCTGGTTGTGCAGGGCCGGGCGCGGGCCGACAAACGCCATGTCCCCTTTCAAAACGCTCCACAACTGCGGCGCTTCATCCAGGCTGGTTTTGCGCAAAAATTCTCCCACCGGCGTCAGATAGCGCTCGGGATGGCCCATCAAATGCGTCGCGACGTCCGGGGCGTCCAGAAGCATGGTCCGGAACTTCGGCATTTTAAAATGCGCGTTGTCGCGCCCCACTCGTTTCGACCAATGGATGGCCGGACCGTCGGAGGTCAAACGGACCGACAGGTAAACGATTAAAAAAGGGACGGCGAACAGGACGCAACCCATCAACGCCAAAATTACATTTAAAATTCTACCCACCTCACAGATCCTTATTTCCAGAAACCCAAAGCCATTTTACGGGAAGGGTCCCGTAAATACATCCCTGTTATCCATCAACGCCGCGACAAATAGGAGGCCGGTGACGTCCCGGCGCGACGCCATTCCACGGTATCGCGAACGCCTTCTTCCATTGAAAAAGGCGGCTCCCAATCGTAAGCTTTCTCGAACGCCTCGGAGGAGAAGGTATAGGCGTCCGCCAGACGGGAAATAACCCCCGAGTTGACCGGCAGATCGCGACCCAAAATCGATTGCAGGCAATCGCCCGCGCGGCCCAAAACCTTGAGCAGGCTTGGAGGGAATGGATAAACGCCTCGATTTCCCCGGTAAGCCTTGCAAATCATCGAATAAAATTCCCCGCTCGTTAAATTTGCCCGGTCGCGAATAAAATAGGTTTCAAAAAAATCGTTGGCCGACGCAGTCGTTAAAACGGTTTCAACCGCGCTGGCAATGTTTCCGACGTAAATTCGACTGCGCTTTCCCGTTACCGATCCCAACGGCAGGGGAAGCCCCTTGGAGGCCGCTTTCATCAAGGGAATCATGTTGCTCTTATTGCCCGGACCGTACACCATGGGGAAACGGAAAACAACGCAACGGGACGAAGCCTGCCCCGAAAATATTTCGCCCAGACCCTGCTCCGCTTCCCATTTGCTGACGCCATAGGGATCGGTCGGTTGCGGCGGGGCGTTTAGGTCGTAATGGCCCGGCCTCTCGCCCATCGCCTTGACGGAGCTTGCGAACACAAAAGTTTTGACGCCCGCGCGCAGGCTCCAGCGAGCCAGGTCCAGAGTCAGATCCCGATTGCCTTTACGGTATTCGCTCAAGGGATCGGCGGCGGGATCGATCATCCGCTGGTCGCGTCCGGCCAGGTGGACGACGGCGTCGACCTTCTCTAAAACAGGCGCGACCTCCTCCCGCCATTCCCCGGAAACGGAAATGCGCTCCACCCCTTCGGGAAGAACGCTTTCGGCGCGCGCCAGACCTAACAACCGCCACCCGGATTTTTTCAGCCAATGGCAGACGTGGAGTCCGATGAAGCCGCTGGCTCCGGTGATCAGGATTGTCGGCATGCAATCAAATCCTGGTAAACGTTCAGTGTTTTATCCACAACCCGCTCGACGGAAAATTCCTTTTCCACCATTTCCCTGCCGCGTCGGCCCATTTGGCGGCGGAGCTCCGGATCCTCGATCAAGGTCTTCATGGCGTTGGCCAGGGCCTCGGCATTTTTAATAGGAACCAGCAGACCGTTATGACCATCGCGCACAATTTCCCGGCAACCAGGAGCATCGGTGGTCACGATGGCGCGTCCGCAAGAAGCCGCTTCTGCCAACACGAGAGGCAATCCTTCGCGATAGGACGGCAGACATACCAGATGGAATTCGGAAAAAAGCCGGGACATGTCCTCGCAATGTCCCAGCCAGTCCACAACCCCCTCCTGCTTCCAGGCTTCCAGTTGGGACGCCTCTATGGCGGTGGGGTTGCCCTCCTCCACGCCTCCTGCCAAAGCAAACCAGGCCTTTGCCTCCTGCGTATTCAGAAGACGAGCCGCTTCCACAAACTCGCCCACGCCCTTATCCCACAACATCCGCGAAGGCAGGACCACGCGGACCGGTCCCTCCGGCTCCGGCGTGGCGCGAAACCTTTCCATATCCACCCCGACTCCCTGGACCATGACGACATTTTCGTTGCGGATCAATCCGGCGGACACAAAGAATCTTCCGTCGTCCGGGTTCTCTACGATCAGGCGCAAACAGGGATGCCCGTAAGCCAGTTTATAAATCAGCACGACCAGAGGTCGAAGGATTTTCGTCTTTAAATCGTTTACCGAAAAAACATACCCGAGTCCAGAAATGGCGTTGACCACGCGGGGCGCCCCGGTCAACCGGGCCGCAATCGATCCGTAGATTACCGGCTTGATTGTAATGTGATGCGTCAGGTCGGGTTTGATCTTTCGATAAAGCCGGCAAAGGCTCCACAAAGTTTTGATCTCGTGGAAGAGATTGATCTCCCAGCGGCGGAACGGGATGGGGTGATGGACGAACCCCAACTTTTTAATGGTCTTCACCGCCGCTCCCTCCGCCGTGGCGACGTGAATTTCGTATCCCTTGCGCTGGGCGCCAAGCGCGACCGGCAATCGGTGGGCACAAAAATACTCTGGAACATTGCAGACGTATAACAATTTCATTACATGTCTTCTCTTGCGGGAATAAATCGCTTATTAAAAAGAAAAAAACCGCGGCCACTGAAAAACAGGGAACATTTCAGAAATCGATTTTAATTGTAGAGGCAAATGTTTTTAGATTGTTAGGTAGGAGAGGTTTTCTGGGCGAGCCGGTCCGGGCGGGCGAGGTCCGCAAGCAGATTGAAAATATCTTCGCGAGTGGCCTCCTGCGACCGGTTGCACAACGCCTCCGCTTGAAACATAAAATGGCCGTCCACCCGCTCCTGGGATTTGATGCGTTTAATTTTTTCGTGGGGAGTCGATTCGATTTCCTCGTCCCCGCCCACCAGTTGTTCTTGCAGTTTTTCGCCGGGGCGCAATCCGGTAAATTTTATGGGGACGTCGTCTTCGGAATCGCATCCCGAGAGCAGAATCATTTTTTTGGCCAACGCAACGATGTTGACGGGGCGGCCCATCTCCAGCAAAAACTTGTCGCCGCCGCCGCCCAATGCCGCCGACTGCAGGATAAGCTGGACCGCCTCGGAGATCAGCATGAAATATCGTTCCACCTCGGGATGGGTGACGGTGACGGGTCCTCCGCTTTCGATCTGTTTTTGAAACAGCGGGACCACGCTTCCGTGGCTTCCCAACACGTTGCCGAACCGGACCGTGATGAATTGAGTTTTCCCTTCCTCGTTCAAACACTGGATCAGCTTTTCTGCCAGGCGCTTGGTCGCCCCCATAACGCTTGAAGGCTGGACCACTTTGTCCGTGGAAACCAGAACGAATTTTTCCGCGCCGTAGGTTTTGGCCAGCTCGGCCACCACGCGGGTGCCGTGAATATTGTTGTGAATCGCCTCCCCCGGATGATTTTCCATCAGAGGAACGTGTTTGTGCGCGGCGGCGTGGAATACCAGGTCCGGGCGAAACTTCCGGTACAGCCCTTCCATTTTTTCCCGGTCGGTGATGGAACATAAACGGAAATGTTTTTTTATCAGGGAATATTCCGAAGCCAGGGAAACTTCCAGGTCGTACAGATAATTCTCGGACCGGTCCACCATAATCAATGATTCCGGTTCAAACTCTACAATCTGCTGGCACAATTCCGACCCGATGGAACCGCCCGCGCCGGTGACCAACACCTTCTTCCCCGCCACCAGGTTTTTGGTCAGGGAAAGATCCAGCGATACCCGTTCCCTACCCAAAAGATCGCTGATTTCCAGATCCCGAATCTTTGAGATATGGACCTGTTTGGTGGACGTGTCCAGCACGGAGGCGATGATTTTGGATTTTACCCCGGCGCCTTTGAAAATCGCCGCCAGGTCTCCCAGGTTTTCATCGGTGAGCGTGTGCGCGGCCACCAAAACTTCCTTGATCCCCAGCGCCGAAACCAGAGAAGGGATCTGACTGCGATCGCCCAGGACTTTGATTCCGTTTAAATTATTGTTCAGCTTTTTGGGATCGTCGTCGATAAAGCCTTTCACCGAATACTGTCCGGCGAAGCGGTTCAGGTAGCGGAGCAGATGCGCGCCCTCGTCGCCCGCGCCAAAAATGAGAACCGGGGTTTTCTGGTCCCGCGAGTCGGTCCGGAACGCA
>JAJDBD010000106.1 GCA_029261575.1 Nitrospinaceae bacterium | reverse complement strand
CCCCTGGATACCTGATGTATTTTTAAGACAAAAACCCTGAAGGGGTTTCATTCCTCAAAAGAAAACACCGCAATTCCCATTTTTGGGCCGTAGATAAAGGTCCTCACGAAGACACAGACCGTTTCCACAAAGCAACTTCGCAATTTATTGCGAAATTCAAATAAATCCAATCCTCCTGCCAAAGAATCACAAACTCACTTGCAAAAATCACCAAAAATTCTATCGTACCCAATCACAGGCCGCGTAAACGCTGCCTACAATATGTTGGACGAAAAGATGACCGAGACTTCCGTAGAATCTGTTTCTTACCTTTCGACGGCAATTGCAGGGATCTTTTTTGCAATCGGGGTTTTTTGGGGTCTGAAACAAGGATTCCGGAAAGAGAACGCGGGAATACGGTATTGGAAATTCTATTCAATTCTTTTTGCCTTGGCAGGGATTGGATTATTGCTGAGTTCTATACCTTTTTATTTCCGGTTCTTGAATTTCCCGATTTATTTATACACTACCTCAATTGCTTTGGTGGTGGCGGCTGGGTGGTTCTGGATTTGCAGAAAGGCAAACGGGGGAAACTTAATTGCATTCATTACCATCAGCGTAATTCCCGGCCTCACCCTATGGCTTATTCCGTTAACCGTATGGAACATTTATTATGCGACTAAACAGAAGTCCAACAAAGCGGTCCTGGACAATGCCGGCTAACGCCGTCCTGCCAGACCTTCAACGTTGGCTAAAAGAATGATCGACGAGGATACACAGTTTAGATTGCAAAGCATGCTCTACACTATGATTGACCACGATTATGTCCGGAGCTTGTCAAATCTGCTATTAGATAGTGGTGTGTGGATTGAAGACTTCGACTTGGCTGTCGGTGCAGAAGCGAAAGAAAATGAAAATATTGAAAAGGTATTTTCTCGTATCTGTCACCACTATGGAATATGCAAGGTTGGTAAGGAAGAATTTAAGGATCGTGCGATAATTTACTATTCGAAAAAAATTATAGAAGCACGCGGAGATCATGTTGAAGTAATGAGGTCAGTTTACAGAATGGTGGATTTAATTCAGAACGATCTTGGATACGATAGGCATGATAAGAAGTGTATTGGTGAGGCTGCAAAAATTGAGGATTTTATTGGTCCTTACTACGAGTATGAAGAATACGAATATTATCAAATGTCCGAAGATCAGATAGCGAAAGCCAAAGATGACGATATTACACAAGTAACAGAAGCAGCCAACAAGGCAGTCGATAAATTGTCTGGAAGCTCCGCCTTCAGTCATTCATCACTTTGATGTTATAGAAGAGTGAAGATTAGATTTGCACGACTGCTCGGAATCGCCTTGGCGTTCGCTGCTGCCGCTGCCGAGACGAATGCAGAAGACGATCAGCAAGGATTCGGAAGATTGGGAGCGGCTTCAGACGTGCTGACACGTTTCCTACGGGGAAAATCCATTCAAGTCGGAGACCTGGTCACATATTCGGCTAAGAAGAAACTCCTGTTCAATCCGGATTACGGGCTCCCAGAGGATACGGAAGCGTGGCGATGGATGGCCGGAAGGTACGATCGCGAGGTGCTGGTTAAGAAGGAGGTGATAAACTTTGATGGTGATGAGAACGCCGAAATCTCGGTGACCTCTGATCGGGAAGACGGTGCTCGTCGTGTAGAGGTTCACCTTGATATTTATGGCAAAATGATTCGTGACCACCTCATTCCAAATCCGCAATATGTTGCCTTTCAGGTCCTTTCTCAGGAAATTGAATCCGTGACTATCGATGAGGATGCAACGTGTATTGTTGATACCGGCGAGATTCCAAGCATCGCGATCACAGTCCGGTTTAATACGAAGTATAAGCACGATGATGCGGAACGCGGTTTCGAGGTGCGTTCAGTTTGGACACGGTATTACGCCCTCCAGGTGCCATACGATGGGCTATTGCGTGAGGTCCATCTTGAGGAATTCATCCCGTCGAGCGGTGGTGGGAATCCGTCTGACAAGCACGAGACGACGACCACGGCGATAGAATGGTCGATTGGCGGGTCCCCGAAGGCATGAGCGGCTAAAATGTGATTTATGTTTAAAGATGAAAGAGGAAGTATGATTGGCTATAACAAGCGGCTCCAAGTTGACGCGGGCAAGCCGCGCACTTGAGCCTAATCGTTAGATAACAACAGAAAAAAAGGTTAAAACAGTAATGACAGTTCCTCACATAATTCCCGGAAAGCTGATTTCAGAGAAGCACGGAAACCTGTTTCCGCCTGAATGGGCTGCTGCCACCACCGCATTTATATGCTTCACGCCTCTACCCCGTCAGTTTGAAAACTATGTAGTGGAAACCGCCAGACGGCGGCATTTCCTTCATTCTCCAAACGCAGAGGTGAGGCTCTGCCGATCAGACAATATTCCATTCATCGTCATTAGTGAAGTCTATGGGTTCGCTGTCGGTGCGACGACGGTAGAGGAACTCATCCACCACGGTATAAAAAACATCATCGGCCTCGGTTATGTGGGGGCCTTCAATGGCGCTCCCGTGGGAAAACGGTTTGTCGCGACCGGGACGTTGTCGGATTTACCTCTCGCCGCTCACTACGGGATAGCTGAAGAGGAACTATGCGAGCCGACCGCCTCCTTGCTGGAGTTGATAACCACTTGCAGTGAAAATGACGTCGAGGATTGGGGTCGTTATACCGTCTGGAATGGCAACAGTTTGTACCGGGAGTATTCGAAAGTCATATCCCGAATGAGAAGCCTGGGTTGCGAGGTAGTCAATATGGATACCCTTTCAGTTTATGCAGTCACCCCTGTTTGCGCGCAGGATACAGGACGGAGCGCCAGATGCATCTATGTAGGGACAGTTACGGATTCAATGAAGGATGAATCCAGCGACTGGGACAGTGATCTCATGGAAAACGTCACTGGAGCGGCCGGACAATCGCACGACGGGTTAGTGAGATTCCTCATCGAGACCGTTTTACCGAAACTTGAGAACGAAAACACCTAAACCAAAAACGCTATGAGTTTTCGAGCGGGCGAGCTTGGTCGTTAGGCAGGAGAAAATATGTTCAGAAGTGGTATTCGAGTAATTAAAAAAAAGAATCTTTGCTATATTGCCGAGGGTGAAAACAGCGTTAAGCGGTTCAAGCCCTGGCTAGG
>JAJDBD010000105.1 GCA_029261575.1 Nitrospinaceae bacterium | reverse complement strand
GCCCCGGCGTAAAGCTGGCGGGTGACGAGAAAGGGAGTCAAGCTGTCGACGTAATTGTCGAAGGGCAGTTTCCGGGAGATCAGGTAATTGTCGTGCGTTCCGTAACTGTGCCCGCTGTAGTCGGTGTTGTTTTTATAAATTTGCAGATGAGGGCCGCCGAGGGTCTCGTTCACCCGCCGAGCGCATTCGGCGACGATCAACTCGCCCGCCGCGTCGTGCGCGGCCAGTTGCAGAACGCCGTTGCATTCCGGCGAACCGTATTCGGGATGGGTGTGGTCGTTGTAAAACCGCGCGCCGTTGGTCAAAACCCGGTCGCATTTCATTTCCAGGTAGGAATAGGGCCGCTTGCGGTCCTGAACGCAGAATTCGTCCTCCTCCTCGTCCTGGGCCAAGCGGGGCACGGTGAAACCGCGCAGGTCCTGATGACTGCTCTCCTGGTCGTAGGACCAGGCGTTGAACACGCTGGGCGCCTGGCAAGCGCGCAACAGGCGCATGGACTCTTCCACCGGGTCCGAGTTTTCCTGGTCTTCGCGAATGATCCCGTATTCGGTTTCGGTCCCCATCAGGGGCACGATCTCGTTCATATGATCGATCGGTTTATGGTGTCTTCCGTCGCGCGATCGGAGCTGTTTGGCTTGCGAACCCGAACAACGTTGCGCGGCTCGTGGTCCAGCAGTTGCAACCAATCTTCCATATTCGAACTCGAGGGCAGCAGATTGCTTTCGGTAAACTCCTCTTTCAAGGCCCGGACCAGATCGCTGATTTTAATTTTTAAATCCTCGCCCTCAATGGCCCGTTCAATGGCCAACTCTTTGCCCCGCAGGCAAACGCTTTTCAAAATGGCGCCGGAGATGAAATCCTTCCAGTACAATTTGCGCGTGTCGCCGCTGCGTAGAGTGAGAGTCAGTAATTGTTGTTCGCTGGACTTGCCGAACAGCGAGTCGAGCAGAGAGCCGACGACGGTTTCCAAAGGCTCTTCAAAAGGGAGGTTTTCCTTGAGATAGACTTTAAGGATGGCCTGACAATCTTCCCGGTTGGGGCGGCCCACCTTGATTTTACGGTCGATGCGACCCGGACGCAGGATGGCCGGATCGATGAGGTCCGGTCGGTTGGTCGCCAGAACGACCACCGTGTCGCGCAGGGATTGAATACCGTCCATCTCCGCGCAGAACATGGGAACCAGCGTATTGGAAATGTTGTTACCGCGCATGGCCTGCCGGGTGCCCAACACCGATTCCGCCTCGTCGATGAAGATGAAGGGGATTTCTCCCGTCTCCCGGTACTCGCGGGCTTTTTGGAAAATTTCCCGCACCTTGCGTTCGGACTCGCCGAGCCACATGTTGAGAATTTCCGGTCCCTTGACGTGGATGAACCGGCCCTGCACCTCGCGGTGTTCGGTTTCGGACAATTGTTTCGTCACGTCGGAAAGAATGGCCTGGCCGATCAGCGTTTTTCCGCAACCGGGAGGACCGTAAAACAAAAATCCCTTGGGCAGGGTGTATTCCATCTGGTCCAGAATTTCCTTGTGGAGCAGGGGGTATTCGATCACCTTGCGGACTTGTTCGATGACGTTTTTCTGTCCGCCCACCTGGCTCCAGTCCACGGGGACATAATCGTCTTCCACCGCTTTTTTGGCGTGGCGTTTGGGCAAGCGCGAGAGGATGACTTTTTGACAGGGATCGAGGATCACCTCGTCGCCTTCCTTGAATACTTCGTCTTCCAACCCCTGGCGGGCGATCACCATGGACTCCGAATTGGCGCTGGACCCGGCGACCAACCATTGGCCGTCGTTGAGGCTGGCGGCGATTTTGGCCATCGGGCCGTTCAAGGGCAAGGGCAGTCTGGCGACGGCGACAAACCCTTCGTTGAGCGCCACCTGGTCGCCGGCTAACAGCGGTTCGGTTTCGACGAGTTCCGGCGCCACGGCGGCCTGGTATTCCGTGCCTCCGACCACGATGCGGTACAGCTCGCCCGCGCCTTTGGCGAGAACGGTGCCGATGCGGTGGGCGGGGGCTTTCAGTTTTTCGATGGTATCTTCCAGAGTTTTGATTTGCATTTGAAACTGTTGCGCCTGTTGCTGGCTTTGAAAAAAGGCGTCGCGCAAATCAAAAATTTTCTCCTGGAGTTGAGGGTCGTCCTCGGTCTCTTCCAGGATTTGTTCGATCAATTCTACAATATGCGTAGGGTCTCCCATGGGGATACCTCGTTTAATTAGCGGTTAATGAATATTGTAAAGAGAAAAAAAATAATAGACAAGTCATTTCAATGGAGAAGGGCGAAGCGGGAAATTTTTGAAATGCGCCCTCCGGTCGCCCGAATTTTTTTTGCGCGGGCCGATTGAGCGACGGGCGAAATTTCTATATACTCTGAGGCAATCCCAGAGGCGTCCCCGTCGTCGGGTCAAACGCGACCATTTAGGGTTCCGCATCGTTAAGGTTAATAAATTCGAGGCCCGGCAGGGCGGGTTCATCATGCCAAACAAACCGACCATCGAAAAATGCGTTCTCAGCTTCAGCCACAACCGCGCAGAATCGCGTGCGGCGGCGGACCGGCAGAGCATCGCGAAGGCGCAACGGGAAATCGCCGCAGGTAAGAGCGGCGTCAGCCACCTGATACTCCGCGCCGCGGACGACGAGATCGACCGCCTCAAGTTCCTGTTTCCCATCCACGGCGTGCCCATCATGTGCTACGCCCTGGCCAACCTCCTGCGCTCCAGTCTTAAGGAAATCGTGGTGGTCGGGTCCTGGGAAGTCAAACGGGTGATGGACCGCTACCTGGAACTGATTGGGAGCGCCGGAAAATCGGTCAAATTTGTCCCCGAAGATATGGACAACCTGAGCCTGGCGAACACCATGCTGTTGGGGCGCGATCGATTGTCTCTGGACGCGGATGAAATGGTGTTGTTCCAGCCGGGCGACCTGCCGTTTTTGTACGACGTCGAAAAAGTTTTGCGCGACGAGGATATTCCCGGACACAACCTGATTCTCTGGCTCAATTCGCGCCAGGCCATGTTTCCCGGTTACGAGGAAAACCCGGAATCCGAATTTGTCCGCCGCAACTACCACTACCGTTACCTGGACGAGGCGAGCGGGATTTTGCACGACGTGAAGGAGCCGAACATCTATCCCATCAACCTGGCGCGGGTGGAGGAGGACGTCATTGAACTGTTGCACCACACGCGCAAGGACGGAAAAATTTCAACCGCGATTTTAAAAAAGGCCCTGACCGTGCCGTTGCGCTTTTTCCGTCTCCTGCCCCTGTTGGGGAAACACGCCGCCAATTTTAGCTCGGACCTGCAACGCCTGCGCGGGGAGGACGATTACCAGTTTGGCATGCACCGCGACAATTTTAACGAGGGGGCTTCCATTTTGCTCAACACGGCGTTCACCTCGAAGGTGCACGACGATCCGGCCTTTGTATCCGACGTGGACGCGTTGGAGGACTGGGAGGATTTTGAATCGCTGACGCTCTACGCCGCAGGACTACACGGGGAGGAAGGGCTGAGTCGCATCCATCCAGCGGGCGACGATCTGACGAAGTTCAAGCTGGAGGGCATGCCTGGGCTGGAAAAGGAATTGCCGATGTACAAAAACTTTCCCGCCTACCTGAACCGGATATACAAGGATTTGGAAATGGGCTACGAGCCTTTCGACGCGGCAGGGAATTACGCGAAACCGGACGCCGCAGACGGCGCGACGGAGCAGGCTTATAATTGGTACTCGCAAACCAGCCAGCGCCGACGAGGCGCCGGGGCAAGTGAGAGCCGGCGAGGCGCCGGAACCAGTGAGCGCAACTTATACGAAGAACGTACCGGACAGAGGTGAGTTTGTAAATCGATAGTTCGGCAGTGTGGTTGCCGACCCAGGAAAACTTTCCAATCGCCAACTACCCAACTACTGGCTCCGGCGCCTCGCCGGTTAGGAAGCGACGGCGGTTTGGGATTGGGGGGTCAGGGATTTCAGTAGAAAGGCGAGGATGCGGTTGTCGAAGGATCCGGGCATCTCGTTTTTCATGACCGAGAACGCTTTTGCGGGCGGCAGGCGTTTGCGGTAGGAGCGGTCCGACGTCAACGCGCTGAACACGTCCATGATGCCGCAGATGCGCGCCTGGATGGAAATTTTCTCTCCGACGAGGCCCGCGGGGTATCCCTCGCCGTTCCATTTCTCGTGATGATCGCTCACCATGCTGAGCGTTCCCGGCTTGTAGCGTTTGAGCGCGGCCACCACCTGTTTGCCCGCCATGGGATGCTTGCGGATGTACTTAAATTCCTCCTGAGTCAACACCCCGGCTTTGGTGAGTAGTTCATAATCGACGTCTTTCTTGCCGATGTCGAAATAAATCCCGCCCATCGCCAGATCTTGCAACTCCTCGACCTTCAATTTGAACATACAGCCCAGGGCGGTGCAATAAAGCGCCACGTTGGCGCAGTGGGAGTAGGTGTGGTTTTCCTTGTTGGCGACGCCGAAGACCAGGGGGATGGTCACGTCCATTTTCGCCATGCATTCCGCCAGAACTTTGGCGAGATCGTCCAGCGCCCTGAAAATCCGGGTCGACGCCATGTCGTCAAAATATTCCGCCAACACCCGGCATATGAGATCGTAAATTTCCTTTAGGATGACCGCGTCCGGTTTTTCTGCGGCGGCGATTTTCTCCTTGAGGTTCTTGATCAAAAAATCGCGGTAATAATGCACCAGATCGGTCTCATGAATATAAAATTCCTGTTGATCCGCTTCCGGGTCGCTCATCCGACCGTAAATCTGATCGTGGGTTTCCGGGGAATAAACGGCGTACTGCAGGAACTTGGCCTCGCTCTCGACCTCGGTTTTATAATAGATATCAAAACCGTGCGACCAGTTTCGGTTCAAAAAGCCCGGTTGAATAGGGAAAAAATAATCTTGGAGATCGGACATTGTAAAATCCAGCCAGAGAAATGGTTTGCTTTTGATTACCTCGTTTGAGGTAATGATGTCTTTAATCTAAGGTTAAGGCATGAAGCAAATGAAATCAAGAAATAATTTAACGTTGTTTTTAAATCCTTTATGGCGAATGTGGGGCATTTCGGAGCCGACTTTTACTCCTCTCGATTTTAATGGTTAAAATTTTTACAAAAAAATATTAGAATAGCCGCTCTGACTGGCGAGGCGCCGGAGGCAATTAGCGTAACGTTTAAGGAGAACGGTTCAACTATTGGCGAGCTTGCGCCTCAAACTCCTCCACCGGGCGTTGCCCGGCCAGCGGCACGCTGGCTCACTATCGGAAAATTTGCGAATGCATAAACTGGTATTGTTGCGACACGGACAAAGTCAATGGAACCTGGAAAACCGGTTCACCGGTTGGAAGGACGTCGATCTCACCGAGCAAGGCAGAGACGAGGCGCGCGAGGCGGGTCGGCTTTTGAAAGCGGAAGGCTTGGCGTTCGACGTCGCCTACACTTCGGTTTTGAAACGGGCCATCCGCACCCTGTGGATCGCGTTGGACGAAATGGATTTGATGTGGATCCCCGTGCATCGCCGCTGGCGCCTGAACGAGAGGCACTACGGCGCCTTGCAGGGATTGAACAAGGCGGAGACCGCGGAGAAACACGGCGCCGATCAGGTAAAAATCTGGCGGCGCAGTTTCGACGTTCCGCCGCCGCCGCTGGATGCGGGCGACGAACGCCTGCCGGAAAACAATCCGCGTTACGCGGGCGCGGCCAAAAGCGACCTGCCGCGCTCGGAGGCTCTGAAAAATACCGTCGACCGCTTTTTGCCCTGCTGGTTCGACGAAATTCTCCCCGCCATGAAGAGCGGCCAAAAGGTTCTGATCTGCGCCCACGGCAACAGCCTGCGCGCTTTGGTCATGCA
>JAJDBD010000104.1 GCA_029261575.1 Nitrospinaceae bacterium | reverse complement strand
TGAGAGGAAAATTGAATCGCAATTCATTACAATATGCCTAAACCAGCCCATCTCTCAACGCGTATGGTGAGAGTAAGGCTTTTTATTTTCAACCTAAGTTGTCAGATGAAACGGGATAAAATATGAATCTATGGGTCGATGCAGACGCTTGCCCAAAAGTGATCAAGGATATTTTATTTCGCGTAGCAGACAGGGTAAAAATTCCTGTGACCCTGGTTACAAATCAGCGGTTACACATGCCGAATTCCGTTTATATTCATTTGATTCAAGTCAGCCAGGGATCCGATATCGCTGATGATGAGATTGTCAACCAATGCGAAGCAGGCGATTTGGTCGTCACCGCAGACATCCCCCTCGCCGCCCGCGTCGTGGAAAAGGGAGCCCATGCCCTCGACCCGCGCGGCGCCCTGTACGATCAAAGCAATATCGGAGAAATATTGGACATGCGCAATTTCATGGACAGCCTGCGTGGAAGCGGGGTCGAAACCGGCGGACCAAAAGCTTTTAGCAAGCGGGAACAAATGAAATTCGCCAATGAACTGGATAAGTTTTTAACAGCAAGGAGAGGCTAAAGATCAGGCAGGAATTTTTCTTAATTTTAAAACAAAAAAGGCTCCGCGGAATCCGCCAAGCCCTTGTTACGCAATCGAAAAATAAACTGGCGTCCCCAGGGGGATTCGAACCCCCGTCGCCGGCGTGAAAGGCCGGTGTCCTGGGCCAGGCTAGACGATGGGGACGCTCTATGTATGGGCTGGAAAAAGAAAAAAAAGTGAGCCGCGAAGGGATCGAACCTTCGACCACCTGCTTAAAAGGCAGGTGCTCTACCAACTGAGCTAGCGGCCCATGCTGAGGCGCTAAACTAACAAACCTGTTTTAGCATGTCAAACTAAATAATTTATCTTGATTTTGCCCCGTGGCCTCCATAGAATGGCTTTCATCTAACCATTTAACTCCTTATAAAGGAACGCCTTGGAAAAAGCCGACAAAATCTGGATGGACGGGAAACTGGTCCCTTGGCACGACGCTAATATCCATGTCCTGACCCACACCCTGCATTACGGCTTGGGAGTGTTCGAAGGCATTCGCTGCTACCAGACGAAAAAGAAATCCGCCGTTTTCCGCCTGCCGGAACACGTCGACCGCCTGTTCAATTCCGCTAAAATCCTGGGAATCGAGGTTCCCTACACGCGCGCCCAGATTCGCAAGGCCATTGTGCAAACCGTCTCCGCCAACAAACTGGAGGAGTGTTACATCCGCCCCATCGTTTTTCTGGGCGACAACAAAATGGGACTGAACCCGGAGGGGGTGGACGTCCGCGTCGCCGTCGCCGCCTGGCCCTGGGGCGCCTACCTGGGCGAGGACGGGTTGAACAAGGGAATCAAAGTCTGCGTTTCCTCCTTCACGCGCCATCATATCAACATCAGCATGACCCGCGCCAAGGCCTGCGGTTATTACATCAATTCCATTCTAGCCAAGGTGGAGGCGGTCCGCAACCAATGCGACGAGGCCATTTTGCTGGACACGAACGGGTATGTGTCCGAAGGTTCCGGGGAAAACGTTTTCATCCTGCAAAAGGGAATTTTGCGGACGCCCGCCCTGGCATGCGCCAACCTGGAAGGCATCACCCGCGACGCGGTGATGGAGATTTGCGCGCATCTGAAGATCAGGGTCGAGGAATCCTTTATCACAAGGGACGAGCTTTATCTGGCGGACGAGATGTTTCTCACCGGCACCGCAGCGGAGATCACCCCGGTCCGCGAAGTGGACGGTCGGCCCATCGGCCAGGGGAAAAAAGGCAAGATCACCGACCAGATTCAAAAAACTTTTTTCGACGCGGTCTCCGGCAAGAACCCAAAATTCAAAAAGTGGTTGACCGAAGTTTAGGATAAAAATCGACGCGGACCTTGCCAAAGGGTCTTTGGCGTTTTATTAAACACTGTATAAGAATAGATTTCGTTTAATCGTCGTCGGGAGTAAATTTTCATGCCTATTTACGAGTACGAGTGTCAGAAGTGCGGAGATACTTTTGAGGCCATGCAAGCCATTTCTTCCAAACCCCTAAAAAAGCACGACGACAATGGGTGCCAGGGAAAAGTGCAACGCCTGGTTTCGGCTTCCGCGTTTGTTTTAAAAGGGTCGGGGTGGTACACCAGCGATTATCCCTCCGAAGCGCGCAAGAAGGGGTGGGAGCAGGAGAGCCAGCAAGCCAAACCTGAAGCGGCGGCTTCTGATGCCAAACCCTCAGGAGATAAAGCCGCCAAACCTCCCGGAGACAAAGCGGTTGCTGCCTCGTCCGAAGCGAAAACAGAGACGCCGGCTCCCGCAAAACAGGCCAAATCCTCCAGCTCCAAAAACCCCTACACCTCCAGCAAAAAAAAGAAAGCCACCTCCGCGGGCCGTAGCCCGTCCAAATAGGGCGTGCGCGACCCCATGGCCCCGCCTCCCAATTCCAATCCCAATTTTTTTCAAAACATATTCTCTTCCATCGCCGACGGACTGGTCCTCGCGTCCGAGGATCTGAAAATCGTTTGCGTCAACCAGGCGGTGGAGGAAATGTTTGGCGCCTCGAAAGACAAGTTCCAGGGAAAACCGTTGGCCCTGTTGTTTCCCAATCAGCAAAAAATTCTGGACGTCGTCCAGGAAACCATCGCTTCCGGTTTTGCCTGCCGGGAAATTGAATGCCGGGGAGTGAGAAAATCCAGCCCCAGCGCGTTTCCCATAAGCCTGACCGCGTCGCCGGTTTCCGGCGAGGACGGCAAACCCGGCCATGCCATTTTGCTGATCAAGGACGTCAGCCGCCTGAAGGACCATCAGCAACGGCACGAGCAAAGCGACCGGATGGACAACCTGGGCATCCTGGCGCTGGGGATGGCGCATGAAATTAAAAACCCGCTCGTCTCCATCGGCGCGTCCGCGCAATTATTATTAAAGGAATTGAAGTCGCCGGAGCAAAGGAAGTTTCTGGAAATCGTCGTTTCCGAATCGGATCGCATCAACCGGATGATGGAGCGGATGCTGGATTTCGCCCGGCCCGATCAATTGGAAATCCGGACCGCCAATATCCATAAAATTCTGGAGGAAATCCTGGTCCTGGAAAAAGATTCGCTGGACAAAAAAAACGGTCGTTTCATTCAGGAATACGATCCCAGTCTGCCATTGATTCAGGCCGACGAGGACCGGTTGAAGCAGGTATTTCTGAACCTGATCCAAAACGCCATCGACGCGGTGGAACCCGGCGGCGAGATTCGGTTGATCACCCAGATCAACCGGGACTTTTCCATCAAAACCCGGCGGAGTCCCAATCTTCAGAACCATCTCCTCGTCGAAGTTTGCGATACCGGGCCGGGAATATCAGAGGAGTCCCAAAGCAAATTATTCACTCCCTTCTTTTCCACCAAGAAAAAAGGCAACGGTCTGGGGCTTCCCATATCTTTAAAGATCGTCGAGGCCCATCAGGGCAAAATGAAAATTATTTCGGAAAAGGGCAAAGGAGCGCGGGTGCAGGTATTCCTGCCCTTGACGCAAGCTTGAGTCTTTTAAAGAGGCTCGCATCGTTATATATTGGTCAATAAAATAACCTTCCGCCCATGGCGGGTCGTTCTGCTTCGACAGGGTTTTAAATAATGTCCACCAATCAAAAAATTCTTATTCTCGACGACGAGGAAAACGTGCGTTGGGTGCTGAAAAAGGCCTTGGAAAAGAAACGGTTTTCCGTCGACTCCGCGGCCACGGCGGAAGAGGCGTTGAAAAAAATCGAGTCCAACCGCTACTTGCTGGTTTTTTCCGATATCTTTCTCGACGGCATGAGCGGGCTGGAGTTTCTGGAGCAGGCCAAATGCCTGGACCCCGATCTCAAGGTGGTGGTCATGACCGCGCAGAACACCATGAACAACACCATCGAGGCCATGCGCAAAGGAGCCTTCGATTACATAAGCAAACCGTTCAGCCTGGAGGATATCTACGACCTGGCCGGGCGGGCGGTCAAAAGCCATGTGGACCCGGCAACCGAAAGCCCGCCCCCCGAAACGTCCAGCGACGAAGACCCCATCATCGGAAAAAGCAAAAAGATGCAGGACGTCTTCAAGACGATCGGGAAATCCGCTCCCTCCGATCTGCCGGTTTTGATCACCGGAGAAAGCGGCACCGGCAAGGAACTGGTCGCCCGCTCGCTCCACCATTATTCGCATCGGGCGGACCAGGCGCTCGTCTCCATCAACTGCGCCGCTATTTCCAGGGAGCTGTTGGAATCCGAATTGTTTGGACATGAGAAAGGGGCTTTTACCGGCGCGCACGAAACCAAGGTGGGACGTTTTGAACAGGCGGACGGCGGGACCATTTTCCTGGACGAAATAGGAGACATGGAGCCGTCCCTGCAGGCGAAGATTCTCCGCGTTTTGCAAAACCATGAATTTTACCGGGTGGGCGGCAAGGTTTCCATCCGGGTGGACGCCCGCATCATCGCCGCCACCAATCAGGACCTGAAGGAACTCATAGAGCAAAAACGCTTTCGCGAGGACCTGTTCCACCGGCTCAACGTTCTGCACATCGATCTTCCCCCTCTCAGAGAACGGCAAGAAGACATCCCTTTGCTGGCGCGGGAATTTATAAAACGGTTTGCCAACAGGAAAAAAGCGTTTCTCACGCGCGAGGTGGAAAATATTTTCTACAAGTATTCCTGGCGCGGCAATATCCGCGAATTGGAAAACATCGTCAAGCGCAGTCTGGTTCTCGCCGTTTCCGGTCCCATTCTTCCGGATCACCTGCCGACTTATATTCTGGAAGAAAGCGAATACACCCCCGCCCTGGACAACGAACTGGAAATGCGCCTGGAGCGCTGGGTGCAAGACTATCTGCGGCACAACCCCGGGTGGGAGCAAAGGGACGACCTTTACGACCGCGTGATTCAAATGGTGGAAAAACGTCTGCTGACCGCAACGCTGGATAATTTTTCCGGCAAGCAGGTCGGCGCCGCCAAGGTTCTGGGGATCAATCGCAATACCTTGAAGCGCAAGATCGATTCCATGAATCTGTCCTTCGTTAAAAAGCCCTTCAAAACCTGAAGCCACATCGTCCACCGGAGCATGCGGGCAGAAAAAACGGAGCCGCCGGTTCATGCAAATCCAGACCCTCTTCCAATACCAAAGCCCGCTGGGCGTTCCCATTGAAATAAAAA
Organism: Nitrospinaceae bacterium; assembly: GCA_029261575.1. GTDB lineage: Bacteria > Nitrospinota > Nitrospinia > Nitrospinales > JACRGP01 > JAJDBB01. The sequence goes on along the minus strand of JAJDBD010000104.1, from coordinate 13,917 downwards.
AGCAGACCTTCGCTCCCGCCGCCGGGCGCCCCGCCAAAAGGATCTCCTTTGTCGCGGGTCTGCATGGAGACGAATGGGAAGGACTCTATATCTGCCATTTGCTTTCGCGCTACCTTCAGGACCTCGAGGAAACGCATGCGGAATCATTTGTGGGCGAGATTAATATTTACCCCGCCGCCAATCCGCAGGCGGTTTGCGACGGGACCCGGCTGACGCCTTTTTTCTCCGTGGACGCCAATCGCAGTTTCGGCGCGGGCCGGTCCGATTCGCTGCCCGAATCCGTAGCTTCAGATTTGTTCGAGGATATCCGTTCCTCATCCGATTTTGCGGTGGATATCCACTCCAGCAACCAGCGCCTTTTGGAGCTTCCGCAAATCCGCATCGTCGAAGAGTTTGATTTATCGCTCACGCCCCTCGCCTCGGAATGCAACGTCGACATTGTCTGGGTGCACCCCATGGCTGGAGTGTTTCGGTCCACCCTGGCTTACAACCTGAACAAGGCGAGAGTTCCCGCCCTGGTCGTTGAAACGGGAATTTGTCTGCGCATCCATCCAGAGTTTTGCCGGCAGGTTTTTCACGGACTGGTCCGACTGATGCGCCATGTCGGAATTTTAAAAGCCGACGACCCTTTGGAGTTTCAGACAAAAAAACCGCGCGTCGTCTATCCCCATGAGGTGGGTTCACTGCAAGCGGGCAAATCGGGATTGTTCGTTCACCAGATGAAGTTGGGCCAAAGCGTACGCGAAGGGGAGAAAGCCGGAGAGATCATCGACCCCATCCAGGGCCGGGTCCTGGAAGAAATCCGTTTTCCATTCAACGGAACGCTTTTTACAGTCTGCGAAAATCCCATCGCCTACGAAGGCGCCCCACTGGCGCGGGCGGCTCTGGACTCCCCCGCCAGAAAATGAAAGAACATATCCTCGAGTTAACAACGCCGCTCGGCCAAAGCGTTCCGCTCTATAAAAATACCTGGAGATCGGCGAACAAGGGCAAGACCTTGTCCATCGTCGGCGGTTTGCGCGGCAATCAGTTTAACGGAATGCGCCTGCTTGCCAGGCTCTCCGGTTTTTTGGACGCCGTGGAAAAAGGCGAGGCGACGGATTACAAAATTCTTGGAAACATCCAGGTTTTTCCGCTGGCAAATCTCTTCGCCGTTCAGGGCGGAACCCGGAACTGGGCCTTCGACAATCTGGACTTCGACCTGGCATTTCCCGGATACGATCAGGGCGAGCCGACGGACCGGATAGCGCGTTGTCTTTACCGGCACACTCTCGAATCGGACTTTGGCCTGGCGGTCCATTCGTACGATAGCCGCTACCATGAACTGGCGCATGCGCGTTTGTTTCACGGAGACCGCAAGGCGCGAAAACTGGCGGACGGCCTCGGTCTTCGCGTGGTCCGCGAAATCCGGGAAACGTCGGTCTCCGAATTGCAACTGATCTCTCACTGGAGAGACAAAGGCGTCGCGTCGCTCATGCTGTGCCCCGGAGAAACGGGTACTCTGGATACCGGCCTTTGCGAGAACCTGTTCGGCAAGCTGGTTGATCTCATGATCGGCGCGGGAGTTCTGGCGCGTGAAGGCTCAAAGCCGGAGCCAGCGGACGCCTCCCTTTTCACTCCCAAAGATGAAACCGAATTGAAGAGCGCTCGCGCCGGGTTGTTCATACCGGATTGCGCGGTGGGGGACGAGTTGAACGCCGGCGATAAACTCGGGGAAATACGGGATATTTACAGCGGAGAACTTTTGGAGGAAATCGTCGCCCCGGTGAAGGGACTATTGGTCGGTCTGCGGGTTTACCCGCTGGTATACCAAAATGAGGCGTTGGCTACGGTTGTCGCTAAAAAAAGCCGGTGGCCGTTTTCATTTTAGGATGAAACCGGGCCGTCGGGCAAACAACCTGTCACTTGATATTCAAAAAAAACGTTACGAATCCGTACAACGCAATAGCGCCGCCCAAAATGGAGAGAATGTTTCCAACCAGGTTTTTTTGTTTAACGACGTCTTCATTGCCGCCGTCTAGCAAGGTATATTTTAGTTTGGGATCCCTCAACCGCTCGTCCACCTTGCGCTCGTATTTGGCGCAAAGGGTCATGATTAATATGCCCACGAAAAATATAACGACCGCAATGATTTGTTCCTGGGAAAGAAAATTCATTCGCCACCCGCCCTGTTTCGGGATTATTAATTTTAAGAGCGCTGTTCGGCTCTCGTTTGTTAACCTGAAATTATAGCAGAAATGAAAGCCTTTAGAGCATTTCTCATGCCGACGGCGGCTCAACATGTAGATGGATACCGTTTCTCGAACGAACCGTTCCTGCTGGCGGATTTTGTCCGACCCCGGTCGGGCGACCGGGTATTGGACGTCGGCTCCGGAAGCGGCGTCGTTCCCATTTTATTGGCGACGCGTTTTCCCGGTTTGAAAATCACCGGCGTCGAAATCCAAAAATCCCTGTTTGAAGTTGCCCGGCAGAACGTCCGGCAGAATGGTTTGGAAAATGGTATCGATTTGATCCACGCGGATTTCACCCAAGCCCTTCCGGCTCTGGACGACGACCTCTTCGACCTGATACTCAGCAACCCGCCGCACCAAAAATTTGGAAGCGGCAGGATCAACCCGGACCCCGGCAAAGCCATGGCCCGGCACGAACTGACCTTGAACTTACCCAACCTTGTCCAGTCGGCCCATGCGCGCCTGAAGTCTGGGGGCAAACTCGCTCTGGTTTATCCGCGCTCCCGGCTGGAGGAAGTAAAAGCTGAAATGCTTCGGCGGAAAATTTATCCCCACCGGTTGCGTCTGGTTTGCGGTCGAGCCGGCAAACCGCCGCATGTTTTTCTGATTGAAGGAATCAAGGACGTTCCGGTCTCCTGTGTGGCGGAAACCACGCTCTCTATATATAATGACGAAGGAATTCAAACCGACGAAATGAAAAATCTCTATGCTTCCTTTAATCATCCTGGCCGGACCCACGGCCTCTGAAAAAAGCGAAACCGCCGTCGCCCTGGCCGAGGAGTTGGGTTCGGAAATCATCAGCGCCGACTCGGTTCAGGTCTATAAATATTTCGACGTCGGTTCCGCCAAGCCCTCCCTGGAAACGCGGCAAAAGGTAGTTCATCATTTGATCGACGTCCTGGAACCGGACGAGGTATTTTCAGCTTTCGATTTTAAAACCCGCGCCTTGAAGATCATTCCATCGCTGGTCGATAAGGGACAAACTCCCATTCTGGCGGGCGGAACCGGCCTGTACATGAAAACGCTGATGGAAGATTACGACTGCGCCGTGCAGGCAAGCCCCGAAATAAAACTCCGCGTCCACGAGGAAATCGAGAAAAATGGCCTGGAAGCGGTGTATCAAAAATTGACCGCGATCGATCCGGCGTCCGCCAAAAAAATTCAACCCAACGATTCCTTTCGCGTTGAACGCGCGTTGTCGGTTTATTACCAAACCGGCCAAACGCTGTCGGAGTTTCACGAGCGGGAACAAGCGCCCAACTCCAAAATCGAGGCGCAATTTTTCTTCCTGGACTGGGAAAGGAAGCTTCTTTATGAAAGAATAGAGGCGCGAATCGATTCCATGATGGAACGCGGTTTGGTGGAGGAGGTGGAATCTCTGTTGAGCCGGGGGATTTCCAGAAACTCGAAACCTTTTAAAAGCATCGGATACTCCCAGATAGTGAACTATCTCGACGATAAAATTTCCCGCGAACGGGCCGTTTACGAAATCAAGCGCGAAACCCGCCGCTACGCCAAACGGCAATTGACCTGGTTTAGAAAAGTGAAAGATTCCATTTCCATTCCCGCCAGTCCCGCGGACCGGCCCAGGGATTTGAAAGACAAAATTCTTGCGCGCCTGCCCTTGCTGGCGTGCCTCGTCCTAGGTCTTTTTTTGCTTGCCGGTTCGCCGCCTCAAGCCGAAGCGTCCATGCTCTCCTTCGACGAAGGACTAAGGTTTTACGGCCAGGGCGATTTCGCCAAGGCCGAAAATCATTTCAAAGTAATGCGCAACATGGCTCCGGACTCGGCCCTGGGAAAACAGGCGTTGTTCCTCCTCGGGAAAATCCGCTTCGCCAACGGGGAATTTGGCGCGGCTTTGGAAACCTGGCAGAGCGCTTTGAGCGAATATGAAATCCTGGAGGATTATATTCGCTACGAGACGGCTCACGCCTACCTTCGACTGGACCGTGAGTCCGATGCGCTGAATGAATTGGACCTGTTGGTAAAAACTTTTCCGGAGTCCCGGGTGTACCCGGAGGCGCGCGCGCTTCAAGCCCGCCTGTTGGAAAAGGCCGGAAAGACCGACGCGGCGATTGGCGTTCTGGGTGAAACCATCGCCCGGTTGGAAGAGAAAACCGCCAACAGCGAATTTAAAAACCGTCTGCCCGACCTGATTTGGCGAGAAGGATTGTTACTGGCCCAAGCGGGAAAACAACTCGAGGCTTTTAAGCGCTACCGCAGGCTCTATATTGACCACCCCGCCCACGCGGTAATGAGCGAGGCGCTTCCTAAATACCGCGCGCTGGAAAATATAAAAGGCGCCCCCGCCTTGAGCCAGAAAGAAGCGGCCAAAAGAATCCGGCTGTTGTTAGCCAATGTCCAAAACGAAGACGCTGTTAAAGAAATCCAGCGTTGGGAAAAGAAAAGTTCCCCTCTCCCGCCGTCGTTTTATTTTTATTACGGTCGCGCCTACAAAGGCCTGGGCAAAAGAGAGCAGTCGATAGAAAAACTGACGGAATTTTTAAAGGCCTATCCCGAACACAAGCGGACCCAGGAAGCGAAACTCAAGATCGGCTACCATTATTGGAACCTGAACCGGGACCCAAAAGCGATTGAATATTTCGGCAAGGCACTATCGCAAAACGAGCAAACCCGTTGGGCGCAAAAGGCGCATTTTCTTTTGGGCAGGGTTTACGAGGACGCCGGAAACGAAAAGGAATCCTTTAAGCATTATTCCACTCTGGCGCGGGGAACCCAAAAATCCATCCACGAAGAAAAGGCCGGGTGGCGAATTGCCTGGGCGTTCTATATAAAAGGCAAGTACCCGGAAGCTTTGAAGCAATTTGAAGACAATGCGGAAAAATTTCCTCAGGGAGATTTGGCGGAAGAGAATTTATTCTGGCGGGCCAAAGCGTTGGAAAAACTTGAACGCGGTCGGGAGTCGCAAAAAGTTTATAGTCGGCTGATTCAAAATTTTCCTCTCGGATTTTATGGATTGCAGGCGCGAAATAAAATGGGCGATGGCCTCTCCACTTTACTTTTCACGTCCGCCGGTCCAAAAATCCGCAAGGCGTCCTACGCGCCCGCCCCACAAAGTCCGAAAGCAAGCCGGCCCAAATTAGCCGCCAAGGACCAGGCCCGCTGGGTCCGCGCGCGCGAATTTATTTCCATGGGTTTAATGGAGGACGCTCAATACGAATTGCGCTCCATGCCAAAAGGAATTTCAAGCAATTTATCCGGCGCCCTCTGGTTGGCGGAACTTTACAACGCCGCCGAGGCATATTCCGAGTCCATTCGCCTTCTGTACTTGTTCAGGGGCGTCGCCCGCGACGAAGAAGAATCCGAGCTATCGATTCGGTTTTGGAAGAACCTGTATCCCCCGGCCTATTCTGGAATCATCGAAGGCCGGGCCGAAAGCCTGGGCGTCGATCCGAATCTTGTGCGCGGAATCATCCAGCAGGAAAGTATGTTCGATCCCAAGGCGCTGTCCCGGGCGGGGGCGCGAGGCTTGATGCAAATCATGCCGCAAACCGGAGAACGCCTCCTGTTAAAGTACACGGGCGAAAACCGGTTCGACGTCGAGCGGCTTTTTGATCCCGGACTAAACATCCAAATGGGAATTCATTATTTGAACGAACTGGGCGAACAATTTGAATATAATCCCATCCACATGCTCATTTGCTATAATGCCGGCCCAAGCGCGTTGCAACGCTGGATCAAACGAGTGGATAATTTTAACGAGTCCGATTTGGCGCCGGAATTGATACCTTATCCGGAAACAAAAAAATACGTCAAAAATGTATTGAGAAATTACGGCGTGTACAAAATGTTATACGGCGAGGAAGTCGCGACGTCGGGTTCGCCGCAAACTCAATCTGTCATTAAAGAATGAACTCCAAAGTCCGCCTCGGCAAAATAAAAAATTACGCCCTGAACGAAGTTGAAAATTTCGTTCGCCGATCGATCGAACTTTTCTCCGCCGAAAAACCATTATTCGGTCCCGGCCAAAAAGTCCTGCTGAAACCGAACCTGCTGAAAGCCGCCGCTCCGGAACAATGCGTCGCCACGCATCCCGTCGTCGTCGAAGCCGTATGCCGCGCGCTTCTCGACCTGGGCGTCGCGCGGATCGATATCGGCGACAGCCCCGCGCTGGGAAGTTTGAACGCCGTCGCCCGCAAGGCCGGATACGGCCCGATTCTCGATAAATACGGAGTCCGGCTGACGCCGTTCTCCAATCCGCAGACGCTGGACGTCGAGGACAATGTCGCGCATCTTAAAATCGCCGGCAACCTTACGGACTACGATCAAATCGTCAACCTGCCCAAGTTTAAATCCCATCGGCAAATGACGCTCACCCTGTCCATCAAGAACCTGTTCGGATGCGTGATCGGCAAACGCAAACCGGTTCTCCATTGCCTGGTGGGCAACGACAAAATCAAATTCGGAAAGATGCTCGTGGAAATAGCCAGACATGTCAATCCCTGCCTGACTATTGTGGACGGCGTCCGGGCCATGGAAGGCAACGGTCCCATGGGGGGAACCCCGTATCCCCTGGGCTTACTCGCCGCCGGACAAGACATGACGGCGCTCGACCGTGTATTGGCCGAGATCGTCCGGGTTCCTCCGGAAAAAGTCTTTGCGCTAGAGGCCGCGCGACTCAAAAATTTTGGAGCCTGGGATCTTGAAAATATCCAACTTTTTGGCGAGACCGATCTGGACACGCTCAAGGTCGATGATTTTCATCTGGCGCAACACGAACTGGATATCACTTTCAATCCCCTGCGAATTGCAAAATCGTTCTTCAAGCAATGGATCGAGGTTGGAATCAAGGAGAAGCTGGCGGGCTAGGCGATCATACCCGTCGGCGAAACCTGCGTTCAAAACCGTTATGAACTCTCAAAAAATTGACAGCGACCAATGGGTTGACCAGTACGGCGACATGATGTTTCGCTACACCCTGTTGCGCGTCCGCGACGCGGACGCGGCGGAAGAGATCGTTCAAACCGCGTTTGTGTCGGCCCTGCAGTCCAAGGATTCCTTTCAGGGGCGCTCCACGGAAAAGAGCTGGCTGTTCGGCATCCTCAAGCATAAAATCCTCGACCATTACCGCGACGCCAAGAAGAACGTTCGCCTGGATTCGTTGTCGGACGAGGACGGCGATCCCCTGGAATACGCGTACAATAAATTGGGCGCCTGGAACAAAATGCCGAAACATTGGGGAACCGACCCCGCTCAGGCGGCGGAAAATACCGAGTTGATGCGGGTGTTAGCGGGTTGCCTGGACGGGCTTTCGGATAAGTTTCGGCGTATTTTTGTCTTAAAAGAGATTGAGGGCCTGAGTTCGGAGGAAATTTGTAAGGAATTTGACATTCAATCGACTAACCTGTGGGTCATTCTTCACCGGGCCAGAAATCAGCTCAAACTATGCTTGGAAACAAAGTGGTTTGACAAAAAATGAAAAAACTTTTTTCCCTATCTATCATGTTTCTCGAAAAATTCATGAAACTTTCATGCCGGGACGTCTCCGCCCTCGTCTCCGAACAAATGGACCGCGACCTGCCTTTTTTCAGGCGGCTCCGGTTGAAGTTTCATTTGACCATTTGCGGCGCCTGCAAAAATTACCAGACCCAGTTGGAAACCCTCAAACGGATGTGCGCCAGCATGGGCGAGGAAGACTCTGCCGTGAAGCAGGATATTTCGCTCAGCCCGCCCGCCAAGGAAAAGATAAAGCAGGCCCTGAAGCATTGAGCGCCGGCGAGGCGCCGGGGCCAGTAAGAGTAATTTTAATGAAAAATTCTACGGGCAACAGTGGGTTTGCAAATCAAAAACGTTGCCCCCACGGCGGGTGGCCAGGCCAGCGCCTGGGGCAATGGTTGGCGATTGAACGGACTCTTCCAAATTGGCAACCACCTGTCGCTTGATATTCGCCTCCACCTGATAATTCCAAGTCATGACCCGGCTAAAATTCCTGCGGTTCCTGATTTACAGTTTCCTCGGATTCCTGTTGTCTCCGGTAAAATCTCTGGCGCAGATGGCGCCGCGCGTTTTCGACGCTGGACGAGTCACCTCGCAAATCACCTCGGTTTCAAAATTTTACGTTGAGGACTATTCCGGTCCTCCCGCGTCCCTGAAAGAAAATCCCGAAACGTGGAGTTTGCGCCTGCATGGAATGGTGAAGCGCGAGTTGGTTTTTACCTATCCTCAACTCCTCAAGCGCCCAACGATAAAAATGTTCGCGACGATCAATTGCATCGGCAACCCCGTCGGCGGAGGCGCCATCGGCAACGCTCTGTGGGAGGGCGTACCCCTCGCAAGCCTTCTGGACGAGGCGGACCCGGAATTCTTCGCAGACGTCGCGGCGTTTAAGGGCGCGGACGATTACCACGACAGCATTCCTTTGAGGCAGGCCCGGCATTCCTCCGCGCTTCTGGCCCTTAAGATGAACGGTCGGCCATTGGCATTGGATCACGGGTTCCCGTTACGACTCGTCGTTCCTGGGCTGTACGGAATCAAGCAAATGAAATGGATACGCGAAATTGAAATTGGCCGGGACGACCGGGAAGGTTATTGGCAAAAGCGCGGATGGTCGAAAAAAGCGCGGGTCAAAATTTTTTCCCGCATCGACCATCCCCGAGACGGGGACTGGATTTTCCAGCGGTCCCTTCTGGCGCAGGGCGTCGCGTTTGCCGGGGACCGGGGCGTACAGTACGTGCAGGTTTCCAGCGACGGCGAGAAAACCTGGGCGCTGGCGAAACTGGAGCCGCCGCTTTCCGATTATTCCTGGGTGCGATGGTCGGTACCCATATCATTTAACAAACCGGGTCGTTATCAACTTTCGGTGCGCGCCGCGGACCAATACGGCGGCGTCCAGAGAGACGACCTGCGCGACCCGTTTCCTTCCGGAACCTCGGGCGTCCACCGCGTTAACATTTCCGTCGCTTGAATCTTTGCGACTCCTTTATTGAACTGTCAGGTCGCCGAAAAATCCTAAATGCGGGCGGGTCCGTCCGGTCAGGAGACCGACGGGGACGCAGCTTTTTCCTTGTACTTTTTGTAGAAGGTGGGAATCAGCGAAAACAGGCCCAACAGCGCGAAGGCGCCCAGCACTCCCGGCGAGGCAATGCCGGAAAGCGAATCAATGGCGGCCAGATTGCTTGCGGCGTTGGCGAACACAAAGGATCCGGGAATGATGCCGATCATGGTGCCCAGCACATAGGTTCGCAGGGGAATTTGCGTCAAGCCGGACGCCAGATTGATGAGGAAAAAGGGGAACACGGGAACCAAACGCAAAAACAAAATATAATTGAGAGCGTTTTTGGAAAACCCTTGATTGAATTTTTGCAATTTGCCGCCGAATTTTTCTTCCACCCAGTCGCGCAAAATAAACCGCGCCGCCAGGAACGCCAACGTCGCCCCCACGGTGGCGCCGATGTTGATAAACAGCGTGGCCTTCCCGGCGCCAAAAATCGCGCCGCCGCACAGCGTCATGATGGTGGCGCCGGGAAGCGACAACGCGACGACGACGATGTACACGCCAATATAGCCCAGCGCCATGGTTGCGGCGTTCGCCTCGTAATAATCGAAAAGGGTCTGCCGGTTGGCCTTCAGGCTGGCCAGGGTCAGGTACTGCCCCAGATCGAATACATAAAAAACCAGCGCGGCGGAAACCAGCGCGGCGACCAAAAATATCTTCTTTTTCATGGACGGCTTCCTTCATAAATCAGGGTGTCGGGATGAAAGGCGAACCAGGCAAACCAGAATCCGGTCACCGAGGGAATTTCTTTTCCGTCCTTGGCGAAAACGCGGGCCGACCGGGCCTTCGGATTGTAAACAATCTTTACCGGCGTCCCTCCTATTTTATCCTCGACGGGCTTGCCGTTTTTGGGCAATGCGGAGAACGCATAAGCTTTGGTTTTTCCACCCGTCTCCACGCCGACCACCCATTCCTTGGGATGATAAACCGGGTTTTGCCGGTTCACGTCAAACATAATATCGCGACTGGACGCGTAGCCTTCGTAAGGGTCGCGTTCGTAATTGCGCGAGTGACCGGTTTGCGTCGATAGAGCCAGGGTCTTTGGATGATCGCGTTGCCAAGCCTCCCACGTCGTGTGGGTGGAAGGCAGGAGCCTCAACTTTTTGCCCATGAGCTTGCCCGCCACTGCCTCGCCTTTAATCTGGGACCACAGGCTTTCGGTTTTGCGATCGTACAACAGCATGTCGCTTTGATACAACAATCCGGAAACGCCAAACGTGTTGTTTCGGCCCGCCGACTTGCCGTCGAAGACCATGCCGGTCCCGCACAGGGGGCAATACGAAATCACAATCCTGCGACCGTCGAGCGCGTCGTTGACAATTTCGTGCCAGTTAAGAATCTTGATAGGATAGGCCTTGGCCTTGCCCCCTATTTCGACGCCGATCACCCGGTCGGTTTTTTTCAGAAATGATTTTCCGGCCTCTTCGGCGGAAACAAATTCTGGACGGTCGATGGCGGGAATGCCGTCCTTGGGCGGGCCGCCGCTCAGAATATCGTCGACGGGAATGCTATGTTTGGACAGGTCAAACCCGGACCGGCCAAATCCCGAAAGGCCGACCCAAGCCGCAACCAGCCCCACTGCAATTATAATGATAAAACGTTTCACGCTTAGAACCTCGAACAGGCGTTATACAAACTATAACTTAGGTCGAAGCCGGAAGGGTTTCCTTACAAACCAAACGCGCGTTTTGCCAAAAATTCAATACGGCGGTGAGTCAGCATTTTAATTCCCCGGACAGGCGGGTCAAATTATTGTAGAAGACGTCCTGGATTTCGGACTGGATTTTTTTAAAATCGTAATCCACGAACGAGCCGCCGCCGTCCAGAAAATCGATCTGCTTGTTGATGGCGACGCAGGACGGCCGGCTCTTTCCCTCTGGCGAGGAAGCCCCCACCATCAAATCGCTAAACAGTTTTCCCTGACGCGCGGTATCGATCAACTGGGGATTGACCGGATAATTTTTCTCTTGCTTCAGATAATTCGCGATGGCGATGATATTTTCAAATTCCTCCCCCGCCCGGGAATACTCGCCGTCCAAAACGTATTGAATGGCTTTCATCATGGCCAGGTCCTTGTTGCCGACAAAGCCGTTGCGGGTTCCCGGTTTGAAATAAACGTCTTCAAAAATTTTTATCACTTGCTTGGCTCTTTTCCGGCACACGGCTTTTGACATGGGATGGTCGAGCGCAAGATCGCGGTTTTTAGGATTGATTTGCTCGGAGATGTAAAACCAGGCCAGCGTTTTTAACGCCAGCGGACGAGTCAGGGCGTCTTCCTTGATCGCGCGTTCCACGTGCAGAACGCCCTCGCGGCGCCGGTCTTTCCCGCCCTGCATGATAAAGTTTCCCATGCCTCCCAGGCGGCTGTTGCCGTAACGGTAAATCCCCAGACCCAAATGCGCGTCCAACAGATCCGGGTTGATCTCCAAAGCCTTTTCCAAATGATTGTCCGCCTGAAATCCGTTGATCAGGGCGTTGATGAAACGTCCCGCGCCGTATTCAAAAATTCCGAGATACCCCTCGGACGCGCCCAGATAAAGATAAGCGTCCGCCTTTTGCGCTTCGCCGAGGCCGGGCCGATCCAGAATTTCCCGCGCGACGGCTTTGGTCTGTTTTATGTAGAACTCAAAATCCTTTTTAACGGAGGCGACGCTGAACTTGCTGGTGAACGCCAGGGTGTGGGAATACTCGGTGTACAACCCGGCGAGGAAAAAATAATACTTCATCAACTCCATTTTGTTGGCCAGGGTCGGCGGAGCGCTTTCCAACGCCTTCACTTTGTCCTTGAACAGGGCAAACCATTTTTCATAGTCGTAATACAAGGAATCGGCCAGGGCGCGGCGCACCATCTCGTCGGAACTCAGGTCGGCCAGGGCGATGGCTTCGCTTTCCGGTTTTTCGACGGAAGGAGCGACGGGGTTCGCCGCGCATAAAAACACGAGCGAAAACACGACGGCAAAAGAACTCCAGGAAGGGGAATGATGAAGAAGGGAGGAGCGTTTCATTGGTATTCGAAATACCCGCAACAAAAAAACTATTCTTTATGAAGGGTCAACAACTGGCGAACGCGGGAGGCCTGCTGGTAGTCCTCCATCTTAAGGTACAGTTTCTCGGCCTTTTTAAGGTGAGTCAAGGCGTTTTCAATATCCACAAGTTTAACGTACAGGATATTGCCCAGCATGTGGTGTCCCGCCGCAAAATCGGGCTTGATACGGACGGCTTCCTGAATGGCGGCGCGGGCCTCGGCAAACCGCTCCATGTCCAGGTAAGTAAGTCCCAGATAGTAATAAGCCTGCACCGAGTCTGATTTCAACTGCACGGCGCGTTGCAGGGCGTCGACGGCTTCGGGGAATTGCCCGGACATTCTGCGCGCCACCCCAAGGTAATAAGAAACCTCGGACATGGGAGGCTTCAACCGCGCGGCCTCTTCGAGAACCTCGACCGCTTTATCCAGTTCGTTATTTTTGATGTGGGACGCGCCCAGAGCAATGTGGGCGTGTATGAAGTCGGATTTGATCCGTAAGGAATTCTGAAAAGCCCCGATCGCCAGATCAATCGGTTCTGTCCCCAGGTCCGCCAGGCACCCGTAAGCGATCCCCATATTGTAATAGGCCTCGACAAATTTTTTCTGAAAACAAAGAGCCACCTTGTAAGCGTCCAGCGCGGCCTGATAACGGCCGTCGCCCTGAAGCCTCAGTCCCTCCTTGAGCCAGTTGCCGGCCCATTTGCAGTCCTCGCCCTCCAACTCTTTCAGGCGTTTCAACTGATGCGCGAAGGCGCCGCTTTGTAAATCGCTTTGCTTGATGAATAAATTTTCCGCCCGGCCCAGGTATTTGGCCGCCCGCTTGGGATTGCGCAGTTTCTTGATATGAAGAGCGCCCAACTGGTAATTTGCTTCGGCGGAGTCGGGATTGATCCGCACGGCTTTTTTAAACGCCTGACGCGCCGCCGGGTGCATTTTGAATTCCATATAAGCATAGCCCAACAGGTTGCAGGCGTTGTTGAACACGTGCGTCTTGACCTTGGACCCTGTCCCATTGGCGTCGTCTCCGTTTCCGTATCGACCCAGGCGATCAAAGCTCACGGTTAGCCAATGGTCGGCGATCGCAAAGTCCGGAGCCAGAACCACGGCTTCCTTGAAAGTGGCCAGCGCCTTTTTTTCTTTACCCATGAGCCAGTGAGCCACGCCCAGGTTGAGCAAAATTTGCGGGCAATCGGGTTTCAGCTTCAGCGCTTTTTTATAACAATCCATCTCCTCCCGGGCCATGCCCAGGCACCCGTAAAAATATCCCAACAGATGATGGGCCGGATACGCGTCGGGTTCGGTCGCGACCAGGTCTTCGAAAATTTCAACCGCCGCTTGCCGCCCGCCCTGGATGTTCAGGCGAATCCCTTTTTCAAAAGCCTCCGGATCGCGCCAGTTCCAGGGGAACAGGTTGTGGAGAACTTCTATCAGGCTTTCGACGGACCCATTCCCGGAGAGACTCCCATTGCCCGACGAAAACCCATTCACCGCAGGAGAGTCTCCGTTGGATGGAGCGGACTGGTGATGCAAATTATGACTGTTGCCCAGAGCCAGCATGGCGACGATTTAATTACAGGTTAAAGATGGATTAGGATCAGCGCCCATTATATCCAGTTTTGGCACGGCTTTTAAAGAGGAAGTTTTTG
>JAJDBD010000103.1 GCA_029261575.1 Nitrospinaceae bacterium | reverse complement strand
CCGCTCTGGCTTCGATCCACTCAAACTCCTGGAACGGTTCGACGTCGACGTTGTCCGGCGCGATCAGCAGAAGGCCCCGGCCCAGATAAGACACGGAGCTTTTTAAATGCAGTCCGCCTTTAACCGCAACCGGGTGCACGGATCCCTCGTAATTTTTTTCGAGAAACTCCAAGGCCGCGCGGTTGGTTCGGGAAGATTGCCCGACGTACAGCGCGCCGTCGATATTCAAAACGTCGCCGCCGTCGATAAACGCGGGAGGCGGAATGGGTTCCACATCGCGAAAGCGCCGGAGCGCCGTCGAAACGGATTCGGTTTCGCCCCGTCGGCTACCCGCCCCCATGGAGCACAGCCACGCTTGGTCGCCGACGACGAGAGTAGCGTCTTCCACAAAAGGTCCGTCGGGAAATTCTTCCAAGGCGTCCAATCGGACGACGTCCAGACCGGCGCGCCGGAGGGCTTCGACATAGCCTTTATGTTGAGCGAGCGCTATAGAGTAATCAATGGAGTTTTTCCGCGGGTGAGTGGAAAGGGCTTTGGAAAATGATTTTCCCGGTTCCCGGACAATGGCCCGCGGCCGTTCGCCGCAGGAACTGTAGGCGCTCATGACCGTTCATCTCTTGTTTGGAAACCACCAATGAACACGGGTAGCTTCATCTGAAAACTTCAAAAATTTTGACGGGATTGACGGGATAAACAAGACAAATTATTTAAACAGCCAAAAGAATTATTAAACTCTCTATCGTTATCCTGTAAATCCTGTCCAAGTTTTTTCGGCGCTTCGCCGCCAGCGTGACGCTGGACTCAATAATTTGAGGCGCAAACTCACCGACTCTTGAACCGTTTCCCTTAAACGTTACGCTAACTGCCCCTGCGGCGAGCAGTCAGCGTGACGCTGGACTCAATAATTTGAGCCGCAAACTCACCGACTCTTGAACCGTTTCCCTTAAACGTTACGCTAACTGCCCCTGCGGCGAGCAGTCATACCCCGTGCAGGAAGGTTTTGGCGGTTTCGTTGAACTGGTTTTTGATCTGGTTCAACACCTTGGGCATGTCCTTGGCCGGGTTCAGCCCCAGGTTTCCCCAGTCGACGTCGTTGATCTTCGGAGGATGGCATTCCCCGCTTCCCGCCAGGCCCAGCGAGTAGGCGATCACGTCCGCGCCGTACAAAATGGCGGCTTCCTTGTCGTCGCTTCCGTATTGGTTGGGGTCGTGGTGATGTCGGACGATGTTGGACAGTTTGGGCGGCAGGTTCCAGGCTTTTAAAAGTTCCATTCCCACCTGGGCGTGGTCGAGTCCGAAAGTCCCCTGTTCCGCTTCTACCAACATAATCCCCTTTTCGTTGCACAGTTCGTAGGCCTGCTTGGCCTCCTTGGGCAGGCGTTTGCAGACGACGAGCCGACCGATGTCGTGCAACAAACCCGCGATGAACAGCCGGCCCAGAACGATATCGTCGTTGTACCCGTCCAGCATGGAGCCGATCACCCGCGCGCCCAATCCGCAACAGATGCTGTGCTTCCAGAAGGCTTTTACGTTGATGACCTCCGGCGGCACGCCCGTGAAGCGGCCCAGCACCGTGGTGGCGAATACCAGGTCCGAAAGCTGGTCGATGCCGATGATCGAAAGCGCGTGCGGCAGGGTTTCGATTTCCTGGGGAAAGCCGTAAAAGGAACTGTTGACGATTTTCAGCATCCGCGCCGTCAGCGGCGGATCATGCTTAATAATTTCGCCAATTTCGTCGAAAGAGACGTCCGGCGTCTCCAGCGCTTCCTTTAGCTGATAAAAAACTTCCGGCAAGGAGGAAAGTTGAATATCGCCCAGGACCAGGTCGTTGATATCGACGCTCATGATTGTGTTCGCTTTCGTCGCATTTTGATCGGTTTGCCCAACGGGTTTTAAGAAGCCGAAACCATTTTGGCACAGGCGGGCGAGGTTTTGTAGCGTTTTTTAATTCCCTTTGCGCCGTGGCGCGCCGAAAAATCAAACCGTTGCAGGGCTATTGACAAAACCGGCGGCGGTCTATAAATTTTAATCAGACAAGGTATATTGCCGGGATAGTTTGCGACCCCAAACCCGCGCGCGGGTTAGCGGGGCGGTTCGCGTTCATGGAGAGTTAAACATGCCGGAAATCCAGGGCGTCGGCGATTTGAATGGCAAGTCGCGGCTGTCGGAATTAAATAGAGCTACCGGGGTGACGATTAACAACGGCGCCGATCCGCAAGGTTCCGTGAAGATCCAGCCCAACACGGTGCGCGGCCCGCAACTGAGCGCCGCGACGCCCGACGTTCCCCTGACCGGGTTTGTGAAAGAAACCATCGCCCCCGAATCCGAACCCAACATCCTTTTCCCCCCGGAAGAACCGCGCGGCTCCAGCATCAACGTCCTGGCTTGAAGACCCGCAACCACGGATAGCTTCCATGTTAAAACGCTGGCCCCAACCCGGCGCCTTGCCGGTCAGCCTGACATATGGCCGCCGGGGGATTGCCTGCAAAATTTTATCCCTTGATTTTGTTTCCGAAGGCGATAAAATCTCTCCTGACCATTCTCCAAAAATAATTATCTAGTCTGATTCGTTAGCGCGCACGCTGGCCGACAAGTTCCTATGAGCGACGACAAAAGAGTGTTCCCGAGAATCCAGATCAAACGCAAGGTGTCTCTGGCGGGCGAGTCGACTCTGGGTCTGGCGGAGATTATCGACGTGAGCGTCGGCGGAATTTCCCTGCTCTCTGAAGAGGAGTTTCCGGAGTCCGCCCGCTTTTACGTGATGTTCCCTGGATGCAAAAAATTCCAGGAAACGGAAATCGAGGCCGAGTCCCTGCGTTGCTTCCCCACCGACGATCCCGACTACCCCTACCGCGTGGCCGCCATGTACGTCGACCCGGACGCGGAATACATCAACGACCTGAACTCTCTGTGATCGCGGTTCCTCGTCCGGCCCAGCGGGACGCCGCCCGGCGGATTTATAGAAATTGACAGACTGTGCATTCCAAAATTTTTCCTGGGAGTTTTCATGTTTAAAAATTGCCTTTTCGCCATAGTCGCCGTTTGCCTGGTTTCCGCCTGCGCCTCCGGACCGGGTCCCGATCAATGGTTCACCGACCGGAAAAATCCCGCGCATTGGGCATACGAACCTTCGGGGCCAAACCTCCCTCTCCGCGTCGAATGGACCGCACAACTGGAAGGCTCCATCCGGTCGTCCGCCGTGGGCGGGCACGGCAACCTTTATATCGGAACCGACGCCGGAACCTTTTACGCGCTCGATCCGGAAAACGGCGCGGTCAAATGGAAATTCAAAACCGGGGGACGGGT
>JAJDBD010000102.1 GCA_029261575.1 Nitrospinaceae bacterium | reverse complement strand
ATGATCGTTAAAAACGGCAAGAAGAACGGCGATTTCATCAACTATCAGGACGGCAAAATCACCCTTCATCAAACATATAAAAACGACAAACTACACGGCAAGTCCATGATTTACGATCCGGCGACGGGATTGCCGACGCGGATCATGCACTACGCCGACGACGTATTGCATGGCGAATTGGTGGACTATTTCGCGGAGAGTAAGCAAGTGCAAGAGCGGTCGAATTATAAAAACGGCAAGAAGCACGGCGCGTCGGAGCGATTTTACGAAGACGGAAAACCGATGGATATCCGCAAATTCAAGGACGGCGTGCAGGTCGGCGACTCGACTTTTTACGACTATAAAGGGCGCGAGAAAACCAAACCCGCGCCCGGCGCCGACCCGAAGAAACGATCCGCCCTCGACAAAATCTCCGACGCCATGATCGGAAGAGAGAAGTAGGGGGAGGGAGCTATGTTTAGAGTTTTTACATGCTTGATGGCGCTATTGTTGATAGCCGATTCCGCATTAGCGGAACAAAATTTTGAATCTGCAGAAGACATTGAAAAATGGATGGACAACTACCATATTAATCCCCAACCTCAAACGTTGCCTCCCGCGATTAAATACCTGAGTTCCAGCGGAGTATTGGATAACAACAGCGCTAAGCCGCCTGTATTTGGTTTTCTTGCAAGCGCGTTTCAAAACTATCCCGATGAGAAGGCTGGATGGATTCAGAATTTGGATTCGTTAAATGAAAAACATTTGGACGTAATTGTTTACGGCTTATGGTTCGCTGATCTGGACAATACGCAAGAATGGATCGACCCAATCCTTGATAAACATCCGGGTTTGAAAGAAAAACTCGCCCACTTACTCAAAACCTCTCCAACGCCGCTTTTGGAAATACCTTTGATCCAAGGCCCATGGGTTCTGGATGCTTTATGGGGAGGCTTTTTTGCCTCCGGAGCATCCCCGCCAGTCCGGAGAATCATATCCACATTGGTTTGGCTAGACGCCAAAGACAGCAGACGTAAAATGCTCATCGGCGGCGCGGCAAAATGGTCTCTCCAGTCGAATGCAAGGCAACATCCTAAAGTGATGAAAATCTGCGAGGAGGAATTGAAGGTCCAACCCAAAGAAATTGCAGATCATCTTCGCGACATTATTGAATCCGCAAAGAAACAAAAATAGTTCTTATATGTAACCAGAGACGTCCCTGTGGATATTGAAAGAACGATTCCGTTCAGCGGCGATGTGAAAAAGGCCGTCGAGTTTGCGTTCAACGTCCTGGTCGCGAAGGATTTTGAAATCATACGCCGGTCGGCCAATGGTTGATACCTGTAACGTAATAGGTTATAATTTGGAATGATTCGAAAAATACGGCATAAGGGGTTGAGACTTTTTTATGAGAACGGCGAAACGAAGGGAATCGGGCAGAATCATATCAAGCGGATAAGGATAATATTGGCGCGTCTGGATATAAGCGCAAATTCCGCCGACATGGATTTGCCGGGTTTGCGGCTTCATCCCATGAAGGGAAAATTGAAAGGATTTCATGCGGTTGACGTCTCGGGAAACTGGCGCATTATTTTTCGTTTCGATGAAAATGGCGACGCTGCCGACGTTGACCTAATTGATTACCATTGAGGAGGATTAAACCGTGCCGATGAAAAACCCGCCGCATCCCGGCGAAGCGATCCGTGAACTGTGCCTGGAACCCTTGAACCTGACGGTCACCGCCGCCGCGAAGGGTTTGGGCGTAAGCCGCAAGGCGTTGTCCGAGCTTTTAAACGGCCATTCCAACATATCCATGGACATGGCGGTCCGGCTGTCCAAAGGCTTCGGCGGCAGTCCTGATAGCTGGTTGCGGCAACAGATGGCTTACGATCTGGCGCAAGCCGAAAAACGCGCGAGAAAAATCAAAGTCCGGCGTTTTGAAATGGCCTGATATCTTTTCTTGATTTCTATCCTGTTAATCCTGTCTAAAGTTTTTTACTGCCCCCAGGCGCTTGCTTGGCGGTCTTTCACGCGCACGCGAATCTCTTTCCCGTTGGCGCGGATTTCCGGAACGTACATGGCGTGTCCCATCACCGGCAAGGCGTGAAACCTGCCGGGAACCTCCGCCCTCAACGTGTAACGAATCTCCCACACGCCCTCCGGCAGTTTGTCGACGAACATCGCCACCTTGCGGTCGCGCAGTTCCTGATGCACCCAGCGTTGCCGCCCGGTGTGGTCCAACGGCTCCTCGACCCGGTTGGATAATTTCCGTCCCGCTCTTTTCTTTTTGAATTTGCGAGCGACCGCTCCCGATTTCAATTCCTTCGCGTAAAGGTTTTCCCCGCTACGCAACTGCACGGCCTCGAATCCCGCCGGTTTCAAATCCTCGAACACCAGGTATTCGTAGTTGTTTTTGCTCTCGACGGTGATCACCGTTTCCACGCGCTCGCCGCTGACGATGGAGTCGCCGTCGTTCAACGGTTTCTTTTCGTAAACGTATCCCTTCAATAAAGTCGGGCGACCTTCCAGCTTGTAATATTGCCGACGCACAAAAATCTCGTTGCCCGCGGGCGTCACCGGTTCTTCCAGGCTGAAAAATTTTGCGCGCGCGGAAAAATACAACGGACCCTTCCCGGATATTTTTAGAATCTCGATCCGGTTGGCGCCCTCTTTAATAAATTCCGGCTCGACCGGATACACGCTGGGCGCGGCAATGACGTCCTCTGGCGAGATTTTTTTACGCGCCACGGTATGGCCGTTCACGAGCAATTCGTATTCCAGGTCGGTAGAAAGCTCCCCGCTCTTCAACAGATATTTGTTCAACGCCAGCACGCTGATCGCCGTATCCCGCGTGTTGCTCCACTGCGCTCCGCGCCGGTTCTGGATCATCCAGTTGACTACCGGCTCGACGAGCGGATTTTTTGAATCGACGGCTAACAGCGCCATGAGTCCGAAGGCCGTCGCCTCCTCGCCGCCGTCCGACCAACGGTAGTAAATCCCGTCCGCGCCCCAATGAGCGGATTCCACTTCTCCCCCTCCAAGGCCGGCGTTGCCTTTCAAGTCCGGATTGATTTGCGATCCCGAGCCGAATCGCTTGAGGCCGTTTTCCAAATTGCGCGCCAGGATTTTCGCCTTGTCGCCCCAGCCGTAATTCACCGCGCTCAGCGTCAACAGCGCGCGCGTGTAAGCGTTTAATTTTTCCCGGTTGTCCCAGAGATTGTCGAACGCCTTCTTTTGATATTTGTGAACGCCCCGATAATCATAAACGCGATGCACGGTGGAGACGGCGTGCAAGGCCCAGGCCTGCCGGTCGTAGTTCAATTCCTCCTCCACCAGTTTGTTGGTCAGAAAATCGAAGGCGCGCGCGACCACCGCCCCGTCCACTTCGATTTTGGATTCCTTCGCCAGGCCAAGTCCCCACAAGACGTAGGCCGTCATGAACAAATCGCTGTCGCCCTTCCTCCACCAGCCCCAACCGCCGTCGCCGTGTTGAAAGTCGTACAGCCGTTCCAGTCCTTCATTGACCATGGAGCGTAACTTTTCAAGATCCTTTTTGCCCTTGGAATGGGTCTTGTCCGCGTGTTGCGGTTCGATCCCGCCGAACATCCGGCCCGCGACGTCCTCCGGCGCAAGTCCCATAGACTCCAAAGTATTCATCGTAATCACCGCCGGTAAAAAGCGGCTCATGGTTTGCTCCGTGCACCCGTAGGGATAATCGATGAGATACGGCAAGCTGTCCAACAGCGAAACCGCCAGGCTGGGCGAAACCTGCACGGTCATGCTCGTGGAACCGTCGCGCCGTTCCTTCGGCAGAGTCAGGTCAAATGCAATTTTCTGTTCCCTGAGCTTGCCGGATTTGGCGAGAAATTTTTCCACGCCATGTTCGTGGACGATGAAACTTTTTTCCATGGCGTCGGCGTACTTCTTCGATTGGCCGTCGACGCGCAGGCGCGCCTCGCCCGGCTGATCCGATTTCACGCGCCAGTCGACGCGGGCCTCGGCGCCCGCCTCCACTTTCAACGCCGGAGGCGTTCCCTTTTTGGTTTTGCCGCCGGAAAGGTAACCCAGAACCGTGAGGCCGGAAACTTTCAGCGCGGGAGAAACAGTGAGACTCTCGTCGGTGTTGTTATTGATCACCGCCGAAACCACCGTCTCGTCGCCTTCGACAAAAAATCGCGGCGCCTGCAGGCGAACGATCAACGGCATGCGGGTGCGAACCTCCGACTGGGCGATTCCGAACTGGTTCTTCGTCGTCGCGGCGCGCGCCGTCGCCCGCCACTGCGTCAAAGAATCGGGAAACTTCGCTTCCACCCGCGCGGTACCGTCTTTCCCGGTATGCACGTCCCCCTGCCAGAACATCGTGGAACGAAAATCATTGCGCACCTGGACCGTTGAACCCGGAGAGGCTTCCCCCTCAACAACGCTGGCTGGAGCATTCGAAGACTCTTCCAGCGCGAATTGAGAAACGGATTCCTTGGATTCAATGGAATCCATGGCGGCCCCCAATCCAGCGGACTTTGCGACCATCCGGGATTTGCCGGGCGCGTCCCGCTTTAGTTTTCTGCCTACCTCGTCTTTGTCGTCAAATCGACCGTTAAAGTTTCCCTGCCTATACCGGGTTTCATTTTTAAGCTGACCCTCGTCGTCCTCTTCCCAACGAATAAATGATTTCATTTGCAGGGAACTCAAGGTAGAAATCCGTTGCCCACGTTTGGTCCCAAAGAAAAATTTTCTAGGATCGCCCGCCATGTCCTCCTGAATGTAGAACACCGACTCGTCCACCAGCGCCAGCGCGACCTCGGCTGCGACCGGCTTGTCTTCGTGGTCCAGGGTCGTCACTATGAACGTGCCCTTTTCGCGCGGCTCGTAGGCCTCGCGGTCGGCCTCCACCTTGACCTTCAGGAAATTGCGCTCCGGCGGAACGACGATCTGCTTCGACGTCTGGTAAAACTGCGCGTCGCCGACCATGACGGCGTTGAGAAAAATGTTGGGCGTGTGTTTTTCCTCGATATCCAGTTCGATCAATTTAACGGTTCCCGTCACGTGCACCAGGCGGTGACTGTACAAATCGTCGCCCTCGACGCTGAACCAGACCCAGCGATCATTGGTCGGAACCGTGATCATGACCGGAACCTTGCGTCCGGCCTGGAAGGTGTCCTTGTCGGCGATAATTTCCAGTCCGCCGTGCCGGTAGCCCAACTCCGAAGTCGCGTTGGTGGCGACCCAGACCGTCGTTTCGGAAGCGATGGGCGCTTCGCCCTTGGCCCGGCTGAACCAAGAGGCGCGGTAGAAGCCCTCGCGTTCCGCCGTGAAGGTAAATTCTGCCTCGCCCTCGGCGTCGGTTTTGACCGACACGGTCCGGATTTCCTCGTGTTCATAACCCTGGAACTTGTGCCTCCATCCCTGACCGCCCGGAGCGGGCGGCGGCGGGAAGATGGAACGTTCGCCGCGAATTTTTTTCAACGCGTCCCCGCGAACCTCTTTCCCCTGGGGGTCCAGCCAAATCTCCACCCAGGTTTCGCGGGTCAGTTTCACCTTGCCCTTGGCGGCCAGCGCCTGCCCGTTGGCGTCCAGGGTTTTCAGTTTCACCGTCACCTTGTCGCCGGGACGGTACAGGTTGTGCGCCGGGTTCATGTACACGAAGAACCGCTGTTTGGAAACGCGCACGGTTCCCTGACCGACGATTTCGCGGCGGGAAGAATCGGTCACCCGCGCCTCGATCACATACTCCAGGTCCTGCCCCTGGCTCGCCGGGGTTTGCAGTTTGATTTTGGCCTTGCCCAGGGCGTCGGTTTTCAGGACTTCGCGTTTCACCTGCTGACCGCGTCCGTAATAATAATTCCGGACGCGCATGTCCTCGTAGTACCAGGGATAGGGTTGCGCCGGGCGCCAGTAATGGTTGAAAGGTTTTTGGTAGACGACGACTTCCACCGTCGCGTTGGCCACGGGTCCGCCGAAATAATAGTCCGCCTGAACGTCGATCAGCGCCGTCTCCCCCAATAGAAACGTTTTCTTTTTACCGTTTTCTTCGGGAACGGTTACCGCCACCTTAAACTCCGGGAGCTTGTATTCTTCCAGCCGAAAAAGCGGCGCCTGACCGACGAAATGCTTTTTGCCCCGGTCCCAAAACTGAATTTGGTAAGCGCCGAGCGGCATGGTTTTCGTTAGATCGACGGTTCCCCAGAAACTTCCGTAATCGTTCAACCGCGCCTCGCCGTCGTCGATCTTGCTTCCTCTGGGATCGTGAATTTCGTACTCCAGCGTTTTGCCGGACGGGGTGGAGTAGACCGAGCCGTCGTAGATGCGCGCCGTGGTTTTCCAGTGCACGGTTTCTTCCGGACGGTAGGCCGGTCGGTCTGTGTAGGCGTAAACTTTCCAGACGTCGTTTTGGTTGGGGGAGCGGTAATAGCTGTTGGAACGCACGAGAGCCTGGCGGTCGCCGATTTTTGCGACGGCGAATTGCGTGATTCCGCTGTCCGAGGGGCGGATGCTGAATTCGGCCATGCCTTGCTTGTCGGTGGTTTCAGTTTGCTCCCGCCAGCGCCATTTGTTGCGCGTGTGGTTATAGGACCAGAGTTTGACCTCGGCCTTCGGGATGGGCGAGCCGTCGAAGGCGTCCGCCAGATAAACCAGCGAGCGATTTTTGGCGTTCTTTAAAACCAGAGCGGCGTCGCTTACGAGGACCAGGTCCTGCGCGTTTTTCCCGCCGCCCGAGGCGGTCAGTAAATACGCGCCCATGGGCAGTTTTTTATCCAGGTGGAGCGTTCCGCTGCCGGGCATGTGCGTCCCGTCGTCTTTGGTGGCGCGCGACCATTCGCGGATTCTTTTCAAGGAGTGCGGTCGCGCGTTCTGGATGAAGTCCCGGTTGGAGTTGTGCGAGAAATCCAGGTCCCGCGTCATGTCCAGTTCGTACAGGGCGAAGTCCAGACGCTTCACATTGCGCCAGTTGAAGTGGTATTGAATTTCCGATCCGGGGATGAAGTAGTTGGACACGCGCACGCCGACGACGGGCGAGACGATGTTCTGGACGTTTTGTTTCGCTTGATTGAAAAATCGCGTTTCGCCCTTGCGGAATTCCCGCAGGATGCGGCGGAAATATTTTACGGCTTTAACGTAGTCCGGGCGCTGGATGCGGCTTCCGTCTTCGAGGATTCGCGCCGGACCGTAAGAGGACAGCCATTCGGCGTAGTGGTAAAGGGCGTCGTCCATCCACTCGGCGTCCTTTCCGGCCTTAATGGCGGCCTCGAACGCCGCCTCCACCCGGCGAGAGCGATCCCACTGTCCGCCTTGATACCGCAGGGTCATGGCGAGCAGGTAATTGGCGCGGGCTTTTTCTTTTGGGGAGACGGCGATTTTCAGCGCGTTTTCCAGGACGTTTACCGGCAGACTGCCGTAGTTTCCGTAGCTGTAATGCGGGCCGAACCAGGGCGGGTTTGACGCTTTCCAAACCATGTTCAGGTAGCGCTCGCGCGCGCCCTTGAGGTCCGAGGAACCCGCCCACCAGTCCAGCGCTTTCTGGTAATGATTCCACCCCATGCCCCAGTTTTTGGAATTTTTTCGCATCCACCAGAAATCGCCCAGCGATTCGTTGATCTCGGCCCAGACGCGGCCCTGTTCTTCCTTGCGCTTGATATCGCGGATCAGCGATTGCAGTTGGTCGCGCGCCTGATCGTCGATGGTGGAGTCGTGGGTTTGCGTTGCGGCCTGCGCGCGCCACTGCGTATCGGCGACGCGAAAGTCCACCCAGCGCTCGCTTGCGGGGTCGAGTTCTATTTGATCCGCCTGCTTATAAAACTTGTGGGCGCGGGCAAAGGACCCTTCCGCAAAATATTTTTCCGCTTCGGATTTTAGTTTTTCATAATCGGACTGAGCGGTTGCGCCGGTCAATAAAAAGGCAACCGCGATAAGAATTGGAAAAATAAAATTTCGGGCGAAGGTTTTTGGAAGGGCGGATCGGATCATGAATCGACTCCCAGGGTTGGATGTTCTTCAAATGAATTGATCGACGGTTCGCTGAACGGAGGACAAATACGAGCCGCCAAACAGGTTGAGGTGGTTGAGCAAGTGATACAGGTTATAAATTTCGCGGCGCTCGGAATAGCCGGGGTTTAATGGAAACGCTTCGTTGTAAGCGTCGAAAAATTTTTGCGGCGGACTGCCAAACAGTTGCGTCATCGCAAGATCGGTTTCGCGCAGTCCGTAATAAGCGGCGGGGTCGAAAATGCAAGGTCGACCGTCGACATCGCAAAAATAATTTCCCGACCACAGATCGCCGTGGCAGAGCGCGGGTTTCTCGCCCGTCAGGTCGAGCAGGTCCGGCAGGCGTTCGCACAAACGGTCCAGTTTTTGGTCCAGCGGCTTGGGCAGGCGTCCGGCTTTGCGGGCCAACTCCTGCTGAAAGCGTATGCGGCGCTCGCGGAAAAAGACCAGTCCATCGCTCTCCCAATCGTTACACTGCGGCGTTTTGCCGATGAAATTATCGCAGTCGAGACCGAACCGCTCCTGCGTAACAGCGTGCATTTCGGCCAAAGCCCGCGCGAAGCGAGGGTAAAACTCCGCGTCCGCTCCAGCTTCTTCCAGATATTCAAGAATCAGAAATTGGGAATTGTCTCCCGGTCCCAATGCTACGACCTCCGGAATTCGAGGGCCTTTTTCCGCCCGGCGCAAAAGGGTCAATCCTTCCGCTTCCCTGGCAAAAAATCCCCGGGGCGGCGCGGCGTGGGATTTTAAAAATAATTTTTTTCCATCGCTCAGCGTCAACGTTTGGCATTGGTTGATGCTTCCGCCGCCGACGGACGACGTTGACTGAATTTTTACGGACGCGCCGTAAACCGATTGCAGTACGGCGGTGAGTTGTTGAAGCATCAAGCCTCTAAATGAGATCGGATATGGCGCAGGATTTCGGGACAAGCGCGTTGGACGATATTAAAAACGTTATCGAATCCGGCGTCGCCGCCGTAATAGGGATCGGGTACGTCCGGATCGCCGTGGGATTTCGGGTCGAAGTCGCGAAACAGTTTGAGTTTTTTTTCGGCTTCCCGGTTGGGGCAGATGCGGCGAAGCTCTTCTTCGTTTGTTTGGTCCATGACCAGAACGAGGTCGAACTTTTGGAAATCGCCCGCCTGAAATTGTCTGGCCCGCGAAGTCATCTGAATACCGTTTTCCCTGGCGGTGGCCTGCATCCGGGCGTCCGGCGGATCGCCCACGTGCCAGCCTCCCGTTCCGGCGGAGCCAATTTGAATTTGGCCTTCGAGGCCTTCGCGCCGAACCAGGTCTTCAAACACGCCCTGGGCCAGCGGGGAGCGGCAGATGTTGCCGAGGCAAACGAAACAGATTTTGAACGGAGCTGAACGGGGCATCTGGATGATTGATTTACGTCCGTTTTGTGTTTAAGATTGGATTTTCTATATAGTAAAATTCTAACGAACTAGTCCCGCCGCTTCAACCACATTATCGAACCCTTAATTTGCGAGGAACTCTCCGTTGATCGATCGTTATACGTTGCCTGAAATGGGCGCCCTGTGGGAGCCGGAAAACAAATTCCAAACCTGGCTGGATATCGAGATCGCCGCCTGCGAGGCGCTGGCCCGGCAGGGAAGCATTCCCAAGTCCGCCGTCGCCCAGATCAAGCGCAAGGCCAATTTCAAAGTCTCGCGGATCGACGCGATCGAGCGCAAGGTCAAACACGACGTGATCGCGTTTCTCACCTGCGTCGCGGAATATGTGGGACCGCCGTCGCGCTACATTCATCAAGGGCTGACGTCGTCCGACGTGGTGGACACGGCGTTCGCCGTACAGTTGACCGCCGCCGCGGATTTAATTTTGGCCAGCCTCAAAAAATTCCACAGCGTGTTGCGCAAACAGGCGCGCAAGTATAAGAACACCCCTATGATCGGGCGTTCGCACGGCATTCACGCAGAGCCGACCACGTTCGGACTCAAGCTGGCCATCTGGTACGAGGAGACGGGACGCAACATCCAGCGTTGGGAACGGGCGCGGGAGACCATCGCCGTCGGGCAAATCTCCGGCGCGGTGGGGACCTTCGCCTCGGTCGACCCCGCCGTGGAGGCGCACGTTTGTAAGAAACTGGGACTGAAACCGGCGCCGGTTTCCAGTCAGGTAATCCAGCGCGACCGGCACGCCGAGTATTTCACCACGCTGGCGGTGATCGCGGGATCGCTCGACAAGATCGCCGTCGAGATCCGGCATTTGCAACGCACCGAGGTGCTGGAGGCGGAGGAGTTTTTCTCCAAGGGACAAAAGGGATCGTCCGCCATGCCGCACAAGCGCAACCCGGTGGTCTCGGAGCAAATGAGCGGACTGGCCCGCGTGGTGCGCGGCAACGCGATGGCGGCTCTGGAGAACATGCCGCTCTGGCACGAACGCGATATCAGCCATTCGTCTGTCGAGCGGGTGATTGGTCCGGACAGCACAATTTTAATTCATTACATGCTGGACCGCACGACGCGCCTGATCGAAAATCTCGTGGTGTATCCGAAGAACATGAAACGCAATCTGGAGCAAACGCGCGGCCTGGTGTTTTCGCAAAACGTTTTGCTGGCGCTGACTCAGAAAGGCGTCCTGCGCGAGGACGCGTACCGCATGGTGCAGAGAAACGCCATGCAGGCCTGGGAAGAAGGCGCGGATTTTCGCGAACTATTGGAAGCGGACAAAGACGTCGCCAAACGCCTTTCGCCCAAAGAATTGCGGGCGGCGTTCGATATAAAAAATCAGCTGAGAAACGTAGACAAAATTTTCAACCG
>JAJDBD010000101.1 GCA_029261575.1 Nitrospinaceae bacterium | reverse complement strand
GAGTTCCCAGTCCGCGACCACTGCGGCGATGGGAAGCGAGCTGTCAATATACGCCTGGGCCTCGTTTCTATTTTTGGATATGATGGGAATATGCCCCAGCCCGCAGATAATCTCCGCCAACATATCGGCGTATGAATCGTCGGGGATGGCGATCAATATATTTTTCAATTCGTCGTTCATGGAAGTTATTCCTATAATTGGCGTTACCTAAGAAAGATCCTTCCTCTATAGTTTAGAGGCGTTTTGCGGATGGCTTATTCCCGTTTTTTTTTCGGCGCGATTTTAAAAAGCGTTTCTCATTCAAATAGTTACGTTTCAAACCCTGTTTGAAAAGCCTTCTTTGCGGGTACGGGTTCTGGGTTGGATTATCGAGATAGTTAGAGCGTAAAACCAGGAAGACAGAGAGACGCCACGTTATGAAAATTCAACCCGCCCCGCTTCCAAGGGCGGAAGCGGAGCGGCTCAGTTCTTTACCGCGGATATGTTCGCGGCATTATATGGTCGGGGCGAGAGGATTTGAACCTCCGACCACCTGACCCCCAGTCAGGTACGCTATCCAGGCTGCGCCACGCCCCGTTGTCTTCTTTTATGTCGTTTGAATTACCAGACTTTTTTGATTTGCGGGGTCTTGGCCCGCTCTTAGATCAAGTTAATTGATTTGAAATTTCCTGTCAACACCTTATCAGCCGTCTTGATTTCGCCGTCCCATTTTTGTTGGCGGTTACAGGCTCCAATATGATAATATCCCTAAACTAAAAGAAATCAATGTTGGTTGGCGTTTCAGGCGTATTTTCCGCGATAAACTTTCAATTTGGACGCGCCGCCTGCCACACTTTCCGAGCCATTTATGAAAATTATTAACGTTAAAGATTCCATCGCTTTCAACCCGGAAAAATTAAACAAGGTCGGCCTTTTCGATACGGATAAATTTTTTTGCGACGTCTACTGTTTCGAGCCGGGGCAGTTTCAAAAAGTGCATTCCCATGAAGGCTCGGATAAAATATATTACGTGATTAAAGGAAGCGGTCGGGTGACCGTGGGTTCTACGGAAAAGGAACTTGTAGAGAATGAAATCACCCTGGCGCCTTCGGGGGAGGACCATGGAGTGACCAACCACACTAACGAGCAATTGGTGATGCTGGTGTTCATGGCCCCAAAACCCTGAAGATTTTAAAAACTTTCCATGAATTCGGTAACTACGAATTCTCAGGTGAATAAATGATTTATCTGGTATTTCCATCCTCCTGGCATCCATCGCAACCTTATCTCAGCCTGCCGTCGCTCAAGGCGTATTTGAACAAGCACGGAATCCAGGACGTCGTGCAACGCGATCTGGCGATTGAGCTTCTCGACGATCTTTGTACCTGGGACGAAACCACGCAAGAGCTATACGGTCGGATTCAATCCCAGTTGCGCGAATTGAGTTCCCGTCCTTTGCGCAACGACCGCGAGAGCGAAAAGCTGGCCAAACTGCGCGAGGCGGATGAGATCATCCCGGCGTTGAAGGACGAGATCGGTCCCGCTAAAGCCTCCCTGCGGTGCCAGGATTTTTACGACGTCGAGCGCTACATGGAGAGCTTGAAGATTATCGACGTTTGGCTGGACAATATTCTCGCTCCTTATTCTCCTTCTCAATTGACGGTCATCGGCAGTCAGTTGCGGTTTTCCCCGTATTCCTCCAGAGAAATCATCGACTCGTTCAGTCGTCCCGAAGAGAATTTCTTTTACGACCTGTACAAAAACAAATATCTGGATTCCATACTGTCGAACGATATCGATATCCTGGGCATATCCATCACCTCCGTCGAGCAGGTCATTCCCGGCCTCACCCTGGCGCATTTGGTTAAAGAGGCCAGGCCGGAGATTCATATCACCGTAGGCGGAAGCGTGTTCACCAAACTGGTGACGCGTTTGGAAAAGGGCAGTCCGCTGTTTAAGTTCGTCGACAGCTTCATCGTTCACGAAGGGGAAACGCCGCTACTGAGGTTGGTTGAAAGCCTGCGCGGCGACGGCGACTTGTCCAAAGTTCCCAACCTGATTTGGCAAGCCGGAGATCAGATAAAGGTCAATCGCCCGTTTGCCAAAGAGGAATTGAACGAATTGCCCACCCCCTGTTTCGACGGCATGCCTTTGGATCTCTACCTGACCCCGGAGCGGGTATTGCCCGTCATGGGTTCGCGCGGATGCTATTGGGAGAAATGCGCGTTTTGCTCCATCCCCTTCGACCATATAGATTTTCACGTCCGTTACGCTGAAACGGTGGTCAACGACTTTAAAAACCTCAAGGAAAAGTACGGCTGTAATTATTTCTTTTTTACGGACGAGGCCTTGCCGATCAATTTCCTGCGAACCTTTGCCGGCAAACTGGTCGAGGAGAAGGTGGACGTGCAGTGGACCGGCGAGTTGAAATTTGAAAAGAGCCTGCTCACGGACAACCGGATGGAGCTGTTGTATAAGTCGGGATGCCGCAAACTGATTTTCGGGCTGGAGTCCTACAACCAACGAGTGCTCGACGCCATGGACAAGGGCGTGGACCAATGGGTGATCGACAAGACGGTCGAAGAGTGCTTGCGCATCGGCATCGCCATGCATTTTTATCTGATCGTCGGCTTCCCCACGGAAACCTACGACGAGGTGATGGATTCCGTCAATTTTGTTCTGAACAATCAGAAGATGCTGGATTCGCCGGGATTTTCCTGCATCGCCTCGCAATTCGATTTTGAAACGGGAACGCCCATGGAAAAAAATCCATCGCGCTGGGGCCTCTCCAACCTGCATATTCCGCCGGAGCACGACTTGGCGCTCGGTTATTCCTACGACATAGGCACGGGGATGACTGCGGAACAGGCGACTCAGGTTTATCAGGGCGTGGTGGAAAAAATCAGCCGCGAGGTGATGACCTTTCCCCACAACTACTCTTTATCCGACGGCTTGTTGTACCTGGGGCACCATGAAAGAGAGAATATCCTTGAACGCCTGGCCAGTCTGGCGTCCGTGTAGGAATTAGAGGTTCTCTTAAAATGCCAGATACTAATCCGGAAAATGCGGAATTAAAAAAAAACTCCGACGCGGACAAAAAAACCGGGATCAAGGATTATCTAAAAAGTACGCGAAGAAAAGGCCTGTCCTCTCGCGGGCAACAAAGTTTGATTAACTTTGAAATGCCGGAAAAACCCGAGAAAGAGTCGCCCGACTCAAAGGCCCAAAGCGAAGATTAAACGCGGCTCCCCCCCGTCTTTCCAAATCCCAGAGAAATTAGAAATGCGAATCCAAAGGCACACACCTGTGTCGAGCCTGTAGGAAGATCCCAGAAATAGGAAACGAACAACCCGGTCAGGCTGGTTGCGATTCCCAGGAACGCTCCGAAAACATATTGCCGTTGGAACGTTTCAAAAAACAGGGAACTGCAAACCGCCGGGACGATCAGGAAGGTGAAAATGAGGTAGATACCCGCCGACTCGATAGACGTTACGATCACCAGCCCCAGGGAAAAATAAAACGCGAAATCCCAAAACGCGAGGGATCTATCCTTCGGGTCTGGGTTGCGATAGTTTTTTGATAAAGCCAGAAACCGTTCGCGAAACTTCCAATGAAATCCCGCCACCAACAGGGACACGACAAGAAGTTTGCCGATCCCTCCCCAACTCATCCAGAGAATTGATCCGTTCAGCAGGCTCTTGATATGTTCCGCTCCGTGTACATGTTTGCTGACAACGAGGATGGCGGCGGCGGAACCGACGACATAGACAATTCCAATCACCGCCTCCTGCGGAATTCTGGATTGCAGGCGCCTGGACCAGGTAAAGAATCCGGCGCCGAGCAGTATAAAAATGAACGACAGCGCTTCCGCCTGCAAGGAATGTTCGTCGATATTCAAAGCAAAC
>JAJDBD010000100.1 GCA_029261575.1 Nitrospinaceae bacterium | reverse complement strand
AGGGTTTTAAAACCCTGAAACAGGGGCAACCGGTCGAGTACGATGTAATAGAAGGACCGCAGGGGATTCAGGCTTCGGAGGTGGTGATCAAATCGTTAAAATAACAAACCCGGTCGAAAGGTTTGGGATGCAAGCTCACCGATTCCCTTAAACGTTACGCTAGTTGGGTCCAGCGTCACGCTGGCCACTCGCCGTGGGGGCAGGGTGTGAGGCGCCAAATTCACCGAAGCTTGAACCGCTTGCCTTAAACGTTACGCTAATTGGGTCCAGCGTCACGCTGGCCAGGCGCCTGCCTGGCGGCGTATTCAAACATGCGGTCGATACAGCGCTGGGCTTTTAGGCGAACGTCCTCGGGAAACTCCACCACGTCCGCAGGCTGGGGATTTTCCAAAACGCGCAGGATGTGTTGCAGGCTGTTGGCTTTCATGTACCTGCACATGGTGCAGGTTCCTACAAACTGTTTTTCCGGATACTCCGATTGTAAAATCCCCGTCAACCCGCATTCCGTCAGCAGGAAAAACGAATCGCCGTCGGACTGCCGCACACGGTCAAGCATCCCGGACGTGCTCCCCACATAATCCGCCTTGCCCACCACGCCCGGCGAACATTCCGGATGCACCAGAACCTCCACTCCGGGAAAACGCTTGCGCACCGTGTCCACGTTTTCCGGCTGGTACTCCTCGTGCACGTAACAGGTTCCATCGTAAATGCGGATTTCTTTTTCAACGCCTTTTTCTTTTAAATGGTTGACGACGTTTTGTCCCATCAGGCGGTCGGGCAGGAAATAGATTTTGTCGTTTTCGATACGCTCTACAATTCCGTAAACGTTGGACGAGGTGACGCACACGTCGCACAGAGCTTTCACCTCCGCCGTGGTGTTGATGTAGCAGACAAAGGTGTGATCGGGAAACTCGCGCCGCAGTCTTTCGACGTCCCCGGCCGTTATGCCGTCCGCCAGCGTGCATCCGGGATCGGGATTGGGTTGCAGGACGGTTTTTTCCGGGCTAAGTATCTTGGCGGTTTCGGCCATGAAACGCACGGCGGCGAAGACGATGATATCCGCGTCCGACTGCATGGCGATTTTGGACAGGCCGTAGGAGTCGCCGGTATGGTCCGCCACGCCGTAGAGAATTTCCGGGGCCACGTAATTATGCGCCAGAATGACGGCGTTTTTTTCGCGTTTGAGTTCCTGGATGCGCCCGATGACGGGCAGGAGAGATTCACAACGCTCAAAGGTGAACTCGCACATCGGAGCGCCCACGCGGATGGGTTTTAATTTTGCGTAAAGTTCGTCGGCGGTCAACATGGGACTCAACCCGGCGGCCAGCGCAAGGCCCGGCCTCCCAGAAAATGGTAATGGATGTGAAACACCGATTGTCCGGCGCCCGCGCCGCAATTGACCACGAGCCGAAATCCCGATTGGTCCAACCCTCGCTCTTTAGCCAATTGGGTCGCCGTCCCGGCAATGGAGCCGATTAACTCATAATCCTCTTCGCCGACGTCCAGCAGACTGGCCAGATGCTTTTTGGGAATGATCAGCAAATGCACCGGCGCCTGCGGCTGAACGTCCTCGATGGCGAACAAGGTATCGGTTTCCAAAACCTTTTTCGCGGGAATCTCTCCGTCGCGGATCTTACAAAACAGGCAATCGCTCATCCAACCCCTCCACGTATCCAATTGATCTCTTAAAGGTAAATATAAACTCTCCCGCCTTGGAAAACAACCAGCCGGGGCAGCCCCCGGAGGCAGATAGTGTAACGTTTAAGGGAAGCGGCTCAAGTATCGGCGAGCTTGCAACTCCAACCCCGCCCCCACGGCGAGTGGCGGCGAGGGCGCCGGGACCGGTGTTTTAACTCCCTCTTGTAAAGAGGGTTGGGGTGATTCCTCCTTTAAAAAACTTAATGGATCGATTTTTCTTTTTAAAATTTCCGTACCTTTGACTCTCCTTGCAAGACGAAGCCGTTAAACCGCCGAACATATATGATACAATAATAGCCAATTCAAACTTTTCCGAAACTCCACATGCGCCAAATAAAAAGCATCGCCAACGGCAGAACCCTGGCCTGCGTGTTCTGCGTTTTGTATTCCGCCTACATGATGGCCTGGGCCGTCTTCGGCCTGTAGAAACTCCATGGCCGACGAAGAGCAACTGAACCTGATTAAAAAAGGCGCCGAGGGCTGGAACGCCTGGCGGGAGGAGAATCCGGACTGCGTACCGGACTTGTCCGGGGCCGATCTGCGCGGCGCGAATCTTCAAAAGGTGAATTTGAAATCCGCCAACCTGCAGGAGGCCAAACTTCAATTCGCCAATTTCAGCGGCGCGGACCTGGAATTGGTCAACCTCAAAAAAGCCAAACTGCAGGAAGTCAATTTACAAAGAGCGAATCTGAAGGGCGCAACCCTTACAGGCGCGGGAATGCTGGAGTCGAATTTGCAACTCGCCGATTTGTCCGGCGCCGACCTCGCGGGCGCCCAGTTCAACGAAGACGTTTTGCTCAACCAAACCAACCTCAAGGGCGCGAACCTGAGCGGCGCCACGGGACTCGACCTGGGCCAGATCCAACTCGCGCTGGTCGACGCGGACACGCAACTACCCGATTACCTCGACGAAGAAGTCGACGACGATTTTCTCCTGCAGTTTTGAAACCGACGAAGGCGCCGGACCCAGCCAGCGTGACGCTGGACCCAGCGTTTTGAAATGGAAGCAAATTGTCAGGCTGAGCTTGTCGAAGCCTAAACTAAATAATTCCTCTCCCTTGACGAGAGCGCTCACGGAGCGACGGACATAGGTGAGGGGGATTTAATGAGGCCGAAGGCTCCTTCATCTGGGAATTTTGCAAGGCGTCTTGTTAGACGCTGGCAGTTTCCAGCACGCTGGCCTCCGGTTGGCTGTGGTAAGCCAGAACCGTTCGGGCGACGAATTCCGCAAGCTTTACCGGAACCGCGTTGCCGATCATCTGTTCCAACTCAGTTTTCGGACCGGACCATTTAAAAATTTTCGGAAACGTTTGCAGTCGCGCTCTTTCAAGTGTCGTTAGCGGACGCAGGCTTCGCGTCAGTTTGGCGGTATCGCCGGGATGACCGGGATAGCCCTTCGGAACGGGCCGGTTGACGCCGCGGACCGTCGGCGCCGGTTCGTCTATGGAGAACACCGCGCGCCGGTTGTAATTACGCGGGTGCCGGTAATAATTTGCAACCCCCAACTCGTCTCCCAGATACTCCCGAGGGGTCATGGCTTTTCCCGCCAGGTTGCAGTTGATGAGCGGTTCCAAAAAACCGTCCTCCGCGTTCAACGTCCCGATACAGAAAAAGCGTTTTCGTTTTTGCGGCGCGCCGCAAAAGCTGGCGTCCAACACCACTTCCGTCAGACCATAACCCGCCTTTTTAAAAAGCCTTCGCGCTGAACCGAAGTTGCGGCTGTTTTTCGTCCGTTGAACGTTTTCCATCACAAACGTTTCGGGGCGAAGGTTGCAAACGATTTTCGCAAACGACAAGGTGAGGTTGGCTTGCTTCCCTTCCGTTCGTTTACCCGCGTGGGAAAAATCCTGGCAGGGCGGACCGCCAATGATTATGTCCGGGTTCCACTGGGCGATGTGGTCGCAGGCGGCGCTGGTTTTGGACAGGTCAAAAAAATGAATGGGATGAGAAAAATTGGACTCATACGTTTTCACGGCGGCTTCCCAGTAGTCGTAAGCGGCGGTAACAGGAAGACCCGCGTCCTGAAACCCCAGGCTCAACCCCCCGCACCCTGAAAAAAGATCAACCACCCGCATATTGAATTCCTCCATTCGCAAATGAATCCTAGCAAAAAGCCGCCTGGGGATCAATCGCGCGGGTTTCCGGCAAACCCGTGACAGTAAAAGCTACATGATGTATCATCCCGACAACTTTAAAGTGATCTCTAATAATTGGATATTTTTGCTTTTGGCAACTCGCCGGCCTTTATTTCATAAGAGCCGCTCACGGCCATGATTAATTTTTAGAGGCTCCCTTAATTAAGAAAATTTTTTAAATCCCAAACAGGAAAGCACACGCTTTGGAAATCCGCGAACTCAAGACCATTAAAATAAAAATCTCCAAATCCCTGCAAACAAAAATCCGCAAGGGCCACCCCTGGGTGCATTTTTACCAGGTGAAAAATATTTCGGTCAAGGGCCGGCCCGGCGACTACGGCGTGGTCTACGATCCGGACAACCAGTTTTTGGCGCTGGGACTGTACGATCCGCTTTCGGACATTCGACTGCGCATCCTGCAAACCGGCGAACCCGCGGAGTTGGATGCGGAATTTTTTCGCGCGCGCTTGAATCAGGCGGCCGCGATTCGCCGGTCTCTGGAGTCGCAGGGAACCACGGGATACCGTATCGTGAACGGGGAGAACGACCGGCTTCCGGGTCTGACGCTGGATCGCTACCAGAACGTTGGCGTGTTGAAACTGTACACGCAGGCCTGGTTTCCGCATCTGGACAAAATCGTTCCGTGGATCGAGCGCGATTTAAAGCTGACGCCTTGCGTCCTGCTTTTAAGTCGCCATGTGGAGCGCACGCTCCTCAAGAACGCGCCGTATCAAAATCAAACCGTCCTGCAGGGTCCTGAGTTGGACGGACCCGTCGGGTTTTTGGAAAACGGTCTGCGTTTTGAAGCGGACGTTTTGCAGGGACAAAAGACGGGATTTTTTTTGGACCAGAGGGAGAACCGGCAAAGGGTCCGCGAACTGGCCGCAGGAAAATCGGTGTTGAACGCGTTCAGTTACACGGGCGGGTTTACGATCGGCGCTTTTGCGGGAGGCGCGCGGTCGGTTCTGGAAATCGATTCCAACGGTTGGGCGTTGAAAGCGGCGCGGGAGAATTTGAAACTCAACTTCCCGGAACGGCTGACGGAGGGAAACGGATTTGAACAAATTCAGGGAGACGCGTTTAAGGCGTTGGCACAGCTGGAGCAGGAGAAGACATTTTTCGATATTGTGATCCTCGATCCCCCGGCGTTCGCCAAAAACAAAAAGCACATCCAAAATTCTCTAATGGCTTATACCCGGCTGGCTCGCGCGGGGGCGAAAAGAACGCGGGACGGCGGAATTTTGTTCGCCGCTTCCTGTTCGGCGCCGGTGAAGGCGAACGATTTTTTTCGCGCCGTGCATTTGGGGATAACCTCGGCGGGAAAAACTTACGAAGTCATGGAGCGCACCGGTCATGCGTTGGATCATCCGGTTGCGTTTCCGGAAGGCGCCTACCTGAAAGGGATCTTTTGCAAAATAAATGGACCGGGGTAGCCCCCGGCGGCAGATAGTGTAACGTTTAGGGGGAATCCTTCTAACAACGGTGAGTTTGCATTTTGAACTTTTCCACCGGGCGTTGCCCGGCGGGACAAGGCGAAGCGCTCTTTACGGCTAATGGGGACGGCATGGAACAAGGAGGGGTGAAACTGGGCGCTGAATCGATTACCGAAGTTAAAAATAAAACAAAAAAGCGTGTTACCTTCTTTTGGCCTTTGCTTTTGCTTTACTTTTAGCCTTGGCCTTTGGCTTCGCTTTTGCTTTACTTTTAGCCTTGGCCTTTGGCTTCGCTTTTGCTTTTGCTTTCGTTTTAGATTTCGCTTTCGTTTTAGGTTTTGCTTTTGCTTTTGCTTTCGTTTTAGATTTTGCTTTTGCTTTTGCTTTCGTTTTTGCCTTGGCCTTGGGTTTTGCTTTGGATTTAGCCTTGGCTTTTTTCTTGGTTGCCATCAAGATCTCCTTTTGATATTTGGTATCGAATCAGCGCCCAAATATCGTTTTTCATTCTATTGTATTGGCGTTTATTGTCAAGAAAAATTGAACGCTTTTTCGACGACCGGCGTCGGGCGCCAAACAAAACGCAGACGGCAAAAAATAAAATTTTGTTTGTAAATTTTTATCGACGCCCCGGAAACCCGGCACTGGCAAGGAATTTAAGGCGACTTCTTTTTTTATTGCGCGCGCTTCTGCGCTTTGTTTAAATTCCGGCGAAAATAATTTTAAAATTTTTTTCTGAAAACTTTAAATGAATTTTTTTATTGAGCCTGTCTTCGTCGCAGAGTTAAAAAAATTTCCGCGCCTGATTCATGGAACCAGTCCGCGTTTTTTTACGGACGAGGAAAACCGAAGACGCCCTTTATTGCCGCGCGCAAACTCGGGAGGCGACGAAACGCGGGAGCACGTTTCTCTCTTCCTTCGTTCGTTGAACGTCGCGGCGCCGCAAGCCCGGCTGGTCAGACAAGTTCACGGCGACGCCGTTTTTGTTTTGAAAAAAAACGACGGGCCACAAGCGGGATCCGAAAACGCGGAGGCGGACGCCATCGTCGCCAACGAAACGGGGGCGCCTATGGGAATACTCACGGCGGATTGCGTTCCGGTAATCCTTTACGATCCGGTAGCGCATGCGGCGGGGGTCGCGCATGCGGGCCGCAAGGGAACGGAGTTGGGCGTCGTTTCCAGAACGCTGAAAAAAATGCGCGCGCTTTACGGATGCGAAATGAAAAATGTTGTGATGGGTATGGGTCCCGGAATCGGGCCTTGTTGTTACGAGGTGGACGCCGCCTGCCTGGAAATCTTCAAAAAGAATTACGCGGAGTGGGAGGATTTGGTTTCTCCGTCTCCCAACGACGGACGGTATCTTCTCGATTTGTTTCGCGCCAATGAAATGGACGCGCAACGCGCGGGGTTGAAACCGGAAAATATTTTTCGCTCGGAACTGTGCACCGCCTGCCGCAGCGATATTTTATATTCGTATAGAAAGGAAGGCGACGCCGGGCGCATGATCACCGTCGTCATGCTGGCGTGATTTGATTGTCGCGCGACGAGCGCCCGAAAGGTTGGACCGGTCCGGCGGATTGAATGGGGATATTGAAAATGAGGGACGAGCCTTTGCCCAATACGCTTTCGGCAAAAATGTTTCCGCCGTGAGTGTCCACCAGGCTTTTGGTGATCGCCAGCCCCAGACCGGTGCCCTCGCTGGCACGGTTGGGCGACGAGTCCACCTGCCGGAACACGTCGAAAATATATTTCAGATCCTCTTTGGAAATTCCGCACCCGGTGTCTTTCACCTCGAAGCGCATGCGGTCGCCGTCCTTTTTGACCTTCACCCAGATCCCGCCAACGTCGGTAAACTTAATGGCGTTGCTAAACAGATTGAGGAGGATCTGTTTCAAGCGGACGGGATCGGCTTCCAGCGACCCGTCTTCGACGTCGGCTTTAATGTATAGCCCTTTCTGTTGAGCCAGCACTTTGAAATTGGACACGACGTCGCCCACCAGGTTTTTGACGGAAACGCGCTCGTAGTTCAACACCATCTTACTGGCTTCCAACTTGGAAAAATCCAGCAGGTCGTCGATGAGCGTCAAAAGCATCTGCCCGGCGCCGTCGATGTCCTGCACGATCTCAACAATTTCTTCCGGCGACGGCAGGGAATCCATGTCCTTAAGAAGCGGCGTGTTGCCCAGCATCACGTTGAGCGGCGTGCGAAACTCGTGAGAAACCGTATTGATAAAATCGGATTTCAGCTTGTTGGATTCTTCGGCCTTTTTAGCGGATAAAATCAATTCCTGCTCCGCCTCTTTTCGGGTGGTGACGTCGCGGACCATGAGGATATACAGATTGGGCCGTTGACTGCCCTGGTTTCTGGTGCGGTTCCGCCGTTCGGGCATGGTGAGTTTGCTGACGGCCAACTCGACGGGAAAGGCCGAGCCGTTTTTTCTTTTTCCCGGAGCTTCCGAGGCGTTGCCGATCAACTCCTGGCCTTTTTCGACGTCGCTTTCAAAATAACCTTCCAGCCCCCGGGGAGCGAGTTCCGGGAATATCAAATTGATGGGTCGACCGATGACTTCTTTCGTCCGGTATCCAAAAATGAATTCGGCGGCGGGGTTGAACGATTCAATCATCCCGTTTTGATAGACGGTGATAATTCCGTCCAGCGCGTTGGCGAGGATGGAGCGAATGCGCTCTTCGCTGGCGCGCAGGGCGGAGTAAGTCCAGATGCGCTCGACGCCGAGGGCGATTTCGTCCGCCGCGGCTCGCAAGGCATATTCGGCGGCGGGAGTCAGCGGCGTTTGCGCGTAAAGGTTCACGACGCCCGCCAACCGACCCTGAACGATCAGGGGGAACCCGGCGAACCCGGCGGCCTTTTCCAGCAAGGTGGCGTCCAGGCCCCTGGCCGTTGCGCCAAATTGAGCCGATCCCATCACCAGCGGTTTCTTCTCTTCGATAATTTTTCTAAGCAGGGGTTGCTCGGCGACCAGCAGGTCCGGATCGTCTTCCAGACCGGTTTTTTTCGCGCTGGCCAAAAGCTCCAGTTCCTGGCTATCCGATTGCAGGGTCCAGGTTTGCGCGTGGTCCGCCTCGACGTTGACGATGATCGATTCAACGCACTTTTGCATGATGGTCGGAAGCGAATCGCTTCCCGCCAGGGCGGAGCCGACCTCGGCGCCCAAAGCGGCCAGCCGGACGCGTTCCGCCAGCGCCTGTTCGGCCAGGCGGCGCTCCGTGGTGTTTTCCCCGATACCCAATATGCCCACCAGGTTGCCCGAATGATCGAACCTTGGAGACAAAGTGAGTCGCACCCACAAACGTTTTCCATCCTTGGTTTTTTCTTCCACTTCGCAAGTGATGCCCTTTTTCTCCGCCAGGATATAATTGAACACTTCCTTCACCGTTTGCCGGGTGGACTCGCTGTCGGTGTAGACGATCCCGATTTTTTGTTTGCCCACCACCTCTTCGGCGGTATAACCGAGCAGGTTTTCGGCGCCCTGGTTCCAGAACAAAATGTTTCCCTGCATATCCGTGGAGACAATGGAAATCGCGGAAGGGCTTTCCTTGATGCTTTGCAAAAACCAACTGTCGGCGTTGACGTCTTCCAATAAGGGGTCGATTCTCACAAGGGAGTCTTGTCTGGCGTCGGCGCGAAAATTTTCTTCGCTATTTTCGGTCGGTTGCGCGGCGGATTGTTCGGGTTTTAAATCGCTCATTAATTTTCTGCTGGTTTTAGCGCGATGCGGGAAGGAGGCTTCCGGAAAGTTTTTTGGTAAAAATTATGGTAACACTTTCCCCGGTACAATCCAAATATATGCTTGTTAAAATTGAACTTGCCTGATTTAAAACTTCAGGGAGACGCCTGATTTCTGATCGGCTTCAAAATTATAGCCGGGCGGTTTTCAATTGCTTTTTATTGACCGTTTGCAGGCGCCGCTTTGAAAC
Organism: Nitrospinaceae bacterium; assembly: GCA_029261575.1. Lineage (GTDB taxonomy): Bacteria > Nitrospinota > Nitrospinia > Nitrospinales > JACRGP01 > JAJDBB01. The sequence continues at coordinate 1,960 of JAJDBD010000100.1, read as the reverse complement.
CGAAAACTTGAACGCACTGTTTTTTGATCTATAATGTATCCCTCCTTTTTTGTTATCAAGGCCGCTCGCGGGCAAAAATAATTTTTAGAGGCCCTCTTAATTTATAAACGATAAGGACTTAATGCAAACTCCATCCGAAACGAACCCTTCTTCTGGCATTCCTGAAGACCTGGCCTCGGACCCCAAAAAAATTGAAGCGCTTTTAAGCCAAATGTCCGTGGAGGATCAGGTCCGGGCCGTCCTGCAACTCCAGGGCCAGGAGCGGTTGGATTTTCTGTACCTTTCTCCAAAAGGCGTCGAAACCGCGCGCGCCATCCCGCCCCAGGAAATGTATTTTATGGTCAAAACTATGGGCGATGAGGAATGCCTTCCTATTTTGTCCGTTTTGTCCAACGACCAGTTGCAATATTTTTTCGATCTGGAATGGTGGCACGGCGACAAGTTCCTGCCGGAACGCGCCTGGCATTGGTTCCAACTTCTCGATCAATGCCAGGATCCGCAAATCCTGGCCTGGTTCGTCGGCGAGGAATTCGACCTCAAGGCGATGGTCCTGCAAGCCTTGATCAAGGTTTTTAAAGACGACGAAATGACCGACTCTTATGAGGGGACCGAGGAGCTTGCTCAATTCACGCTCGACGGGGTTTATCAAATCTTCGCGAAAATTCCGGAGACCGAGGGGGTTTTAAAATCCCGCCTGATGGAATTGAGACGCCACGACGAAAAAATATTCAACGCGCTCATGGAAGCGGTGATCTGGTATCCGGTGACGGCAACCGTCGAGAGGGCCTATCTCAACCGCGTTTCCCGAACCACGGAACGCGGCATACCCGAATACGAGGAAGCCGTCGGCATATACAGCCGACTGGACCCTTCGATTCTCCAGGCGGATGCGGCGAATCTTGAGGATTTGACGTCCGGCGGACGCTATCCCGTCGCGCCCCAATACCCTTTGACCTTTCTGCAGGACGCGGCGTTTTTCGCCCAATGCATGTCCTTGATCGAAGGCGCCGATACAATGGACGCCATCAAATGGCAGTTGGCGTATCTGGCAAATAAAATCATGGTGGCCGACAAGGTCGACCCCGCGGCGGACGGCGCGCAAAAGCAGGTTATGGCCAAGGCGCTGGGGTATGTGAATATTGGATTGGAACTGGGCGCGGAAGGCGACCCGGCCAAGGGCAAGCGCCTGCTGGAACGGGCCTGGATGCAACCTTTGTTTCAAGCGGGCTATGGGCGCCTGATTCAGTTGAAGTGGGACACGGAAAAACTTTTAAAACAGCACGGGCGATTTTTGAACCGGCTGTTGTCTCCCTTGCAAGTCGAACAAACCGCCGCGCTGGTGGGAAGGTTTCCCAAGCTGGGGGAAGCGGTTGAAGACTCCGGCGCCTTGGAATGGAGAGATTTTGAGTCCCTCGAAGAAGTGGCGCAGACGGAAAAATTCCTGCGCGGCGCCGCGTTCATGGTCCGTTTTGCCAAAGCGGCGCTGGACCTGGACGAGTCTACGCTGGAGGGCTACGCAAAAAATTTAAAATTTCCGGAGGACCCGGCAAGGATGGACCTGGTTTCCCTGACCGGCGTCGCCCTGGCGCGGTTTGTTTTGTTTCAGGAAATCGGTTGCGAGCCGTTGACCGAACCCGCGGCGGCGTCCTTCCTGCAAATTATTTTTTCGCACAAGATCGACGCCGGGGCCGAGTCGGAATTGGACGCCGGTTTGCTGGAGGCGTTTAAAGACGCGCTGTTGAAAAAACCGCTGGCCTGGACCGAAGAAGACAAGGAGGCGCTGGACGGCTTGACGCTTCAATGCGCCCAGACCTTAACCGCCCATTTTGCCTGCCTGGATTTCAAAAAACCGATCGAGTGGCGCTTCACCCGCGGACTCCTAATCCAACCGGGGTAGCCCCGGAGGCAGTTAAAGAGCAGTAACCACCGATGAACACAGATAAACACGGATAATATCCAT
>JAJDBD010000099.1 GCA_029261575.1 Nitrospinaceae bacterium | reverse complement strand
TGCGTCCGCAAGAGCCATCCTTATTCCGTCGCGCCAACGGCGGCGAACTCTAAAGCCGTTCCTGCGGGCACGGCTGTCGCCACAAACAAGCTCGCCGACTGCGTGTTCTGGGAAAAACCGATGCGGACTACGCCGACGATCACCATTTACGATATCAGCGGCAACGCGGGCTACGCCTCGCACGCCAATACCAATGTGCAGGTGGGGACGGGATCGATTGTTTCCTCGCAGGCTTCGGAGAAAGGCTTTCCTAATATTTCAGAAAGCCTCGCGTTCACGGTGGGCGATTTATATAACTTTAACTATCTGGCTACGTGCGACTTATAAGGAGTCGATGACATGACAATAATTTCCGTAATTGAAATGGACGAACAGTACAACGTGACCACGGACGCGGGGATTCACGCCGTGCCAAAGGGCGGGAGCGGCGAGTTGCTCCGCGAGACGCTGGACTGGATCGCGGCGGGCAACGCGCCGGCGCCGTTCGTTGCGCCGGTCCCGACCTGGAAACAGAACCGGTTGGCCGGATACCAGGCCGCGCTTCAGGGCGCGGGGATCGACAATATGGAAGAGTTGCTGGCCGTGATGTTCGACGCGCAGGCCACGGGGGACGCCACTTTGATCAACGCGCTCAAACCGCTCAAGGACGCCGTGGACACGCAATACCCGGCGCCGGTTTAGCGGCGCCCATGGAAAAGGAGCGTCTTCCACAAATTCGGCGAGGCGTTTTTCTTCCGCACTCCATTATTTGCAAAATGCAACTTTTTAGATGGAATTTTAATTTTCATTCTGCTAACTTGAATTGCTGTAAATCTATCCGCTCGCAGGTTTCACCGCCCTAACGTTTGTCCAAAATATAATTTGAGCTGACACATGAATCAATTTTACATGACGCCTTCTGAAGTGAGCGGGTTGGTTGACTGTTGCCAGACAGGAGATCATATTTGCGCGTTTTATCGATCCGAAGAGGAACGAAACTTGATCGTTTCGTATTTCATTTTGATTGGATTGGAAATGGGCGAGCGGATGATTTATGTCGACGGCGACGAAGATCATTCCAATATCATCGAGGCGTTGCGAAAATTGAGCGTGGACGTCGATTCCGTTACAGCGTCCGGGCAGTTGTCCATTTTGGATAGAAAACAAACCTATTTGGCTGGGGAATTCGATTCCGGCCGCATGATAAACTACTGGAAGGATTCTTACGAGTCGGCAATGAAGAATAATTTTCCGGGACTGAGAGTCGCGGGCGACGTCCCCTGCGAGGAAGAAGACGGTTCCCTGATTGACAAAATCGTGGAATACGAGGTCAAGCTCAACCCGTTATTTTCAAAAAATAACATATTGGCCTTGTGCCTTTATAACCGATCCTTATTATCGGATACGGCGGTCCACAATATACTTCGCGCCCACCCCGCAGTCATACATAGAAATACGGTTTGCAGGAATTATGAATACGTCCCGCCCGAGGAGTGGCGCGACGCCCCTCCAATGAAACAAGACGTCGACTCGCTTCTCGAAGAAATCCTTGCCCGAAGCAAAAACGCCAATAAAAATTCTTGAGTCGGGCAGGGAAAACCCTCGCGACCGCCGTCAGAGTCCGATGAACCGGACCTGAATCCAGGCGCCAACGGTTGGCTATTGGAAAGTTTTTTAATAATCCGGTTCCTAACCTATCGATTCTTCTCCGCCGTTAAACACCGGGCGCTGCCAGGCAAGCCGGCGAGGCGCCGGAGCCAGTAAGCGTAACTTTTACGGGGAACGGTGTGGGCCACGGTGAGTTTACAACCCAAAAACCTTGCCCCCCACGGCGAGTGGCGACGAGGCGCCGGAGCCAGTGATTTGAAATAAGAACCCCTTGGTTCTCTCTGTGTTCATTCGCGTTCATCGGTGGTTCCCATTGATCCCCCCTCCGCTTCACCGGTTGGCGACGCGCCTGCGTTTTACCTTGATTCGCCTTCCATGAATGCCTATATTGAGGACGCTATTTACATTATTTCCTCCTGTAAAGGCGTCGGCCCATGGTCAATGCGGAAATTTTCGAGGTTTTAAAAAAGGTCGATTTTCTCAAGTTCCTCCCCGAATCGATTCTTCCGGAATTCACCGGCTCTTGCGAGAAAATCAAACTCGCCTCCGATCAGGTTTTGTTCAACGAAGGCGAGGACGGCGACTTCATGTTCATCGTTCTCTCGGGCGAGTTGGGGGTTTATAAAAATAAAAGGGAAATCGGCCGTCCTGTGCCGGGCGGTTATTTTGGGGAAATGGCGCTGGTAAATTCCAAACCCCGCTCGGCAACCGTAAAGGCTCTCGTCCCCTCCCAACTGCTGGTCATTACCAAGGAACAGTTTCAGTCCCACTTCGCTTCCAGTCCGGCGGCCCTCATGGCTCTAATGCAAACCCTGTCCAATCATTCCCGCGGCAACCTGGACGCGGTTGCGGAGGACCATGGCAAACTCCAGGACCGGGAAAACCTGCACATTCTGTTCCGCCGCGTTCTCGACGACGCCACCAACGAAATCTACATTTACGACGACTCCCTGGCGTTCATGGAAGTCAATCGGCGCGCCTGCGAAAACCTGGGCTACGGCAAAAATGATTTGCTCGGTTTAAATTACGCGAATGTGGCCAAGGGGATATGCCAGGAAAAACTGGAAGAATTGTTGGCGCCGCTTCGGTCTGGAGAAAAGTCCATAATTCAACAGAAAGGGTTCCATATCAGGAAGGACGGCTCGGAATACCCGGTGGAAATGAGTATCCAGATGATGCAAACCGAAACGGTTCCCCTGTTTGCCACGGTGGCTTTGGACCGCTCGGAACGCGAGACGATGCAGGAAAAAATCCGGATCATGGCGCTTTACGATTCGCTCACCGGCCTCCCCAACCGCAATCTGGCGATCGACCGGCTGGAGCTGGCGACGGCCCGCGCCCTGCGGAATGAGGACAAGGCGGCGGTATTTTTGCTGGACATGGACAATTTTAAAACCGTCAACGACTCTCTGGGCCGCAAGACCGGCGATAAATTATTGCAGGCGATCGGAAAGCGCCTGGTCGAAACCCTGCGCAAGGAAGACACCGTCGCGCGGGTGGGGGAAGACGAGTTCATGGTCATCGCTTCCGTCAACAAGGAAAGCAAGACCGCCCGCCTGGCACAAAAACTTCTGGACGGCCTGAACGTCCCCTTCGTTGTCGGCGAGCATGAAATCTACGTCCATTTCAGCATGGGAATTTCCATCTACCCCTCGGACGGCCAGGATCCCCAGACCCTGCTCGCCAACGCGGACGCCGCCCTGCACCGCGCTAAAGAAAAAGGCAAAAACACTTTTGAGAACTACAACCCCTCCCTGCTGGCCCGCGCCTCGCGACAACTGACCCTGGAGAGCGGATTGCGCAAGGCCCTGGAACGGGAAGAGTTCCGCTTGCATTACCAGCCGAAGGTGGACATCAACACAGGGAGGATCGACGGGCTGGAAGCGCTCATCCGCTGGCAACATCCGGAGGATGGATTGATGGCGCCGGGATTGTTCATACCCGCCGCGGAGGAAAGCCGCCTGATCGTGCCCATGGGCGAGTGGGCCTTGAACGAGGCCTGCCAGCAGATCGCAAAGTGGACCAGGATGGGAATCCCCAACGTCAACGTCGCCGTCAACCTCTCGGGCTTGCAGTTCGTTAAGGACAATCTGGTAGAAACCGTTTCCCGCGCCGTGAGCGACGCCGGAATCTCTCCGAAAAATTTGGAGCTTGAGCTGACCGAATCGATATTAATGGAAAACTCCCAAAAGGCCATCGCCCGGCTCGCCGAGTTGAACGCCTTGGGGATAAAAATTTCCATCGACGATTTTGGAACCGGTTACTCCTCCCTGATGTATCTGAAGATCATGCCTTTCCACACGCTGAAAATCGACCGCACCTTTGTGAACGACGTAACGAAGAAAACCGACGCGGAGATCACCAAGGCCATCATTTCGCTGGCGCAGATACTGGACAAGAAAACCGTCGCCGAAGGCGTGGAGACCGAGGATCAACAAAATTTCCTGCGCCGCGCCGGATGCGATTTGATCCAGGGCTACTTGATCAGCAAACCCCTACCCGCCGAAGACGTCGTCCACCTGTTGAAAAAATCTATGTGACCGGCGAGGCGCCGGAGCCAGTAAGCGTAACTTTTACGGGGAACGGCGCAGGTCACGGTGAGTTTGCAAATCAAAAACCTTGCCCTCGCGGCGAGTGGCGGCTTGCGGGGAATCATCGGCAATGAAAGACCAAATGTCCGCCAGGTCGTTTTCGGCCTTAACGGCTATTCGGTTATATGGAAGAAGCGCGGTTTGCTAATTTTTTTTTACCTTTTTTAACGATCCGGGCGGGATCAAACTTCCTGACCTTCCCGGCTTTAACGTCGGCCAAACCTTCCCGGACGTCGCCGCGCAGGTCTTGAAGTTGGCGTTCCCGAAGCGTTTTTTTATGCTTCCAGTCTCTCAGGGCCTCGCGAACGATTTCACTGTTGGAAGCGTATTCCCCTTCTTCCACAGCATCGCGAACCGTTCGCGACATCTCCGAAGTCAGGGTAACGGTTATTCTTTCAACGTCGCTCATCGTGTCGCCCAATCAATCGTTAAAAATCATACTTTGTCATACTATCCTTAAAGGAAAAACGGGGATTATTTGGTTTTTTTTTCTAATAAACATAGATCAGGGTTTTGGATGGGCAAGATTGTAGTTTTTGATCCTTTTTTTCATTACATTGCGCTCTTTACTTTCTAAGGCATTTATCAAAAAAATAATCGCTTTTTTCTCGGGTGATAAAATCAATTCCCTACGCTCATCTTTCATTGGTCTTTTATCAACTTTGATAATTGCCTTGTATCCTGGAATGTAAAGTCTGTAACAATTTATTCGATCATAATTTGTATATTGTGCAGAGATAATACCTGGGTCTTCATCAAATTTGGAAAGGATCACTGAATAATCATCCGGTTTTTTTGGATCATTTGCGATGATCATTTCTCTAATCCTTTTTTCATGAAGATCGAGCTTGATTTCAAAAAAAAACTCCTGCCTTGAATGATGCCCACGCCAAAGAACTGAGAGAAAAAACATTTTCAATTTTGCATAATCAAATTCTGCTTCAAAATAATCTTTCCCTTCGTCACCCTCTTTAAAAGGTTTTGTTGGCAACTCTGTCCGGTTTAAAAATTCATTTCCATAGGTATCCCATGCACAAAACTTTTTTTCACAATCAAGACAAAGAATGTCTTCATCGTAAGGCCCCGTGGGAATTCGCTTTTTATATTCAGCCGCATTACTTGTTATCGCGACATACCCTTCGCTTTTAAAAAAACTTCGCGGAATGATATGGGATTTCACAAGTTTTTTATCTTCAAGACAAAGGTTACACTTCAAATTATTATTCTCCAGAAACGGATTGGGCAACTTTGGAACGAAATTATAATTCCTGGTGGTTTCCTGCGTTTTCAACCAAACACGACTTCCTGCAGGGCGTCGCCGGCGCGGCGTTTGCTGATTTTAACCGTGACCTTCTGGTCTAGCTTATTGAGAAAACCGAATAAGCGACCCTCCGCGAACAGGTGATATTTTCCGTTCATCAATTTGGAAACCTCGGCCTGATCGATACCCAAAAGTTTGGCGATCTCCTGTTGCCTGAGCCTGCCTTTTTTCAAAATCATGCGAACGGAATGGCCAAGCCGGGCGCGGGTTAGAAGTTCGTCGGCGTCTTCCAATTCAAGATCGGCAAAAACGTTGCCGCTACCGACGTCGTAATTCGAATCTTTCTTTGCGGTCATTGGTTTTCCTCCTCACCTATTTTAATAGCCTGCAAGTACCGGCTTTTAATCAAATTAATATCCTTTTTCGGCGTTTTAATTCCTGTTTTTGATTTTTTCTGAAAAGCATGAAGCACATAAACCTGTTCTCCTATTTGGACGACATAAATCGTTCTGTAGGCATTTGTTTCAAAACGGGAAACAATTTCAAAAATACCGCCGCCCACACTTTTAAACGGTTTGGCGTCGGGAGACTTGCTTCCCTTCTGCGCGTCATATAGAGCCGCACCAATATCTTTCCGGACTTCCGGGGGGAAGCTTTTCACTTGTTTCAAGGAATCTCCCAACCAGATAACCGGTTTAATATCGTCGTCCAAGACAGCCCCTAAAGATATGATAGTTTACTCATAAATAATAGCACAAATCGCCTTGGTTCATTAGAGTCTTTTTTCCTCGCTCTGAAAACCGCGTTTCCAAAATTGTTGGGTCCCGGCGTTTTTGCCCGAAAATCCCGCCGGGCGATTGACTTTGGCCGGGAAGCTAACTAAAATAAACTTCTTAATTAACAGGACTGGGGACAGGTTTTTTTATAGGACTCAAAGCCCGCCCCATGCAAAATAAATTGGACTCAAGGAGATTTCCCGATGGAAGCGGTTAAAGAATCGCCAGCGGCAAGTGAAACCAAAACCGAGACCATGCGCATCACCGTCTGCCGCAGTTTGAGCGGCGTGGCCGAAGGCGCGAACGACGTTTACGCCGAATTTGAAAAACAAATCGCCGAGTTCGGCGATGCCGTCGAGCTTAAAGACAAGGGCGGGTGCCAGTTGGCCCAGGTCGGGTGCCGCGGCTATTGCAGTCGCGACGTGCTGGTCGACATTTACGTTCCGGGAGAAGAACGCGTCACCTACGAAAAGGTGAAACCGGAAACCGTCGCCAAGATCATGAAAGATCATGTGATCGGCGGCAAGGCGGTCGCCAAGTCGGCTTCCAAAAAGGATTATTACGAGATCGTCGAAAAGCAAACCCGCGTGGCCCTGGAATGGGGCGGACGCTACGATCCGGAAGATTTCGACGAATATCTGAACATCTGCGGCGGATTCGAGGCCATGAGGCAGGCCTATACAATGCAACCGCAGGAGATCATCGACCTCGTCAAGGCCGCAGGACTGCGCGGCAAGGGCGGCGGCGGATTCTTCACCGGCGAGAAGTGGCAAAAGGCCGCGGACAACGGCAAGAACTCCGACGAGCTGTTCATCGTCGTCAACGGCGACGAGGGCAATCCGGCCTCCTACATGGACCGGAGCATCATGGAAGGCTCGCCGCACCGCGTGGTGGAAGGATTGTTGATCGCCGCCTACGCCATCGGCGCGACGGAAGCGATCATCTACACGCGCTCGGATTACGCCATCGCCGCCACACGTCTCCAAAAAGCGATCGACGACGCGCGCGAGGCGGGCTTCATCGGCGAGAATATTCTCGGCACGGGATTCAACCTGGAAGTGTCTATTCATCTGGGGATGGAGTCGTTCATCAACGGCGAGTCGACGGCATTATTGTCTTCCATCGAAGGCAAGCGGCCCTTCCCGAAGGCCCAGCCGCCGCATTCCGTGGACCGCGGCCTGTGGGGCAACCCCACCAGCCTGAACAACGCCGAAACCTACGCGACCGTTCCGTCCATCGTCCAGAAAGGCGCGGACTGGTACAAGAGCATGGGACCGGCCAACGCTCCGGGATGCAAGACCTGGGCGATCTCCGGCAACATCAAATACAACGGCCTCATGGAACTCGACATGAACACCACATTCAAGGACGTGATCGAGGATTTCTGCGGCGGGATATCAAAGAAAAAGGCGCTCAAGGTGGTGCACGCCGGCGGCGTCACCGGCGGATTTCTCCCGGCGGAATTGGCGGACACCAAAACCGATTACGAAAGCCTCATCGAAACCGGGGTGATCATGGGCCAGGCCAGCTTCGCGGCTTACGACGATTCCGCCTGCATCATCGACTTGACCCGTTTCTCCATCGGCTTCAACGAAGGCGAGACCTGCGGCAAATGCACCCCCTGCCGCATCGGGCTGACGTTGATCAAGAATCTGCTGGACGACATCGCCGAGGGCCGGGGCAAGATGGAGTACCTCGACAAACTGCAATCCATGGCGGAGGAGATCAACGTCACTTCGCTGTGCGGATTGGGCGAGACGGCGGTGAAGGCGGTGCTCACCGGACTGAAATATTTCCGCAAGGAATACGAGCGCCACATTCAGGACCAGATTTGCGACGCGGCAATGTGTACCGGACTGTACCGCTATTACGTGAAGGAAGACGACTGCGTGGCCTGCGGCGCGTGCATCAAGCCCTGCCCCACCGGCGCCATCACCGGCGGCACGCGGAAAGTCGCGGCGCATATCGATATGGACCTGTGCATCAACTGCAACGCCTGCTACCAGGCCTGCGGGTTCCTGGCGATCTTGTAAACCCCGGCGGGAAAAATTATTAGACAGGATTTACAGGATAAGAAATGAGTGAAAACCCCGCCCGGCGCGCCCTGGCGGGGTTTTTTCTATTGAATTGACTTCAACTAACCGTTCTTTCAATTCCATGCCATGGCGGAAATAATTTATACAGATCATTTGAAACTGCGTTTGAATATTAGAAAAATTCCCGAAAACTATCCCAGGGAAATTTATGAAGAGCCTGATCAATTGTTTGAAGATAAATTGGAGGGCAACTCCATTGCCGTCAGGAAAATGCAGTATAATAATAAAAATAGGAATATGATGATTGCCTTTGAAAAAAGCGGCGCGGGCGTGGAAATAATAACGATACACCCTATTTCAGACGAAAAAATTCTCAACCGGGTGATGACCGGGAGGTGGGTAAAAAATGAATAAAAAATACCGCTATGATGAAAAATCGGATTCCCTTTACATCTTTATCAAAGAAGGGGAAGAAGAACGCTTTGAGGAAATTGTTCCGGGGATAAATATTGAATTGGACGATAACGACGAAATCCTGGGAATTGAAATACTGCGAGCCTCGCGGTTCTCGCGCGAACTGGAAAAACCGCTCGCCACTTGAGTGGGAGGACGGTTGTTATAAAATGTTTCCACTAAACACGCGATCCTGTAATTCGTTTACCGTTTCCGAAACAACAAACCCCCGTCGGGCGCGTCCCAGCGGGGGGTTTTTATGCAAACTGGCTTCACAAACGGGTCCGCCGTCAGGGCGCCGGAAAATGCCCCTTCCTTTTAATTCCCGGCAATCCATTTCCTGGCGGCTTCCCCTTCACCAAAAGGAAACTGCCTGATTTCGGCGTCGATGAAATGAGTCCCAAATGTTTCGGCTGATTTCGCGATTTGGGAGTCGGTCGCCAACGCGACTTTTTTGATCTTTTGATGATGATTCTTGATAAATTTCAAATGTCGGATCATCGCCGCCAGGCTATCCCATCCAGGAAAACTCTCTGTTTCGACCACCAGACCGTCAAGCCCTCCCTGTTCCTCAATGAAGGGATCCACCGTCCTTGCCATCTCGTCGAAATCTTTCACTCGCAGAGGTCCCGAGGGTCGAAGGAAAAGCGTCCGGTTTTTTTCATCCAATTCGAAGTGGAGCATTTTCCCTTCCTCATTGCCAGTAACGCGGCCTCCCATGATAATCGTAAAGACGCTCCTCATACCGGCGGTTCACCGGCGTGTCGGGATCATATTTTGGGCAATCCTCTATGGTTTTCCTTGTCAAAGCGACTTCAATTTCCCCCCGGTCAAAACAGACGGAGTTGATCCATTCCGTCGGGACCAAAACTTTTTTTCCGGGCAACCACTCGCAGGTATCGACGACCATATACTGAGTCGTCCAGGTGACGTCGTCGATAATGAAATCCTCAACATGCCCGATCTGACCGTCTTCGGCATGTATAACATAGCTCGTCATTTCACTGACGGAGCGCAGGTGAGAATCACCGGGTTCATGGGTCTCGTCCGAATCCTCCGGCTCTTCCAGATTTTGATCCCAGAAAAACGTGGGATAAGGCGCGCTTCCCCACAAGCCATCCCCGCTCCAGTAGTAAGGGCAACCGTGATGCTTGCTCCAGTGGATTTCGTATTGCCTGGACACCGGCGCGTCTTCGTCCAGTTCCGGAGAATCTTCCATCTCCTGTTTGGTGAGGCGAATGGGGAAATGCCGGGACGCCCAGTCCGGTTCGTCCAGCGAACCGGGGGAGATCAGTATTTTGCGTCCAGGAAGCCAGGTTCCCGTATCCGCCACCATATAGCGCACCGTCCAAAGCTCGTCGTCCAGTAAAAAGTCCTTGCAATGGCCGACGTCGCCGTCCTGCGCCTCAAGGGCATACCCCATGATTTCTCTGGCATTGCGTAACATGGCAACCCCTCCTCTAACTGTCTCTCCGCCGACAATGTACCTCTTCCATATAATTTAGATTCCGGCGCCGTTTAAAATATTCCCATTTAAACGCCATAAGAGTGTCACAAATGTTTGAGCCGGTACGGGCGCAGGAGGTTTTCCACCAGCGGAGGGATGAAGGTCGTGTTCAATTCCACCAGTCCGCGCGCGTTTTCTTCTTCGTACAAACGGGATTTGTTGGCGACCAGCAGTTTGATCCAGATCAGTAAGGCCTGCCGGATCGATTGCGGAACCGCGCTCGCCGCTCCATATCCCAAAACGCATTCCGCCTCCACCGCCTGGGTCTCGCGCAGGTTTGTGGGCCAATGCGCGTTTTCGTTCAGCGTCAACCTGCCCGGCGCGGACGCGCTCTCCATCCGGTAAGCGCTCGCCGGAAACAGGGTCCCGACGTTGGCCGCGTCGTAAGTATTGATTAAATTGATCGATTGCAGGGGCGGACGCGGAATTTCCAACACGCGCTTTTCGGAAAGCGTTTCGCGTCCCGGCGTCGGGAGGGTTTTATTCCAAGCGGTTCGTTCCAAAAGTTCCGCCTGGTCGAACCAGACCGTCCAGGTCTGCGTGACGAATACCCGGCGCGCGAACTCTTCCGCCGCCTGCCGCGCCGCCGTTATCATCCCCGTTAAAAGAGCGTCGTCGTTGGCGTCCAGTATTCGCAGGTAATCCTTGACCTCCGCCAAGGTGACAGGTTCCGAGGCCGGAGGGGTTTTCAGTTGCATCGCCATGAGCGGATTCCAATCCAAAAAAGAAAAGCCCGGGCCTCCTCATCCGAGGAAACCCGGGACCTTTACGTTGACTTATGCGGGCGCCTGATGCGGCAATCCGCGAATCGCTTCCGCGCCGTACACGCCGCCCGTGACAGGGCTTCCCGTCACGGTGACGTAAGCTTTGATGTAGCGTTTGGCGCC
>JAJDBD010000098.1 GCA_029261575.1 Nitrospinaceae bacterium | reverse complement strand
GCGCGAAAACTCCTCGAGCGGCAGTTTCTGTTGCAATAAATCAAGAAAGGCTTGCAGGGAATCGGTCAGGTCCCGGTAGGTCAATTTCAGGTCGCCCAGTATCACCGGCGCGTCGGGGTCTTTGCGGCGTATGAAGGGCAGAGTCTTTTCGATGGCCAGGACGAGGGAAGCGCGGCTTGCGTCGTCGGCCAGCAAATCGGGAAGTTGCGACGGTTGTGAAAATTTTCCTGGAGTGGGAACTCTTGGAATAGGAACTCCTGGAATAGGAGCGCCGGGAGTGGCGGAGTCGGGGGAAGCGGTGGAACCAGAAATTTGCGGCTCCGGAGGCGCTGTCTTTTCACGATCAACAACCGGAATATTTTCGTCTTCGGCTGAGGCGTCTTTTGGGGACGTAGCGCCCGTTTCGTTTGTGGACGATGCGTCGGTTTGGAAATTTTTCTCCAGCGCGCGCCTCCGGGCCGTGGACACGGGCGTTGCGGAAAATTGCGGGTCGCTATTTTTGGCGGTTGCAGGCGTTGCGTCCTCCGAAACTACGGGTGGCGCCGGGTTGAACAAGGGTGCGGGGACGTCTTTTTGCGGAGCGGCTGTTTGTTTTACGAGAGAGCGTTGCGCGACGCCGGGTTCCGGAACGCCCTGGTTGGCGCAGGCGGTAAAGGCCAGCGCCATAGTCATTAAAAATACCCGAGCAAAGTTCCTTGTCCTGCCTTCTTTGCAAGGAGAGCTTTGCATAAGCGCAAATTGACGGCTCTGCTTGTTCATTAAAAAAAATTGGAAAGCCTTCGGCCTTATTAAATCCCCCTCACCTTTCATCCTCTCCCCCGGTGGGGAGAAGGGGAAACAGTAGCCTCATCGCCAGAATTGGCGAGGACTCGAGGTATAGCGCCAAAACAAAAAACTTTAATAATTCCTCTCCCTTGAGGGGAGAGGGCTGGGTGAGGGTGCATGACGACTTTTTCCTTTTTCCTGTCCATCATCGCATATGCGCTATGGCTTCGTTCGCCAGTTGATCGCACCGTTCGTTTTCCGGGTGACCGGAGTGGCCGCGCACCCAGATCCATTTGACGTCGTGTTTTTGGTTGAGCCGGTGAAGCGTTTCCCATATCTCGCGGTTTTTGACCGGTTGTTTGCCGGCTGTCATCCAGCCGCGCCGCATCCAGCCTTTGATCCATTCGGTCATGCCCTTGACCAGGTATTGGGAGTCTGTGGTCAGCGCGACCTTGCTGGGTTCATCTAATTGTTCGAGAGCGACCACGGCGGCAGTCATTTCCATGATGTTGTTGGTGGTGTTCTTTTCGGAACCTTTAATTTCCTTGACCTTGCCGTCGTATTTCAGGATACAGCCGTAGCCGCCCGGTCCTGGGTTGCCCTTGCAGGCGCCGTCGGTAAATATTTCAACTGAGTTCATCAGGACTCCAAAGGTAGGATTAAAATTCAAATCCCGCCTTCCTTAGAAGTCGGGAGTCTATTCTAAAATAATCCCGAAAAACTTCCAGAAAAATCGCGCCCAAGGTGATTCCGTAAACGCCTTATTTTTCCTTGTATTTAATTTACAATTTTGATAACAACTTAAATATAACCTAAAAATTGGGAGAGTAGCGCTTGGAGTTTTCCAGTTTCAGACGCTTGGAATTCAGAGTCGGAAACCGTGCCATCTCCATCATTCCCAATCAGTTCGTGGAGGGAAATTGGCTGGGCATATCAGTCTATCCTTAATGCTCCAAACAAACAGGAGAACGACCATGAGTGGAAAGGAATACCAAAAACCCGACAGTAATGAAATAGATGAGCTGGATGAAAATGAGGGAGATGAACTTGATGAATTGAATGAAATCGCAGGAATATCTGATTCAGGAAGATTTTCATTGAGCGGTCTCTATGTGGCCTCGTGGTTCCACAATCCGAGCAACCCAGGGCGTTGGTCCTCCAAAGAAACGTTGCGCCTTGATGTTGATGGACGCTACCCCCAAATGACGGCCAGTGGCACGATCCATCAATATTTTTTCAAGCGATTACACTGGGTCGCAAAACTATTTCCCAACCGAGGATTGGGTTGGTCCGGGACCATTTGGTACAAAAACGGAAGCAGTTGGATTCTTCCTGAGACTAGGATTACCATTTTGCCCAATAGTTTTCCATGGGAACGATCCCAAAACATAAAAGTGACTTTTTCCGGAGAGGGGTCCAGTCGAATCCAGACTTTTACTTTTAAGTCCCCTTATTTTTACCCTGTAGAATTTGAGTTCGACAGCGTTGAAGGAACAAACGCGACCACTCAAATTAAAACCCATGGTCATCCTAATCGCCCTGCGACGTTGCCAAAAGAAGCGCTTACCATTGAAACCGTCTATAAACGCGCTGGCTTTGATGTCTCTAACACCCTCCGAGGCTCAGTCTCTCTGGACGACGCTGGAACCAACGGGCTATGGAGTGATAGCGAAATGCACGACGCCATGCAGGCCTACTGGTCCCGCTTTGACAACAAATCCCAATGGTCTCTTTGGGTGTTGTTTGCCGCACAGCATGACCGAGGCTACGGCCTGGGCGGTAAAATGTTCGACAGTATAGGACCTAACCACCGGCAGGGAACGGCCATTTTTAACGATTCGTTTATCAGTCAGGCGCCTGCCAGAGACCATCGGCCTAATGCATGGACCGCCCGTATGCGGTTCTGGACGGCCATTCACGAAATGGGCCACGCCTTCAACCTGGCGCATTCCTGGCAAAAGGAACTGGGAACGCCCTGGATAACGTTGGCCAACGAACCGGAAGTTCGCAGTTTCATGAATTACCCGTTCCGCGTGGCTGGAGGGCAAGCCAAATTTTTCGCCGATTTCGAATACCGGTTCAGCGACGCGGAACTTCTATTCATGCGCCACGCGCCGGAGCGGTTTGTGCAAATGGGCAACGCGGACTGGTTTGACAACCACGGTTTTGAGAAACCCGAACCCTACGCCCAACCCAGTTTCAAACTGGCGCTGAAAACGAACCGGAAAGACGCGGTGTACCAATTTCTGGAACCGGTCGTTATAGAAATCAAGCTCACCAATATTTCCGGCCAACCCCAGATGGTGGACGAAAATCTGCTCGCCGCCACGGACCACATGACGGTGATCCTGAAAAAAGAAGGAAAACCGGCCCGTCAGTGGGTCCCCTTTTCCCGGGAATGCTGGGAACCCCAAAACAGCGTCCTTAACGCGGGACGGTCGAAATACGATTCACTTTTCGTGGGCGCCGGTCAAAACGGCTGGGACCTCGCGGAACCCGGTCGTTACACCCTGCAGATGGGCTTTGAAGTCAACGGGGAATATGTCGTCTCTCTCCCTATGGCGCTCAAAATCGTCGCGCCTCAAAGCCATGAAGAAGAACGGCTGGCTCAGGATTATTTTTCCGACGACGTTGGACGCATCCTGAACTTTGATGGAAGCCAGTTTCTCACCTCTGGAAACGATACTCTCCGTAACCTGGTGGACCGGTTCGGGGATCACCCCGCAGCGCTCCATGCGGGGGTGGCTCTGGGAAACCCGCTTGCCAAAAATTACAAGCTACTGGCTCTGGATGCGGTAGCAGACGCCGCTCAGCCACCGAGCAAGAAGATCACCCTTTGCAAAGCCAAAGAGGAGGACGCCAAATCGGGACTGACAAAAGCCCTGCTCGAAAATCCCCAGGCCGCAGCGGAGACCCTGGGCCATGTCGACTTCAAATATTATGTCGACCTCTTTTCGGAATGGCTTCTGCAACAAGGCGATGATGAAGGAGCCGCGAAGGGTCAAAAAGCCATGACGGATACCTTGAGTGATAGACAAGTGCCGAAATGGGTGTTTGAAGAATAGAGGGATAAATCCCGCTTCACTAAAAACCGGGAATGCCATTCTAAAATAAATTTGCGCGGATTCAAGCCGTAAGTTTAACGGAGAGAGGAGTCGTCGACTTAAAGAATGAATTCAACTCTTTTTGTGAGGAATGCTGATTGTTGATCGAAGCCTGTTCTGGGCTTGCCGAAGGACTTATCGAAGGACTCAGCCTGGCATGCGAACGCTCGCCGCCGCCGGGGCTTGGGTCGCAAGATCGCCACGGCGTGTAGCTTATCCATAGAAGCGCGGCCTATCTTGCCTCCGGGCGCTTGCCTGGCCGGCGTCACGCTGGGGAGGTGAAGAATTCGTGGTAAATTTCGAGGATGTCCGATTTTTCGTGATGCAGGAAATGTCCGGTTTCGGGGATGATTTTAACTTCGCAGGCGGACAGGTGGGAGGTGGCGTTTTCGATGTCTTCCAGGTCGATGATGGCGTCCCATTCTCCGTTGACGATCAGGGTCGGGGCGGTGATCTTTCTCAGGTCGACGCCTTTGTTGATATCCAACACGTTTTTTATCAGGTCGGCGTTGGCGAAAAACGACCAGAACTGGTCTTCCGCCATGTGCTCGAACTGATGGAGGATTTTCTTCTTGTAAAGCCAGGGCAGTCGCTGGCCGAAGTTGTCTACGATCAACGGCCCGATCTTTCTGCCGTTATTCTCCTTGACCATGACCTGCCCGGCGTCGATCAACTCCAGCATTTTTTTGCTCGGTCGGCCTCCGAAACTTCCCAGTAAAAGCTTTTTCACTCGATGAGGATAGAGGGAGGCGAACCCGGCGCCTATGATCGAACCCCAGGAGGCGGCGGCGACGAATACCTGCCCTTCCTCCCCATAGGCTTCGGTAACCAGGTTGTTCACCACTTCGATTTGCTCTTCCAGCGATACCGCGTGTTCGCCGTACAGGGTCTTGGCCTGGCCATGCCCCGGAGGATCAAACACCAGGATGGGGAATTCTTTTGAAAACCGGGAGATGAACGATCGCCAGATGGCCATGGTTTGCTGGGCGCCGCCCACGCAGACAATACGTTCGCGGGCGCTTCCGTTATTTCCATAAACGCGGTAGGGGATCCTGAACCGACCGCCGTTGCTCTCGCCTTTGATGATTTTCATCTACTTGCCTCTTTAAAATAGGTGGGTGCGTCTCCGGCCTGTGCGCCGGGCCTTTTCAGTTGCGCGCGTGGTTTTCCTTCCAACGGAACCATCGGTCGGAAAACAGCTTGTTCATTAGCCGGTCAAAGGGCATCAGGAGTCCCAGGTTGGCGTAGCCTTTCAGGCGCGCCGCCAGGGAGGTTTGGGGACAACGAAGCGACACCGAATATCCGGGTTCGCTGTACTGAATATAATGCCAGTAACCGCCGGGAATGAACAGGGTCTCGCCGGGTTCCATGACGGTTTGAAAGCCCCGCGCGTTTTCCAGGCGGGGAAACTCGTGGAAATCCGGACGGTCCACGTCGACATAACTCCGGCAGGAAAAAGGATGCCGGTACAGGTTGCCGGATTCTTCGTACGGAAACAAGGTCACCCGCTTCCTGCCTCGAATGGCGGTGTGAAACACGTGGGCCATGTCGATGTCGAAATGCATGGGCGTGAAGGAACCCTGGCACCCGAAGAACATGAACACAAAATTGCGCGAAAATCCGGAAGCCAGGTCGGGGAATTTAATATCTGCCAGCAATTCCGGAATGTAAGTGTTGAGGCGGTAAAGAAACATTCTCAAATCCATGTTTCGGGTCGCGACGAGTTTTAAATATTCTCCCAGGGAGATGGTTTTAATGTTGGACATATAATGTTCGCCCGGCGCGGCGAAACTGGCGTCGTAAACTTTGACCGGACGCGTGCCGAAATTTTCGGCGAGGTATTCCGGAGTCCATTTCTTCAGAGCGGGCCAGGAGGCCGCCAGTTCCTTGAGGATCGCCGGTCGAAGCGGTCTCAAGTAAGATCGCCCGAATTCTTCCCTGCTAATTTCCCCGATACGTGGAATCCCGGAAAGGTCGAGTCTGGTCATTGAAGGTGTTCTGGCTTGTCGATTTTTCCAGCGCGGATTCAACTTGCGGGCGCCGCGGTTGGCAGGCTCCTCATAAAGCATAGTCCATATGAAGATTTAATGCCATGGAATTTTACCTTTTGTTTTCCCCGGATATGATAAAGTGTCCGTGTTTTTATTGTAATCTGCCCGTGAATTTTGTTATGGAAAACGACAAAACAAACGCCGCCTCGCCTTCTTTGCAATGCGTCGACGCGCTCAAGATGAGCCTGTGCATAGAGAAGGAAGGGCTGGTCTACTATGAAAAGGCCGCCAAGCGAGCCGTCGACCCCAGGGTGAAAGAGGTGTTCCGCAACCTCGCCGAAGAGGAAAAGGAGCATATCCAGACTTTGCAGGAAAAAACCCGGTTCCTGAAACCGGCTTTGGGCAAACATTCGACGGATTCCTCCCTGGACGCATTTTACGCCCAGTCCTTTAAAGGAAAGATTTTCCCCGACGAAAAGGGTAAACAACAAGCGGCGACGGATATTGAGGCTTTGGAGATTGGCGTCGAATCGGAAAAAAAATCGATCGAGGTTCTGAACTCGTTGCTGGAAAACGAAAAGAAAATCGACGTGCGCGCCATATTTCTCCATTTAATCGCCGAAGAGAAACGCCATTTGCAAATTTTGCAGACCCTGCGCGACTCCCTGCCGGATCGCCCTCGTGGGGATACCGAATCGCCGGGGTAGCTGGAATAGGAAGCGGAATAGGACCGGAATAAGAACAACCCGCGTTCATTATTGCATTATCCTGTTGCGAGTTTGGATGCAAAAATAATGTCTGGATAAACTCCGGGGGCGATTTTTTCTTTCTGGATGATGCGACGGCGCTCTCGGGCCGGTTTGTGGTATGAGCGCGGGAACCCATTTATATACATGGCTTTAATGACGCCCTCCGGACAGTAAAGCGCGGTAAAAGTTTAAATTTTTTTTATGGACGTCCGCCGGGCGCGATCTTTTCTCCTGGGAAAATCGGCATTTTATAAAAATGCCCTTGGTGGCGATATTATAAATCTCTATACTGCCTTGACCCTATTAGAATAGAAATTGACAAGCTATAACGAGTGGTTTATAGTTTTTTCCCGAGTTAAACCATATAAAGAAAAGGATTAAATAGAATGAGCGACTATAAGGTTGTACCCGGACCAGAGGCCTTTTTACCGCCTGCAGCGGCTCAAATGGGAATTGCATTGCCCGATCCGGGTGAAGGCCACATAGAAGGAAGAATCGTTCCAGAGGACGAAGCGATTGAATACGCCGCCAGGAAATTGCTGGCCGCCAAAGTCCCGACCATATTTCCGGGTCCCCTGGTTTTGTGGCACTGGAACGACAAAGCCGCGAAAAAGGCCGCTTGTATTCGCGAGATCGCAGACGCCTTACCCGCTCGTTTAATCCCCATGGCGGATTATCGCCCCAAATACCCAAAAATCGACGCCGCAGTGGAGATCAACCCCAATCATCCCAATCTGACTATCTGGCACAACAAGATCGACGTCTGTATTTTCGTCGGGGTGCATTGCCACCAGGCCAATCTGGCCCTGAAAATCATTCGCGGCGGCACCGATTGTTACACCATCGCCCTCTGTGCGCAGGCGGGACACGAAGACGCCTGCCTGTCTTTGAGGGACGTGAACCCGGATACTTTGAATAAATTAACCGCTTGCATTAAAAAGCTCAAATCTGAAGGCGTTAAAAGCGAGGCCGAACCGTTTGAGCAATTCAAGTTTTCACGCGAAAACAGAAAACCCGCTTATTTGTCTTAATATATATATTTTTATTTTCTTTCAATAATTTTCTTTTACCGCCGGGTCACAAACCGAGCGGTTCTTTTAGGGAGCTGAGGAGCGAATGAATAAACCAGTTGATTTCCAGAAACGAGAGCTCAAGGGATATTCGAATGTTCAGATCGGCGAAAAAAGCAAATACAAAGACACACAAACCTACACCGATCCGAGTTTTCTTTTTAACGAAGCGGAAGCCACGCCCGCCTTCATGACCGGCAGCGAAGTCATCCGCGAAGCCATCAAACGAGCCAATATTGACCTTTCCGTGGCCTACCCCATCACCCCGCAATCGGAAGCCGCGGCGTTGATCGGCGAATTGTACGCCGAAGGTTATATGGGCGATTATTTTCGCGGAGAAAACGAGTTTGGCGTCATGAGCCAGTGCGCCGGCGCGGCCTTTGGCGGCGCCCGGGTGTTCACCACCACGGCGGGACCCGGCACCTTGCGCGCTTTTGAAAATTTCCCCATGTGGTCCGGCGCGCGTTTGCCTATCCAGGTCTGCGTGACCATGCGCGGCGTCAACTCGCCGCTCAGCATTCAGCCCGACACCATGGAAGCCTACTTCCTGTTGGAAACCGGCATGTTGGTCTGGCACGCCGAAACCGCGCAAGATCTTTTCGACTGGATCCTTAAAGGGTATATCGTTGCGGAGATGCCGGACGTGCATCTGCCGATCGCCGTTTGTTGCGACGGATTTTTTGTCACGCACACCAAGGACACCGTTGTGCTCCCGGATGAAAAATACTGCTTGCCGCCTTACGATCCTTACCGGTCTCCGGTTCCCTGTATGGACATGGAATGTCCGCCGGTGCGCATGATGCGCGATCCCTTCGTCATGAAATCCAACTACATCAGTTACATGACCCAGGCCTCCTGGCAGTTGGAAGTTCGCGCGGCGATTGAGCGGTCCAGGAAACACACGAAGGCTCTGATCGGCGACTTGATCGAGTGTGAAAATACCGACAACGAAATCGTCATGATCGCGTCCGGAACCGCCGTCTCCCAGTCCCGCGAAGCCATCCGCCTGCTGGGACTCGAAGGCATTAACGTCGGACTGATCAAAATCAAAACCTTGCGGCCTTTCCCGCACGAAGAAATCACGGAAGCCTTGAAAAACGCGAAGAAAATTTTCGTTCCCGAATTCAACGTTGCCGGTTGGTTGGCTCGCGAAATTAGAGCCGTGATTCCCAACAACGAACGGGTCGTCTGCGGACCGCACGTCGCCGGCGGTATGACCATGCCTTCCGAGGTCATTGCCGACGAAATCAAAAAGGCTATGGGAATGAAAGTGAGCGGTATGACCGCCCGCGGTTAATTGAACTTTTCTAAATACAACTCCAGGCTCCGGTTCGGGGCGAAAGAGAGAGGACTATAATAATGAGTAAAGAAAAAATTAAAATTTCCGAAGCGCTCTACGACATCATGCCCCCGGAATACCAGGACATGGTTGAAGACGCCACCTACGGCAATCAGGATCGCGGATGGAAGGACATCGGCGAATCCAAAGAATTGATCGAACAACATTCGCTCTGTGCGGGTTGCCCGGAATCGATCGCGTTCCGCTATATTCTGGCCAGCCTGCCCGCGCCGGAAGACACCGTATTTGTCGGTTCCACCGGTTGCACCAGTCTGGTGTTCCCTCATGTGGCCGTGCATAATATCCACTCCTTGTTTGGCAACCAGAACGCCGTCGCTTCCGGATTGAAACGGGCGCTCAAGATTCGATTCCCCGACGTAGAAAAAGACGTGGTGGTTTTGGCGGGAGACGGCGCGACGGTCGATATCGGTTTGGATTACACAATGCAATCCTGGTTTCGCGGCGAAAAGTTCACCACCATTTGTTTCGACAACGAACTGTACGCCAACACCGGCGGACAGGAGAGCGGCCTGATGCAAAAAGGCTTTGTCGCTAAAATGGCCCCGGTCGGGAAATTGTTCGACAAGGTGCGGCTCCCCGAAATCGCCCGCGAGTCGGGATGTCATTACGTCGCCTGCATGACCGTCAGCAAACCCAACCGCGTTGAAAAGGTTTTGAAAAACGCCATCCTGGTCGCCCGGGAATTCGGACCCACCTACATCCAGCTTTACACCCCCTGCATCCTGGAAATCGGGAAACAGAGCATGGAAGGACTGGATGAGATGAAGGATTCCGAAGCCATTGGCGGCCGATTTGTGTTCAAGGAATACATGACCGACGAGGTCAAGGAATTCTTGAAGCAAAAAGACGCGGAAGAAAAAGACAGAAAAAAGGCCGCCAAACTTGCGGCAAAGGCCGCCGCAACGGCGTAATCACTATACAGGAGAACGATAATGGAGAGGATGAATATCCGGATTTCCGGCCTGGGAGGCCAGGGCGCGGTAACCGCCGCTCACCTTTTGGCCATGGCGGCCAACCGGGACGGCAAGTTTTCAATTTCCAACCCCTTCTTCGGGGCGGAAAAAAGAATGGCTCCCGCGGAAAGTTACGTGCGGATCGGAATCAATAAAATTTACGACCGGGGCGAGCTGGTTTTCCCCGACGTCATTCTGGTTTTCCATCCCCAGGTCATCACCATGCAAAAAAGTTACACGGCTCCGTTTTTTTCCGGGATCAAGGACGGCGGATTGATCATTGTCAATACCGACACGGATCTTTTGTCCGATGAAGAAAACGCTGAGTTGAAGTCGAAAAACGTCAGTATATTTAACTGCGACGCCACCACCCTGGCGTTGGAGATCGGCGGCACGGAGCTTTCCACCAACATGGCCATGCTCGGCGCTGTTGTTGGCGTCACCGGAATCGTCAGCATGGACGCCATGGACGGGGCTCTTCAGGAGAGGTTTGGCAAAAAGTACGTCGCCTCCGGCGGCACCGCCACCCTGGACGAGGCGATCAAGAAGAAATATGCCAAGAAGGAACAATTGATCCAGAAAAACCTCGATACCATTAAAAAGGCGTTCGAACTAGGCGGCGAATGGGCGGACGAGCATAAACCGGCGCTGGCCGGAGCCGGCGCGTTGACCGGATGACGATACGCTTTAAAAGGATTATTTCTTCACACTAATACGGATTTTTATAAGGAGATTACTGTGTACAATGTGGCTTATGTCCATGAGGATAAATGTGTTGCGGATAAAGGATGCCGTCTGTGCGTTATGTATTGCCCCGAGGCGGACTGTATTCATATAGACTTCTCAAATAAGAAAGCGCTTGTCATCACGGAACGTTGTAAAGGTTGTGTGCTTTGCGAGGTGGTGTGCTCCACTCATAAAGCCATCACCATGCACCCGGTCAACGGCGCCACCGGCGAGATCATTCTTGGCGGAGAAGCAGGAGAAGCCGCAGGATTGGGACAGGCCTACGCAGGTTAACGAGTTAACGAGTTAACAAGCAAAATCTCCAGGCAGTATATTCATTAACCCAGGGCTTTTGCCCTGGGTTTTTTTTTGGATCAAATAAAAGAAACGCGGCGGGCTCCCGAGGCGTCTAATTCAATTAAACGATCATTAAACCCGAGGCGAGCCATGCCAGACGAATTGAATTCCACCTTAGAGAAAATCAAGTGCCTGCTCTGCGGGCAAGACTACGAACCCGTTATTGGACCGGAAGAAGGCCAAACCTCCTATCCCATTTACAGTACCCTGGGCGCCACCTGCGTTATCATGAAGTCGGGCAACCCCGTGCGCGTCGCGCTTAAACACGCGCTGGGACTCGATGGCAAGGAATTGGCCCAGGCCATTGAAGACGCATTGGTCGATTGCCCCACCGGAGGCGTCTTCGCCCACGACGCGGGGGAACGATGCTCCGCCTGCGTGAAAAAAGTCGACGCCGAAACCCGAGGCAAGCCCATCCCAAAATCCGCCGCCATCTGGAACCCGGAAAAACTGAAAGCCTGGGAATCCAAACTCCTGGCGTATATATTGGAAAAACTCGAAACCAAAGAAGATACCCTGCACAGCCTGATCGAGAAATTTGAATCCGGAAACATCGCCGCCGATGAATATATGATCGGGCTGGACGCCATGCAGTACCGCGAGGCCGCGCAGATCGCCGCCATCCAGACCTGGGGCATGATCCAGGGACCCGGCGACGCCTTCCGCGCCGCGGAGGAGTTGGAGTTGGTGGAACGTTACGGCGCGCGCATCATCGTCTGCATCGCCCAGGGGCTGGAGATGAGTTCCGGCATGTCCGTGCTCAACACCCTCAGTCGGGAAGCGAACAACTGGGACGGACCCATCCAGAAAGAAATCAAAACCTACATCGCCAAAACCGCCGGCGGCCACTAACCCCGGCGAGAGCGCCGGAGCCGATAGTTGGCGAATAGGCGATCTCTTCAGAATCGGCAACTTACTCTATCGTTTCCCATCCACCGTTGAACAGAATCAAAAACCTGCGCCGCGGAGCCAGTGTTTAAAACTCACCGTTGCCTGTAGCTTCTTCGTATAAGCTGCGGCTATTGCCCCCGGGCGCTTGCCCGGTTGGCGATGGCGCCTTTTTCCTTGGAGTGTTTCAGCCAGTCGGATTCGGCGTCGACGAGGTTCTCAAAAATTTCCTTGAGATGGCGATGCACGGCGGGGTTGTCGTCTTGAATGGAGATCGCCGTCCAGTAGCGGGCGACGGCTTTTTTGTAGTAACGGTCTTTTTTGTAGAGGTCGCCCAGGCGCGTGAAAATGTCCGCGCGGTCCGGTTCCAGAACGGACGCCCTTTCGTACATGTGAATCGCGCGCGCGGTCTTGCCCTGCGCGGCGAGTTCCGCGCCCAGCGCTTCTAGGTATTCGGGTTTCGGGTCGCCCAGATCAACGGCTTTGTAAAGATGCTCCATGCCTTTTTGGGGATGGTTTTGTTTGAGGTACAGCCGCCCCGACCTAAAATACGTCGGCGCGTGTTTGTCGTCCCGCGCCAGCGCCTTGTCGTAATAACTCCGCGCTTCTTTCAGTTCGTTTTTTCTTTCCAGGTATTCGCCCAGGATGCTGGCCGGGTTGGGATTGTCCGGATTTTTTTCGGCGGCGACGCGCAGTTCCTCGATCCCCTTATCCTCGTTCCCCTCTGCATAGTGGATGGCCGCGATGTTGATCCTGCTCCGCGCGTCTTCGTTTGTCGCCAGCACTTCGCGGTACAGACGCAGGGCTTCGCCGTATTTCTCGCGGTCCTGATACGCCACGGCGAGATTGTATTTGGCGAAAGTATCGTTGGGGTTTTGCCGAAGGGCGAGTTTGTATTCGTCGATGGCGCCGGCCAGCTTGCCGTCGTCGTACAAGGCGACGCCGCGGTTGTAGTGTCCCGTTTCCGGCGCGGGAACGTTGGCGCAGGCGGAGAGCCACAGCAGGGCCGCGACGGTTAACAAGGTTGACAGCGCCCGGAAATTTTTGTTCGTCTTCATGCCGTTCCCGTTCCCGTTCGAAAACCGTTATTTGGCGGATAGTTTGTCCATGCGTTTCATGCGCAGGGCGTTTTCGTCGGGTTGGATTTCCCAGCCGTCGTCCTTGGACGGCCGGTCCTCCCCTTTGCGCACCAGCTTCCAGGGGTTGCGTTCGACGTCCCCGGCGAAGGCCTTGAGCGCCTCCGTGGCCTCCCGCATGTTCCTGAGCATTTCCATAACCTGACGGCGGTTTTCCACGAGTATGGCGTTGGTTTGCTGAAACGTGGAATCGAGGTTGGCCGTCATGGAATTGATCTTGACCGCGATTTTCTGGGCGTTGGCGTCGGTCGTTCTGACGAGGTTGGTGATGCCGGGGCGGTTGTCCGCCATCAGCAGTTCCAACTCGCGCGTCGCGGCGCTCGCTTGTTCGATGATGGCGGAGATTTCCGGTTCCTTGTCGGAGATGATCTTGTCCGCCTTTTCCGTGACCGAAGCGACGTTGTGCAGGGTCTTGGCGAAATCGCCCTTTTCGCGATCCATGAAAAACCGCAACTCGCCGGTGATCTTTTCGGCGTTGACCAGAACGCGGTGAAAATGTTTTTGGTTGTCGACGAGGAAGGCGTCGACATTATTCAGGGAACCCTTGACCTGCGCCAGGGTCTCGCGGGAGTCGGAGATCAACTGGTCGGAAAGATCGGTGAAGCGTTGCACCTGGGCCAGGAAGTTGTTCATGATTTCGCCCATCTGCGCCAGTTCAAACGTGTCCTGGCCGACCAAGACCTCTCCCGGTTGCAGTTTCGGAGATTTTAACGTGCCGGGGCGGATGCCGATGTACAGCCCGCCCATCAGGCCGGAAGTCTTGATGGAGGCCTGGGAATTTTTCTTGAGCGTGATGCTGGGGTTCACCGAGGCGACGACCTCGACCCGGTCGCGTCCGGTTTTGCCGTGCCCCGCGACGAGAACAATGTCGGTGACTTTACCGACTTCCAGCCCGGCGTAGCGCACCGGCGCGCCGACGTTCAAACCGCCGGTGTAGTTGAACATGATCCGCAGAGAGCTCCGGGACTTGAAGGAGTCCTGAAAATTGCCGAGAAAAAACACCATCGCGACGAACACGATCATGCTGACGAAGATGAACAATCCCGCCCGTATTTCAGATGATTTGTATTCCATAGCCGTTAATAATAACTCATTTCCTTGAGTTCTTCCCCGTAATCTTTTTGCGTTTTGCTGAAGGGGATGGGTCCGTCTGGAAGGCCGTTGACGAACTGTCTGACCCGTTCGTCGTCGCTGGTTTTAATTTCCTCCGGCGTGCCGGAAAAAATAATCTTCCCCTTGAACAGCATGATAATTTTGTCCGCGATGCGCAGGGCGCTGGGCAATTCGTGCGTCACCACCACGGACGTGATGCCCATCTTGGAACTGAGGTCTTTCATCAACTTGTCGATCACGCCGATGGAGATGGGGTCCAGCCCGGCGGACGGCTCGTCGTAAAACACGATCTTGGGGTCCAGTGCGATGGCCCGCGCCAGGGCGATGCGTTTGAGCATGCCGCCGCTCAACTGCGCCGGCTTCAAATGCCCGCTTCCGCGAAGCCCGACCATTTCCAGCTTGATGGCGACCATGATACGGATGGTCTCTATGGGAACCTTGGTGTGTTCCTTGAGCGGCAGGGCGACGTTTTCCTCGACGGTCATGGAATTGAACAGGGCGCCGGTCTGGAACAGGATGCCGAATTTCTTGCGCACGGCGTTCATTTCCTTAACATTCATGCCGACGATGTTTTCCCCGTCGATCCAGATCTTTCCGGAGTCCGGCTGGTACGCGCCGATGAGGTGACGAAGCACGGTGCTCTTGCCGCTCCCGGAGCCGCCGATGATGCAGGTGATTTTGCCGCGTTCCATCTCGGCGTTGAAATCGTCGAGGACGACGATTTTCTTTTCCCCCTCGCCGAAGGACTTGGTCACGTTTTCCAGTTTGATGATAGCCGCGTCGGTCTTTTCCATATCAAGTGAAGTAGTAGAACACCGCCGTGAACAACAGGTCGGCGAAGATGATTAAAATCATGGAAATCACCACCGAGGTGCGGGTGTTTTGTCCGACTCTTTCCGCCCCGCCTTCGATGATGAAGGCCTGGTAGCTTCCCACCATGACGATGATGACCGCAAACACGCCGCTTTTGATCAGACCGGTGATGAAGTCTTTCAGTTGCATGGCGTCCAGCGAGTTGTCGATATAAGAGGTGGAGCTGATGCCCAGAATGTTCACGCCCACCAGGTACCCGCCGAAGACGCCCATGGCGTCCGCCATGACCGTGAGGCAGGGAAGCATGATGAGGATCGCCAGAAATCGGGGGGTGATGAGAAACTTGACCGGGTCGAGGGCCATGGTTTGCAGGGCGAGGATCTCGTCGGAGACTTTCATGGTGCCCATCTCCGCGGTGAAGGAGGCGCCGACCCGGCCCGCCATGACGATAGCGGTCATCAAAGGACCCAACTCACGGGTGACGGACACGCCGACCAGGGCGCCGACGAATTCCAGCGCGCCCATCTGCGCCATCTGGTAAGCGGATTGAAAGGCGAGGATGACGCCGATTAAAAACGCCACCAGAAAAACGATGGTGGAGGATTTCACCCCGACCTCGTCCATCTGTATCCAGACCGGTCCCCACTTGTTGGGTTTGCCGCGCAAGGGTTCGATGAACGTGCAGTAAAGCGTCGAGCGCGTCAGGTAATAGAGTCCGCTGATCTCGCGGAAAAAGTCCTCCAACGCGGATTTGGATTTAAACCCTTTACGGCCAATGTATCCGAACAAAACCTACTCCCCCCCAGCGACCAGCGTGTCGCTGGACCCGATAGTTGGCGAATGGACGATCATTTCCAAATCGGCAACCGCGCTATCGATTTTTATCGATGGTCAAATAGGTTTAAACGCTGATCTTTTGATATCCAATTATTCCCAGGCCAGTAGCATTCACCGTATAAGATACGCCTATTGGGTCCAGCGTCACGCTGGCCCCTGCGGCGAGCAGCCGGCGAGAGCCTCGGCGGGGGTGTCGAAGGTATCGAATACCGGCAACAAGCGCGCGATTTCAAATACGTCCTTCACGCCAGCGGTCATCCCGGCCAGGAAAAATTTGTTCTTACTGCTGTGGCTCCATTGCAGGCCTTCGACCAGGGTGGCGATGCCGGAACTGTCGATGTACGGCACGGCGCTCAGATCGATGATGATGGCTTTTTGATTTTTCTCAAACATGCCGGTCAGCTTTTCGCGCACTTCGGGAGAGGAATTCATGTCCATATCCCCCCGGATGATCAGCGTGGCCACGCCGTTGGCGCCCTCCTCAAAATTAAACTCGATGCTCATAAAAGATTTCCTCTCCCTGGATTCTCTAGCGGGCCGCCCCGGAAACATGGGAACCCAATTTTTTCACCATGGTCAAGAGCGTTCCCTTTTCCCGATTGGTGCAATAATCTACCGTATCCATAATTTCAGTGATAAAAAACAGGCCCAACCCGCCCGGCTTGACGTCCTCCAGATCTCTGGACTTAAACTGCGAGGCGTCGCATTGTTTGCCGTAATCGCGGATTTTAATAATAAATTCGTCGTTTTCCAGTTGGAAGGAAATTTCGATCGGACAATCGCAGTTTCCGCCGTAACCGTGTTTGATGATGTTGGAACAAGCCTCGTCCACGCACAGGACGATCTTGCGCGCCACGTCTTCCGGCGCCTCGTGATTGGACAACAGATGCGTCAACACCTTGCGCACGAGGCAGAGGTATTTGGAATGGCTGGGTATAGTCAGTTGAACGGGGATGGTCATAAGAAAAGGTCGCAAGGACTCCCAAAGCGGGATCCGAAAACGCAGTTTTAGAAAGTCGGAGCTAATAAAACCTCCGTACCTCCAGCTCCGATAGTGCAACTATTTCAATATAATACAATTTTTTAGCGGCAAAAGAAACGACTTTTCGACTCTGCGGCCCCTTCCCCACGGGTCCCGCCAACGAGGGGGGAACTCTATATCGTCGTAAGGCGGGAAATATCAATTAGGATTGAACGGAGAAAGATATTATATTGTCCGAGCGGGGGAAATTTTTTCCGGCAAAAATTACCAGCCGCCGAGGATTGGACCGATGAATTTTCAAACTTACGATCCCGAAAATTTTTTCGACGAATACTTCGAGGCTTCCGGCAATCCCCAGCCTTGGGCAAAACCGTTGATCGACCACATCGATTCCCTGCAACCGGACGAATTGCTCCTCTATCAACATGCCGCGCAGGCGGCGTTGATGAACATGGGGATCACCTTCAACGTTTATTCGGAAAGGGAAGGCACGGAAAAAACCTTTCCCTTCGACATACTTCCCCGAATCGTCAACGGCGCCGACTGGGCTTTCATTGAAAAAGGATTGCAGCAAAGAATCCGCGCCCTGAACTTGTTCATCCACGACGTTTACAACGAAGAAAAAATTTTCAAGGAAGGCGTCGTCCCCAAGGAATTTGTGCTGTCTTCGGAGGGCTATCGTCCGGAATGCAAGGGCATACACCCGCCGAAAAATATCTGGTGCCACATCACGGGAACCGACCTGGTGCGCGATAAAGACGGTCAGCTCCTGGTTCTGGAAGACAACCTGCGATGTCCCTCGGGGGTTTCCTATGTTTTGGGCAACCGGCGTTTGCTGAAGGAAACTTTTCCGCAGGTTTTCGAGACCCTGCGGGTCCGCCCCATCGACGATTATCCCAACCGCTTGTTGAAAGTCCTGCAATATTTAACGTCGGAAAAAGCGCACTCCCCCAATCTGGTGATATTGACGCCCGGGATTTTTAACTCCGCTTACTTCGAGCATTCCTTTCTCGCCCAGAGTATGGGAATAGAATTGGTGGAGGGAAGCGACCTGGCGGTTTTCGACGACTATGTTCACATGCGAACCACCGAGGGCTTTCAAAGAGTGGACGCTATTTACCGCCGCATCGACGACGATTTTCTCGACCCGGAAACGTTCCGCTCCGATTCCACTCTTGGCGTTCCAGGGTTGATGAAGGTCTTTCAGAAAGGCAACGTCGTTTTGATCAACGCCCCGGGAACCGGCGTCGCGGACGACAAGGCGGTTTACGCCTTCGTGCCCAAAATCATAAAATTTTATCTGGGAGAGGAGCCGATACTGCCCAACGTGCCCACTTACCTCTGCGGTTTGGAGGAGGACAAAAAATATGTGCTTGACCATTTGGACCGTTTGATCGTAAAAGAAACGGGCGGCGCGGGGGGCAGCGGAATGTTGATCGGCCATCTAGCCTCCTCTGCGGAGAGAAACTTGTTTGCGGAAAAAATCCGCTCCCGGCCGAGAAATTATATCGCCCAGGAAGTGATCGCGCTTTCCCGCGCTCCGGTGATTGTCGACGACCGGTTCGAGGGACGGCACATCGACCTGCGTCCCTTCATATTATTCGGAGAGGACGTTTACGTCCTGCCCGGCGGCCTCACGCGGGTGGCGTTAAAAAAAGGCTCCCTGGTGGTAAATTCCTCACAGGGCGGAGGAAGCAAGGATACTTGGGTGTTGCATAAATAACCAGCGTGCCGCTGGACCCGATAGTGGGCGAATGAAAAATTTCTTTCAAATCGCCAACCGACCTATCGTTTTGTATCCACCGACCAGGCAAGGGCCGATGAATATTGATTGTCGCCCTGAGTCTGTCGAAGGGTAAACTTTTAACCCGTAAAAAATTTTAGATCATGCTAAGTCGCGTCGCAGAATCTATTTATTGGATGAGTCGCTACATCGAACGGGCGGAAAACGTCGCCAGGTTCTTTGGCGTGAACCTGCAATTAAACCTGGACCTGCCCGAAGAGGCGGACAGGCAAAATCAATGGGCGCCGCTGGTCAGCATCACCGGGGACAAGGAATGGTTTATTAAAAAATACGGCGAACCCACGCGGGAGAACGTTTTGAAATTCCATACCCTGGATTCGGAATATCCCAATTCCATTTTATCCTGCATCCGGGCCGCCAGGGAAAACGCGCGCAGCATTCGGGAAAATATTTCCACGCAAATGTGGGAGCAGATCAACAAGTTTTACTTTTCCATGAACAATCCTTCCTCGTTGGACCGGGTCGTTCAAAACCCGTTTCAATTTTGCGAGGACGTCAAAAACGCCTCGCATCTTTTCACGGGCGTCACCGATTCCACCATGACCCACGGGGAAGCCTGGCGGTTCCTTCGCCTGGGCCGGTTGTTGGAAAGGGCGGATAAAACCTCCCGGCTTCTGGACTTTAAATATTTTATCCTCCTGCCGCAGATGGAGGATATCGGCTCCGCCCTCGACAACATGCAATGGGCGGCCCTGCTGAAATCCGCCAGCGCCCTGGAAATGTACCGGAGAAAATTCCGGCATTTTTCTCCGGACAACGTGACCCTGTTTCTCATTCTGGACCGCGAGTTCCCCCGTTCCATAAGCTATTGTCTGATCAAGGCAGAACAATCCTTGTACGGAATCACGGGGTCGCCCATCGGGACCTTTAAAAATCCCGCCGAAAAAGCCATGGGAAAACTGCGTTCTGAATTAAACTATGTCAGCATAGAGGAGATCATGGCATTCGGATTCCACGAGTTTCTCGACAAAACTCAAACCCGGATCAACCAGGTCGGAGACGCGATTCATGAAACCTTTTTTGCCCGGAAACCGACGGGCCTGTGCCAACTCGTAACGGAGGGCTGACATGACCTTTTGCGTGGCAATGAAAGTCGAGGAAGGCCTGGTCGGCATCGCGGACACGCGGGTGACCAGCGGAACGGAGCAAACTTTCGCCCGCAAGGTTTCCGTTCATCAACACGGGAATCATTCCCTGTTTTTAATGACCTCCGGCTTGCGCTCTGTGCGCGACAAGGCGGTGACCTATTTCAACGATATTTTGGAAGAGGACGATCAAAACCTCGACAAACTGTACAAGGCGGTCAACCGCCTTGCCGATCAAATACGCCGAGTGGCCGAAGAAGACAAACTCGCCCTGACCGAAGGCGGGCTGCATTTCAACCTGCATTGCATCGTCGGCGGGCAATTGGAAAAGGACGGCGAACACAAACTTTATCTGATCTACCCGCAGGCCAACTGGGTGGAGATTGGCGAGGGGACGCCCTATCAAATCATCGGCGAGACCTCCTACGGCAAACCGTTGCTGGACCGCGCGCTTCGCTATCAAACCACCATGCCGGCTTCCTTGAAAATCGGCTTTCTGGCTTTCGACGCCACAAGGCAAAGCGCCACCGACGTCGGTTTCCCCCTGGACGTTGTGCTTTATAAACGCGACTCGCATCGGATCGTCGAGCACCGCTACCTTAAGGAAGACCTCAACCAGGTTTCCAAATGGTGGGAAAACCGCTTGCGGCGATCTTTGGACGCGCTTCCTTCCGATTGGCTTGAGGGAGCTTTCTCAAAATTGTATCGACAGGAATAAAATATTTATGTTTTTTAAAATTGAGCACGCCATCTCCCTGAAATATACCGGACCGGTTTTTATCGAACCCTTCACCATCCGGCTTCAGCCGCACTCCGATTGTCGGCAAAAGCTTCAGGACTTTTCGCTGACCATCGACCCACCGCCACAGGGGAAAAGCGAATCCGTCGATACGGACGGAAACTCTTCCCTCTGCGTCTGGTCTCTGGGCATGTGCGACTCCATGACAATCCGCGCCGTGTCGCGAGTAGAAACCTTGCAGTCCAACCCGTATAATTTCATCCTCACCGAAGACGATTCGTTGAAATTGCCGGTGCGCTATTCAAAGGATTTGGAGAAATCCCTGGACCCGTATCTGGAGCGGGAATACAGCGGCGCAGACGTCAACACGTTCACCAAACAAATCCTTGATGAATCTGGAGCGAACACGGTAACGTTTCTGAACACCTTGAACGACCATCTTTGCGGAAAATTTGAAAAAACGTTTCGCGCGGAAGGAGATCCCATGCATCCCGTCGAGTTGTTGAAAGCCGGCGGCGGATCTTGCCGGGACTTCGCGGTGTTGTTTATGGATTCCTGCCGGTCGTTGGGATTGGCCGCGCGGTTCACCAGCGGATATTTTGCCGGCGACTTCGAGGACGATCAGCGGCACTTGCATGCCTGGCCGGAAATTTATTTGCCCGGCGGCGGATGGCGCGGATTCGATCCGGTTCACGGGCTCGCCGTGGCCGACCGGCACATCAGCGTCGCCTCGGCGGCCAACCCCCGCCTGGCCGCCCCCACCACCGGTATGTATCGAGGCACGGGAATCGATTCCTCAATCGACTATGAGATATCCATTGAAGAACAAGAACCCCAACCCCAATAACCGCCAGGGGTAGCCTGCGTCACGCTGGCCGGGGCTTGCCTGGCGGCGGGAAAATAAATTGAAACAGGCGTAATATTTGTTCCTTTGATTCCTGAACGTCCTGGTTCGTGGGGTCCATCTGGTCCAGCTTATCCTTCAACACGCCTTCGAGTTGTCCCCAATTTTCGAGGGAAGACTCCGTGCCTGAATCGGAACGACGCTTAATAATATTGCCCTCGCCGAAATCCACCCAAAGCCCGCCGCATTTGGAACACTGGTCTACTTCCAGGCCATGCCTCTTGCTGAAAAAGTGACGGTACAGCAGGGTAGTTTCGCATTGTGGGCAGATATGTTCCACGTCGCGAAAAATGCGAACGCCGGAAACGCCGCCAAGGGTTAAAAGTTCCCGGCCAGACCCCGCTCGACTTTTGGGAAGCTTCTTGATTTCCAACCGTCCGACCCAAAAGCCGCCGCATCCTTCCCGGCACGCCTGGACGTCGATCCCGGCGACAGGAAATAGATCCAACTGGCTGGAACACGAAGGACATTTCATGGCAATTCCTAGATCATTCTTGATTGCATTTGGGATGTAAGCTCAACCATGCCCGTTGCGTTATTCCTGCAAGTCGCGCCTACTGCCTCCAGGCGCTTGCCTGGCGCTTATCTGCCACCGGGGGCTTCCCCGGCGGGCGGAGCGTTGCGTAAGGAGAGAAGCCGGTTGCGCAAAGACTCCGCCCAGGCGCCTTCGCGAAATTCCAGTATTTCTTGCGCGCGCTTCAGGCAGGTCTCGACTCGTTCCGGATTGCCGAGCCGAAAATGCGTTTCCCCCAAATCCACGAGAACCTGCGCTTCTTCCTTTCGGTTTTCATGATAACGGGCCGACTCCGCGGCTTGCTCCAAAAACTCCGCCGCCTTTTCAAATTCCTCCAGCTTCTGATAGTTCAAACCGATCCCCACCAGCAGTTCCAATTCCTTGTCCTGGTCGCCGCATTCGCGATAGATCGCCAGGGCCTTTAAATAACACTCCAGAGCGCGCGGAATGTTATCGCGCTTGACGTAAACAAAACCCAGACCGTTGAGCGCGCTGCCAACATATAAACGGCAGTCGCCTGCGTCGGCGAGGATCAATTGCTCGTCGTAAAATTTTTTGGCGCGGTCGAACGCCCCGGAAACCGCGCAGGCGTCGCCCAGATTTGCCAGCAGGGCGCACACGTCTTTCGCGTTGCCGCCTTCGCGAACCAGTTTCAACTCTTCCTCGAAAAACGCAATGGCCCGCCCGGTCTGACCCAGTCGCGTATACGCCAGACCCAAAGTGGACAGGGCGGTTATTTCGTTTTGGCGATTCTTCAGGCGGCGCGCCTCGTCCAGGTCGAAGCGCGCCGACTCGATCGCGCGCCGCAGTTCCAAAGCGCCGGAGCGCTCCAACCCCAGTCCATGCGGATTGAGGGGCTTGCCTTCGGAATCCGCCAGCCCCAGGAAATTGGGATCGTTGGACCGGGACAATTTTTCTTCCACTTCCCGTTTAAAATCCAACTCGTCCTGGAGGTCGTCGAACAGCAAATCCAAATCCTCGAAAAGGGAAGTTTGCCGCAAGCGATAGGATTTGCCGTTCAACAAACGTTTCCAGGCGCCCGGAGCGGCGGATTTGTCCGGAAGCGCCGCGTCGCCGATCAGCAAAGGGATCATTATCAGATCGAGGTTCATGGCGGAGACGATTTCAAAACGGATGCGCGCGTTCAGAAGGTAATCGTCGGGGGTGGAACCAGGGCGAGCCGAATCCTCTTCGCCAATCGCAACCATCAGAACGTCGCAGACTGAAAGTCTTTCGCGAACCTTTTCCGGGGCGAACAACTCGCGGTCGCTTGCCAGGAAGAATCGGCCCTCGAAACAGGATTCGCATTGGTCGGCGATTTTCTGACCGATCGCTTCCAGGTCCGGCGAACACAGGCTGATATAAAAAGTGGTCATAATAATCTCGCCCGCCCCGCGGAAAAAATTTTCGTCGGCGTAGTTTGCCAACAAAAAGAAATGTTAATTTTGACAGGATTAACGGGATAAATAAACAGGAACCGCCGAGGGACGCGAAAACAGTTGTCGTTTATCGGTTGGCGCTGGCGGCAACACCGCCTTCCTCCTGCAAAGGAGAGCCGTTTAATCTACCAACCGACTGTGCCTAACGGCGGAAAAAAATCGGCGGGATCGTTAGCGGCTTGAGAAGAAACTCCAATCGCCAACCATCGGGTCCAGCGGCACGCTGGTCGGTCAATCTTCGATCTGGGCTTTTTGCAGTTTGCCGCTGTAATCCACAAACACCGACTTCCACTCGGTGTAGGTATCGAACGCAACGCTGCCGACTTCGCGATGCCCGTTGCCCGTCCCCTTGGTCCCGCCAAAGGGCAGGTGCACCTCGGCGCCAATGGTGGAGGAATTGATATAGGCGATTCCGGTATCCAGAGTTTCGATCGCTTTAAACGCCCGGTTCACGTCGCGCGTATAAATGGCGGACGACAATCCAAATTTGGAATCGTTGACGATCTCCACCGCGTCTTCCAAATCCTTGCAGGGAAGGACGGCTAAGACCGGACCAAAAATTTCCTCGCGCGCGATGCGCATTTTAGGGTCGACCTCGCCGAACAGAGTGGGCTGGAAAAAGAAACCGTCCTTGCAATCCTTGCCCCGGTGGTAGTCGCCGCCGGTCAACAGGCGTGCGCCCTCTTCTTTGCCGATCTCGCAATACTTTTTCACCTTCTGCCTCTGCGCTTCGTTGATCAGGGGACCGACCTCGGTTTTGGGTTTCAATCCGTCGCCCAGGCGCAGGGATTTGGTTCGTTGCAACAACATATTGGTAAACTTCTTGACGACTTTTTTGTGAACCACCACGCGACTGCACGCCGTGCAGCGCTGACCCGTGGTGCCGAACGCGCCCCAGAGAACGCCTTCGAGGGCGAGGTCCAGGTCTGCGTCGTCCATGACGATGATGGCGTTTTTGCCGCCCATCTCAAGCGAGAAGGGTTTCATGGCCGCCGCGCACCGGCTGGAAATATCCGCCCCCGTATCCGTCGACCCCGTGAAGGAGACCAGGTTCACCCCGGAATGCTCGACGATGGGAACGCCGACGCCGGACCCGGACCCGGTCACCAGGTTCAACACGCCGGGGGGCAGTCCGGCTTTTTCCAGCGTTTGAACGAGATGGACGACGGACAGCGGAGTATCCGTCGCGGGTTTTATGACCACCGTGTTGCCCGCCACCAGCGCGGGCGCCAGCTTCCACGAGGGAATGGCGATGGGGAAATTCCAGGGCGTGACGGCCCCGACGACGCCGACGGGCATGCGCACGGTCATGCAAAATTTATCTTTCAATTCCGAAGGCGTCGTTTCACCCAACAGCCTTCTGCCTTCTCCGGCGAAATAATAAACCGTGTCGATCGCTTCCTGCACGTCGCCCAGGGTTTCCTTTAAAATCTTGCCCATCTCCCGGCACATGTCGCGGGCCAGGGAGTCCTTGTTTTTTATCAACGCCTCTCCGGCGCGATAGAGGATCTCGCC
>JAJDBD010000097.1 GCA_029261575.1 Nitrospinaceae bacterium | reverse complement strand
ATTTCCCGGCGTTTCCTTTGTTTTGGTCCGGTCCCCGGAGTTGGAGCGGTTGGAATCCATCCCTCCCCGATCTCTCTACTTCAATTTATATAAAAATTATAACGCCCAGGAAAAAGGCGACGCCCTGTTCACTCCGGCCATTCAGGCGCATTATGCTTTTGACGAAGCGTTGTCGGAGTTTTTGGAAGAGACGCCAGCGGGCAGAATCGAGAGATACCGCGCCGCCGCCGAACTTTTACGCGCCGGATTCAAAAAGTTAAAATTGCGTTTTTTAATTCCGGAGAATTTACATTCCAATACGCTGACCTCGTTGACGCTTCCCGAGGGAGTGAAATACTCCCGCCTTCACGACCGGCTCAAGGAAAAGGGTTTCGTTATTTACGCTGGACAAGGAAATTTTAACGACCGCATTTTTCGCGTGGCCAATATGGGAGACGTCCGGATTGAAGAATTTCAGGCGTTTCTTTCCGCGCTTGAAGACTGCCTCTCTGAGGATGGCCATGGAAAATAATCTCGACCTGTACGAATTGATGGCCGCCTACGCCCGGCAAACCGGGGCGGCGCCCGACGCGGAATCGCTCACGCCCAACCTGGGGCATAGCCTGTCCCTGCTCAACGCCTGCCTGATCGAAGCCGGGCTGGGCGGCATGGACGACGGTCGCCCGCAAACCAGCGCGTTGCCTGAACAAATTCAACCTGAACATTTGAGCCGCTTCATCGTCGCGTTTCTTCCTTTCAACTCCGTGACCGGAAAGGAAGAAACCAACCAGACGCTCTTTGAAGTGTTCTCGTTTTTGAAATGGATGGAGAAGAAAGGCGTCTCGCACGGCTGGCAATCCGTCGATTTTCAACAGGCGGTCAGGGATCTCTCCAAAGACCAGGAGCGTTGTTTAAAAATCAGCCACCTGATGGACGAATTCACAGGACAGGTTCTGGACGACCCGCCCCCCATTGTGGATACCGTCGCCGGTTTTTTTACCGTCGTCAAGAAAGAGGGTTCCTATCTTTTCCTGGATTTCGAAGGAAAACGCGAAGTGTTCCGGTTGCGTTTGCCCGACCCTATTCTTTCGCTCGTGCGTTTGAGGGACCGGCTGGACCTGGTGTTGGGAGATTCTTCCGACCGTTGGTTTCTATTGGACGCCGGCCAGGTTTTTCCCGAATACGAGACTAACGGGCGAATCTGAAAATTGACCATGGCCGTGAGCGACCCTTATAAAATAAGGGTTCGCGAGTTGCCGAAAGAGAAGACGTCCAATTATTAAAGGCCCCTAACGATAGTCCCCCGTCAAATTGAACGCCGACCAGTAGGAAGGATGCGGGTACAGGCTCTTGACCAGCAACTGCGCCTCCCTCAGACTCTCCGCTTTGTTTTCCCGATTGTAATTCCGATAAAAATGTTTGATGAGCACCGCCGTGGAGACGTCGCTTACCCTCCACAGGGAAGAGAGTAGCGCGTGCGTCCCGGCGTAAAGGAACGCCCGGTTGAGTCCCACCAATTCGTCGCCTCCCGTGATTTCGCCCAGTCCCGTCTGGCAAGCGCTGAGCGTCACCAGATCCGCCTTGATGTTCAGGGAAAACACCTCGCTCACTTGGAGACTGCCGTCCTCAGCCTTGTCCGACGCCAGCTTCAACGAAGAAAACAAAGGATTCACCGCGTCGAATTCGCCGTGCGACGCGATGTGGATGATATTGTAATCCGCGATATGTTCCCGAATCCAACTTTCAGTCGCTTTCTCGCGGGTGAAAATATCGATTTCGGGGAAGTCCCATCGAATCGATTTCGCCTCCAGCTCCGCCAGGGGAAGATCGTAATTTAAATTCTTAAGATCCGGATTGCCCATAGCCAGCACCCGCACCTTGCCTTGTTTCTTCTGCTTGCGCGCAAAGGTGAATTTCAGAACCGAGGCGCTGGGCGAATAAAACAAGGGATGCTTTTCTATCAGGTACCCCTTATCGTCCTTGAGCGAAGCAAAGGAAACGTAATGCAACCGCCCGTGCGGGACAATTCCCAATATGCGCTTTGCGGAAATGAGTTTTTCAATGGGCGTTATCAACAGGCCGTACAGTTGTGTCGACTGGCTCTCCACGGGCGCGGAATCTTGAATCCGGGTGCGATAATTTCCGACCAACGCGCTCAAATCGCTTTCCGTAACGGGGGTGCGCACGGAGGATATCCCGTCCCGCGTGATCACCCAGGCGACCAGTTCCTTTTCGGTAACGAGGTACTCCGCCAAGGCCACGTCCTCTTCCAATAATTTTTGCAACTCCTTGAGGGTGATGGACTCCACCGTAACGAAGTTGGAAATCTCGGGACTTTCCGCCTTGGCCTCGATCAGCAAATCCTGGTATGCCGTTCGGGCCTGCGCCAATTGGGATTTCAACAACTCCTTCGCCTTCTCGTCGTCCCCGACGGCGCCCAGGGAATCTTCCAGTTTACGAATCTGATTCTTCTGGGCGACGATCCGGTCGAATAATTTTTGACTCACGTCGTCCTTCAAACTTATTTTTTGGTTGCCCAGCAGATCGATGAAGCTTCTCGACTTTCCCCGTTCGGCGAAATTGAAAGCCTCCTCCACCTTGCCCTGATTCAACAGCAGGATGATGAGTTCCTTATAAACGTCCTGCTTGTCCGTGAGAAATCCGTTTTGAAATTCCTCGACCTTGATAGCGGCGCGCATATTATCGACCACCGTCACTGCCTTTTTATAAGCGTCGACCGCCTCTGCGGTCTTCCCCGCCAGATTCAGGCAAAACCCTTCGCCGCGCAAAGCCCGCCAATGAACTTCCTTTATGTTCAATTCTTTCGCCGTACGCCCGGTTTCCCGGTAAACGGGAACGGCTTGAGCGCAATCCTTGCGCGCCCGGTGCAGGTTGCCCAGTTCCAGTTTGGCCTTCACCAGGTTGGTGCGATTGCCGATCTCCGCGCTCAATTGAATGGCCTTTTTGATATGCCCTTCCGCCTCGTCTAAATTCTTCATGCGCAGATAACTCATGCCCATGTTGCGATGGGTGTAGCCCTGCCCCCATTTGGTCTTCAACTGAACGTCCAGATCGAGCGCCTTTTGAAAGTACTCCAGGGATTCGGAATATTTTTTGTCCTTGCGGTAAACGAGACCGATGTTGTTGTACGCGGAAGACACGTCCAGAAGGGAATGCGCCTCGTCCGCCAGATCGCGGCTGTCGTGAAGATGTTTTAGAGCGCGCGCCGAATCGTTCAGCGTCCAGTGGATCAAACCCAGGGTATTGTAGATGAACGCCTGCTGGCGCTTGTCCTGCAACTCGTCCGCCAGAGCCAGCGCCTGCCTTTGATACTTGAACGCGTTTTGATAATCGCCCTGAAACCAGGAGGTGTTGGCCTGATACAAAAGCGCCTTGGACAGGCTCGGCTTGAGATTGTGCTCCCTGGCTTGCCCTTCCGCCTGGTTGTAATATTTCATCGCCAGCCCGAAATCGCTCTGCTTTTCCGCCACCAGTCCCAGTTCCAGCAAGGCTTCCACCCACTGATCCTGTTGATCGATTTCGCGAAAAATATTCAACGCTTCGGAAAAATAATTCCGGGCTTTACCGTAATCGTTCAGCCGCAAATAATAAATCCGGCCCAGGCGGCGAAGCTCGCGCCCCTGGTTCAACTCCTCGCCAATTTCCTGATTAATGGCAAGAGAGGCCTGGAAGGCTTCCAGGGCCTTATCGTAATCCAGAGAGTTTTCCTCGACCACGCCGAGAACGCTGTAACTATCCGCCAGCTTGTCGAGGATTTCATTGTCTTTATAAATCTTCAGCGCGGCCTGTAAATTTTCCACCGACTGCGGAAACTGTTCCGCCCGCGAATACAAAATACCGAGAAAATAAACCGCTCCAGCCAGAACCTCCGGGTCGTCGGCAAGCTTTGCCCGCGCCACCAACACTTTTTGATACTCGACGGCCTTGCCGTAATCTTTCATATTGTAGGCCGCCTGGGACAGCGCCTTATAAATCTGGTCCGCCTGGCTTTGATCTTCCATCAAGCCCAGAAGCGCCAGGGCGCGTTCAAAATAGTTCACGGCTTCGCCCCAGTTTTTTCCGGTGAATGCCGCGATCCCCTGTTTGGCGTTGGATAGAAAATGCTCGTTCGCAAACCGGCTTTTTTCCTCCTCGTCCATTCCCGGAAATCCGTAATAGCGGTACTGCGCCCAGGATTGAGAACCGGGATATTTGCGGGCCAGTTCCATTTGCGCCTGGCGTAAACTTTCCGCCGGATATCCTTTGCGAAAATTGGAATAGAACGATTCCAGAAATTCTTCATGCAACGCCGGGTCGGGGGCGCCAAAATGCAACAGGATTCCGGGGAACCCCATGAAGTCCAAACTGTGTATCAACGGCGCGGCGGGAGAAATCCCCGATTCCGGATCGGCCTGAAAATCGACGTGGTTCAATGCGATGAAATTCCCCTCGAGACTTTCACCCAAAAGTTTATCCAGGTAAAGACGCTCGAAATGATCCGGACTGGCGCTCAGGTTGATGTAGGCGGTTTTGGGTTCCAGGCGGCCCAGGTTGGTTTTGCCGTCCACCTGAACGACGCCGAACTTCGCAGACTGAATCTGAAAATTTTCCGCCGAACTGGCGTCTCCCGCCAATCGAACGGCGGTGGCAAAGTTTTTGGAAATTTTTGCAAACTGGGTTTGCGGCGTTTCCAGGGCGAGAAAACGGGAATTATAAAGATTCCGGTTTTCCTGCGAATGCACAAACTGGGACAGGGAAGATAAAAACACGATTGGGAAACGCTCGATCAAAAGCGCGCCCTCCAACTTAAACGCCTGCCAGGGAAGGCTCTCCAGCGCGCCGTTGGCGATCAGATAAACCGATTTGGCGCCTGTCAGCGTGGAAGCGATGGGTTGGATCAACGACTCGGAAAGAAATTTTAAATCGTCCGGAGAAGCGCTTTTTCCGCTTCGGTTTAAATCCACCGCCAGTTTCAACACGCGCCCTTTGCTCTCGACCGTTCCGCCCAAAACTCTTTCCGCCGTGAGCGCCCAGATAAAAATCCGGTCGTAGACGATTTGATATTTTAAAACGATCTCTCCCGGTTTCAAAAATTCGCGGACCCGCTCAAGCTCCGGAACGGTGGGAGAAAACAACGAGGCCAGCGCCGGGTCTTCCTCTCGAACGACTTGCAGGAAATCAAAATACTCCAGCAGAGCGTCTTCCATTTTCTCCGATTTTTCCGATTTTTCCGATTGGGAACCGGAGTTTGGAGCCAGGGAAAGTTTTCGGGCCGCTTCGGCAAACTCCGCCAGAGCCGTCCACAATTCCTCGCGCGCCGGTTGATTAAAATGCAGGGTCCTGTCCTGGTTCAGCGAAACCAGAATTTGCTGCAAACCTTTTTCAGAATAATGCAGGGCGCGGCTGTATTGTTTATGCTCGAAATAATAACGAACCAGCGAGAGGTATAGCTCCTCCATCATGGTTCT
Source organism: Nitrospinaceae bacterium (assembly GCA_029261575.1). Lineage (GTDB taxonomy): Bacteria > Nitrospinota > Nitrospinia > Nitrospinales > JACRGP01 > JAJDBB01. Next base: position 13,537 of record JAJDBD010000097.1, on the reverse strand, counting down.
GGAGGGCGCGGCGGCGGGCAACATTCCAAACGGCAACCGGGAAAGATCTTCTTCCGCCGCTAACAGCGCCGCGGCCTTTGCCTCTCCTTCGGCCTCGAAATATTCCAGAAAGCGGAACTGCCATTTGGAATTGATGACGATGGAATCGGAAAGCGCGGGAGCGTCTTCCTTCCTCTCGGTCCTGCCGGTCAGCGAATCGGTCAACTCCAGATTTTGCAGGAGCGCGGACTCCAACTTTTGCCGCAATGGATTTTTAAGCTTGTCGCGGGTGAGCGCCAACGCCTGTTCAAAATAATTCCGCGACTTTTTTATATAACCGTATTCTGTCTCCAAATCACCGTAGGCGGCCTGCAAAAGTTTCTTCGCCGAGTCGCCCTTCGCCGAGTCGCCCTTCGCCGCCGGAGCTTTTTGCGCGGACTCCGAATAAACGGCGCGGTAATGATACAAAATGCCGAGATAGTTTTTAAGAAACGCTTCGTACTCCGGATTGGCGAAGTTCTCCGCCTGCTGAACGATTCCGGCGGACTCCTCCAGCAATTCCGTCGCCTCGTCCATTTCTTCCTTCAATTGCTCCAGCGACCGGGTCCGCGCTCTGGCGAGCAAAATCCGCCCCAGGTTGGCGGCGTTCACGGCGACGCCCTGCCGATTGTCGATCGCCTTGCTCAGCGCGTAAGATTCAAGGAAATAACGTTTGCCCTCCTCCAGATGGGCGGAGTGGAAATGGTAATTGCCTATCTGGTTGAGCAGTATCGCCCGCTCGAGCGCTACCGGCACGTTTGCCTTCGGATCCGGAATTTCCGGAATCAAATCGAGCTTCTTTTGATAATAATCAATGGCCCGTTCGTAGTCGCCCAAGTCTCCGTAAATCTTGCCGATGTAATTGAAGATGAGTTTCTCTTCGCCGGTTTTGTCGAATCCGGAAGCCGCCTGGGAAGCCTTATCGTCCAGGCTGGTTTCAACGCTCACGTCAATCAGGCCGGTCTTTTCCTTCGCCGCCTTGGTTCCCAGCCCGTATTTTTCCAGGTTGTCTACGGCCTTGAAATAATTCCCCAGCGCCAGGTTCAAGGATTTAACGTCCTGCGTCTTCTTGTTCTCGTTGAGCGAATACAGGTTATTGGCGATGTTCCTCAATGCTTTGGAGATGGATTGGGTGTTTCCAGTTTGCCGGTGCAACTCGAGGGTCTTGGAAAAATAATCCACCGCCTTGGCGTAATGCCCCCCGTCCTGATAGGCCAGGGCGATGCGGTCGTTGATCTCCGCCAGGCGTTTGGGATCGTTTTTCTTTTCGATCAGAGCCAGGGCTTTCAGATAATATTCCGCCGCCTCGTCCGGCAAACCGGACTTGAACGCGCTCTCTCCGAAACGGCGATAATAAAGAGCCTCGCGATCGGGGTTGATGAAATCGATTTTTCGGTCCAGACGTTTTTTATAATACAGATAAGCGGAGTTAAAATTTTTCAACAAATAATTGCCGTTGCCCAGGTTCAGCGCCAGGTCGGCTTCGTTGCGCGGGCGCAGGGCCTCGTCGTTCAGAGCCAGGGCGATTTGGTATTCGTGAACCGCTCTTTCCAGCGAGCCTTTCTCGCCGCTGTTCTCTTTCTGCTCGTAAACATAACCCAGCGTCTGATGATAAAACGGGTTCAGGGAATCCGCTGTCAGAGCCTGGTCGATTTCATTTTCCGCTTCTTTCAGGTTGGGCGGAGTCAAATAGGTGTAGGCCAAACCCAGGGCGTAATGCTCAGCGGGCAAAGCGTCTTTAACTTTCGTCCGGTCCTTGTAAAACTTAACGGTCTGGTTGACCTCTCCCAGACTGGCTTTGGCCTGAAGATAACCCCGGTGCGCCTCCACGACCTTCGGATCAAAGTCGATCAGCTTCTTGTAGGTATTGACCGCAAGTTTCACCTCGCCGACCTTCAACTCCCACTTGCCTTTCTCCAGAGATTTACGAATGTAACCAGCGCGCGCCCGGCGGTAATCCTCGTCCCGCTCTCGGGTTCCCTCGGTTATTTTCTGGTAGACGTTCAGGCTCCCCTGAAAATCCTCCTCCTCCGCCAGGATCCCGGCGAGGGCGAACATCGCCTTCAAGCGTTCTCTGGGCGCCTTGGGGTAACGTTCCATGGTCGCCCGGTAAGCTTCCTTGGCCAGCAGGTTTTCATGCGCCTTGTGATAAAGCCGGCCGATCCTGTTGCGGACCGCCGCCGCCAGCAAGGGGAGGGTTTTATATTTCTCTTCCAGGTTTTGCAGGCTGAACACTTTCTTTTTCAAGGTGGGTTGTTTTTCGAAAAGCGCCAGGATTTCCTGGACGGCTTTTCGGGTCCAGAACTCCACGTCGTAATAATTCCGCGTCACTTGAACGAAAGCGTCCACCAACTTTTCCCGTTCGTTCAAAGAGACGTATATTTTGCTCATGGAAAACGCGGCTTCGGCTGAGGCCCATCGTTGACTGGAATATTTTTCGACGACTTCCTTGTAATTGTTCAGGGCGCGGACAGGTTGGTTCAGATCAAAATAAATGTGTCCTTTTTCAACAAGCCCGCGCGCCACGACTTCGGGCCGATCCTGGTAAATGACAATGATTTTTTCAAGCTCGGTCAGGGCTTTTTTATTTTCTTCCGCGAGCCGGGTGGCCCCCTCGTCCTGATAATCCGCCGCCGCCAGCAACATCAGCTCAATTTGCGCCAGCCCTTTATAAATTCTGTTCTGACCGTGAAATTGAATGAGAGCCTCAAAATGCTTGCGCGCGGCGTTCCGGTGCCCCAGGTTTTTATATCCCGACGCGGCGCGGTAGCGGGTCCGGACCAGCAGTTCTTCCCCCGCAAAATCATAAATCATATTTTCAAAAATCAGTTGGCAGGGATAGGAAACGTCAAACTGTGGACACAGGTCTTCCGCAAATTGAATTCCCTGGCCCAAATCGGATTGCAACGGCGCCATCCCATCCAGTGGAATTCTCCAAATATCCACTCCGGTTTTCCGCGTGGTGGTGAAAAACACATGATCGACGCCGGCGACGGGAAGCAGGTCGTACGTCGAACTGTCGGTCAATTGGCGAAACTTTCCGGGAAGGGTCCCGCGCATTTCCACCCGCCAAATATTTCCGGGGTCGTCGATGGTCAGTTGCCCGTCAAAATTAACGTCGTCCTGATAGCGGGTAAAATATATAAAGCGCCCGTCCTGAGACCAGCGGGGAGTCAGGTCGATTTCCGGTCCTGCAGTGATTTGCGTATTTTTTCCCGTCGCCAGCTCATGAATCCATAGGCCTCCCGTGGGATCCTTGAACGTGGAGGTGAAGGTCAGATATTTTCCATCGGGAGAAATAGAGGGTGAAACGGAATCGATTTGAACGACGGGAGTGGCCGTTTTTCCGCCCACGGCCTGTTTGACGACCCGGTTTTCGCCGGACAGAGCGGTATTGGCAGCGAAATAAATGAATTGCCCGTCCGGCGACCACACCGGCTCCGAATCCGCCGTTTGCTCGTCGGTCAATTTTCCGAGCGCCGCTTGGTCTCGCTTTTCTTCTTTATCGCCCAATCCTACCAGACCGAGTAATTTATTCTTTTTTGAAACCGACGCGCTTTGAGCGGAACCCAAATCCATAATATAAACGTCCCCTTTGGGGTCGCTGCGGTTGGAGATAAAAACCAGTCGCTTACCGTCCGGACTGAATGCGGGCGAGTTATCGTCGGCGCTGTGAAAAGTCAATTGCCGGTCCGGGGGCTGGCTTCCCGGCCCGAGAAGCTTCAACCAAATATCCAGGTTTCCGCTTTGGCCGGAAACGTAGGCCATCATCGACCCGTCGGGAGAAAGCGCGGGAGCAAAATCGTCGCCGGGATTGGCCGAAACCTGAACTGCGGAATTGAATTGGGATTCCGCTAAAGCTTTTAGGGGAATGCCGCAGGTCATGGCCAGGCAAATCATGGACAAAAGCACGGTACGCAGGCTGAAAGGTATTTTCATGGGGAGGACCGGACCTGGAATAACCCTAAAAGAGGATTGGGTGAATGGACTGAAAACGACTCTTTCCTTAAAGTCGCTTAGCTTCTTACCTTCATTATTATAACAAACTCAGCCAAAACGCGAACCGGCTTTAATACCCTCGGCTCAACCTGTAATTTCGCGCCAAAGCGATCACAGGTCTCCAGTGAGCCCGCCCCACCCTATCCCTCCCTATTTATGCCTTGAAAAAAACACGGAAATGTTTTAAAACACCCCCTGCTAACCCTCAATTGAATAAAGCAAAGCAAATGCAGTTTTTAATCAATTACAGCGATATGAACTGGCTGGCTTTGGGGCCGGAAATCATTATATTGACGACGGCGTTCAGCCTGTTGATTCTGGGTTTGTCCGATACGTTTAACAATATCGCGTACCTTTCCAAAGCGTCGTTCACCGGCGTTTTGATCGCTCTGGTTTTATCTATTTACCTTTGGGGATTCGCCCCCTCCATCCACGCCCAGTCCGACCCTCAAATTTTCAGCAACGCTTTGATTCACGACCGTTTTTCGCAAACGTTCAACCTGATTTTTCTGGGCATGGCCCTGTTCGCCATTCTGGCCTCGTTTCGTTATCCCGGGCCGCGGATTGAAAACAAATCGGAATATTTTGTTTTGATATTGATCGCCGTCGCGGGGATGATGTTTCTGGCCAAGGCCGGGAATTTTATAACCGCCTTCGTGGCTCTGGAGGTGTTTTCAATTGCCCTCTACATCCTCTGCGGTTTCTCCGCCAAACACGGAACCGGGAGGGAAAGCCCGAGCCAGGAAAACGTTCTCGACTGGGAAACTCAGGCGTCCCAGGAATCGACGGTAAAATACCTTTTGACCGGAGCCTTCGCTTCCGCCATTCTCGTCTACGGGATGGCCTTGATTTACGCAGGAACCGGGACCACGGAGATTCGCCTGATCGGCCACGAGTTGCAGACCAACCCCTACAGCCACAACACCCTGGTCTATATTGGCATGGGCCTGTTGTTCGCCGGGCTGGCGTTTAAAGTTTCAGCCGTTCCCTTTCACGCCTGGACGCCGGACGTCTACCAGGGCGCGCCCACGCCGATCACGGCATTCATGTCCGTGGCCACCAAGGCGGCAGGCTTTGCCTTGATCGCCAGAATATTTTTCACCGCCCTGCCCGAGTTGCAACCTATTTGGGCGCCTATTTTCTTTGGAGTTTCGGTGTTGACCATGCTGGTCGGCAACACCGGCGCGATTTTCCAGGACGATCTCAAACGCATGCTGGCTTATTCCGGCGTCGCTCACGCAGGTTATTTGCTGATCGGTATTCTGGCCAACACCCAGGACGGCGTGGCCAGCATTATATTTTACATGGCCATTTACCTGTTCATGAACATCGGCGCTTTTGCGGTGGTGTATATCATGGAGGGCGAAGGCAAGGACGGCAATTCCATTTACCGTTTCAAGGGACTCGCCAAACGGCGCCCGCTTCTGGCGGCGGCCATGGCCTTGTTCATGATATCGTTGGCCGGCATTCCCCCCACGGCCGGCTTCTTCGGCAAGCTTTACGTCTTCATGGCCGCTATTCAGGCGGGATATATTTTGATCACCATCCTCGCAGTCATCGCCAGTATGATCTCCGTATACTTCTACCTGCGCGTCATTGTGATGATGTATTTCCATGAAGATGAAACTCACGAAACCTTGAGCGTCAATCCCAGTCTTGGCGCCGTGGTGGCATTCAGTTCCTTTGTTATTTTGTTTTTTGGACTTTTCCCCTCCGGACTGCTGAGTTTCGCGCAATCTTCCATCCCGTTTTAGGGTCAGGACTCATTAATTATGTCCATTCTGCGCCAGCCAAATTTTTAATGGATGTTTGCTCAAACCGCTTGAACATAGCCCTGGCTATGTTCAAGCGGTTTGAGCAAACAGGTGTGAAAATTTGCGGCGCCTTAAAGGTTGGCCATGAAAAACAAATCTACGGCGTCAAGCAAGCTCACCGTAGCTTTCGATGCTTGCGCTTGCTTTCCTTGTGTCTTTATTCTTCATGGCCAACAGAATTGTACATAATTAATGAGTCCTGACCCTGGTATTGCCATAATATTTTCCGCGAATTATCCTGAACCTGTACCGCATCCCGCAGCAGCCAGGTAACGCCGTGTATTTTTCTTCCGTATTTTTAAAACGAACTTCTACCGTCCTCCTCGGCGCGTTGATACTCGCCGTCTGTTTGCCGGGTTGCCTCTTTGGACCGGCCGACCCTGAAAGGGAAATTGCCGGACTGAAAGAAGATTTGATCGAGGAGCCGCAAAACCCGGAAATCCATTACCAGATCGGAGCGCTTTTACTGAAGCTAAAAAAATATAACGACGCGGAGCGTCAGTTTCACGAAGCCCTCTTGTTCAACAAGCTTTTTCCCGAAGCGCATCGGGAGATGGGAATCGCCCGTTTTTATATGAAAGATTACGACGCGGCGGAGGAATCGTTGAAACAGGCGCTCATTTATACGCCCAACGACGGTCGCGCCCTGACCAGTCTGGGCGGCCTTTACCTGTCTCTGGGAAGGACCGACCAGGCCCAGGAACAATTCGAAGCCGCGCGCCTGGTCTGGAACCATCCCGACCTGCACAACAACCTGGGAAGCCTTTACGCGAAAACGGGCGAGGATAAAAAAGCCGAGGTGGAATGGGAAAAAGCTCTGGCTTTGGATCCCGGCAACGCCGAGGCTTACAACAACCTGGGAACGCTGGCCGAAAAGTCGGGCGACTTTCCAAAAGCGAAAGAGTATTTCAAGCAAGCCGCAAAACTGAACCCGAATTACCCGTCGCCGTTTTATAACCTGGGCGCGCGTTACGCCTTGGAAGGACGGTATAAAAAATCGCTTAAACTTTTCGAAAAGGCGGCCCAACTCAACCCGGAGGAGGGAAAGTTTTTTGCCGGTCTGGGTTGGTCCTATATGAAATCGAACCACCGCATGCAGGCGATTCAGGCCTTTGAACAGGCGGAGAAGCTAAATTTCAAAACCGCCTCCATGCACAACGCGCTGGGCGAGTTGTACTGGGTCGCGGGAAAAACGAAACAAGCCACCGCGTCGCTAAAGCGCGCCATTCGCCTGAGTCCCGAAGATCCGGAACCGTATTTCCGCCTTTCAATGATCCTCAACAGCGTGAGTCAGGGAAGGGAAAGCATTCGCAACGGAATCATCGCCCGCAAGCTGTTTCAGGATCGTGGGGATACGACGATGGTGAGTAAAGCGCAATCCAACCTGGATAAATTTTATAAAAAATACCGGCTCGGTCCGGAAGACTTTAAAAGCCTGGCCCTGCCCGGCTCTGCCTCTTAAGGGTCCTCTAAAAATCAATTACGGTCGGAGGCAAGATTTGATTTGCAACTGCTCCCAAGCACGTAGCGTTTCCCGTACAGGTTCCGTTTAATGCCTCCAGGCGCTTGCCTGGCGCTCACCGTTTTTCCAGAATGAAGGTGACCGGGCCGTCGTTCTCGATACTCACCGCCATATGCGCGCCAAATTGCCCTTGCTTCACCGCGACGCCCGCGGCGGCGATTGCGTCCATGAACCTTTGATACAGTTGATTCGCGACGTCCGGCGGGGCGGCCCGATCAAAACCCGGTCGCCGACCTTTGGCGCAATCTCCCGCAAGCGTAAACTGGGAAACGGCGAGGACTTCTCCGTCGACGTCCTTACAGGACAAATTCATTTTTCCGTCGGCGTCGTTAAATATTCTGAGGCCGACAATTTTCCCGGCCAAAAAATCGGCGAACTCCTCCCGGTCTCCCTTTTCGGCGCCAAACAAAATCAGGAGTCCCTTGGAGATGCGCGAAATTTCCACGCCATCCACCGACACGGAAGCGCTCGTCGCTCTTTGAATCACCAATTTCATGAGATTTTTGGGAAGGAACCTTTTAACGGACAGGCTCGTAAAAACGCGGCGAGGTTAACGCGCGGTGAAGAATCGCTTGGACCCGCCTTCGGGACCAATTTTCACGGTCACTTCCCGCTGGCAGTAGGGGCATCGGCCTTCGTAGGCGTTGCCCTCTTTATTGATATAAATTCTCCGGTACACGTTGCAACAATCGAACAAAATACCGAGAAATTTCTTGCGCTCCCCTGGCACGGCTCATTCTCCTCAAATTGGCGCCATCGCGTCCCGATTGCGGGAACGGTTGCCAAAGCCGCAAAGAACGATTTGTCGCCCGGCCCCCGGTTGCAGTCGTCCCTGGACAAATGGCGCGGCGAAGTTCATTGGGTTTGATTTAAAAACTCCGGTTAGCCTCTGATGTTTTCCAAGGCTCGCACCTTGGAGTCGATAAACTGTTTGTGGGAAACGCGCAAAGCTTTGGTGATGCGCCGGATTTCTTCGGTTTCATCGTGGGATATATCGCCGTCCGCCGCGGCGACGGCGAAAAACCCGTCGACCAGCGCCAACCGCTCCTCCTGGGTGAAGTGAAGATTGAATTCCGTAGCCGCCTCGTAAAAATCGAATCCTTCCAGGGCCTGCTCCTCGACGACTTGCAGCAAAACTTTTATTTCCCCGGCGGCGAAGGAAAAGCGTTCGGCCAGAATTTTTTTCAGGACTTTCTTTTCATTCTTGTCGATGGTCTCGTCGACATGGGCCACGGAAGCCAGCAGGGTTCCCAAAAGACAGATTTTGTAGAGCGTCTCCTCGTCGAGAGCAGATTTTTGCCGGTTCTTCGCGGTTTTGATTTCGATCTTTTTCAAAATCCGCTCTTTAAAATAACGAACCAATTCGGGATTTTTTTCGCGCCTGGGTTTGAACAGGGTTGCCTTCAAAAAATTTCGGATCTTGCCAAAGGACCGTTTGGTGAAAGTGGTTTCCGCCAGCCAAAAGGTGAATTGCTCTATCAGTTGGCTTTCTTCTTCGTCAATATTTAAATCCGCCTGCGCCATCGATTGCAAGGCCTGCATGATTTCAATTTTATCTTCGGGAGAATTCAATTCCGCGATCATTTGCTTGAACAACTCCTCCTGTTCCTTTTTGGGGAGCGGCGCGCGGATATAGGGATCCAACTCTTTTATCTGGGCCTTGGTAAGATCAAACTTCCTGTAAAAAGATTTCAGGACGTTCAGTTCCGAGTTGGTTATCTCGCCGTCCGCCCAGGCGATTGCGGTGAGGACTTTTAAAAAAGTCAGTTTTTTGAATTTTTTCATCGGAATAAATCTGGCAGGCCGGATTGGAGACCGGCGGTGAAATTAAAAAAATTAATCAAACGTGGAAACCCACAAACGCACCTTCTGGTTCTTCGTTGGGATGGCGAAAATATCCAGCGAACCGTCTCCATTTATATCACCAAACGAGACGCCCTTCAAAGTCGTAAAATACGGCAGGCGCTTGCGGGTTTCCTGGGAGAAACTCCAGGATCCGAGACCGCTGAAAAAGTAGGCCCCCTTGCGCGTTAAAAAGAAAATATCCACGGTATCGTTGCCGTCGGCGTCCAGCATATAAATCTTTTCAGTGGGTAGGGTGGGAAACGCCCTCAGCGATTTTTTCTTGAAGCGTCCTCGCCCGACGTTTTCCAGAATGTAGCTGTATTCGCGCGGATGATCCTGATATTTTTCTTCCATCTCCAGGGCAACCACCAACAGATCGTTGTCTTCATCCTCGTCGAAATCGGCCCAATCGGCGTGAGAGTGACGGCCCTGGATATTTGGCAGCGCGCCCGGCGGCGCCTCGTCCAGTTTCCCCAGGCCGTTGTTGATCAATAGAACGTTCCCGCCTTGTTCATAAACCAAAAATACATCGAGCGCCGCGTCGCCATCGTAGTCGGCAAAAATGGGCGCGACAATTCCCGGCCTCAAGGGAGGAGTCAATATGAGACTGGCTTCCTCAAATTTTGCCTGTCCGTCGTTGATCATCAACTGAATTTGACGCTCCCTTGTTTCCCCCTTCGAGTCCATCAATTTTTTTCCGGTAAAAAATAAATCCACGTCGCCGTCCTGGTCGATATCCACAGGGTCGACACGTTCCACCCCAGGGATCAGGGCCGGCAGGGGCGGCGATTTTTCTTCGACGTAAAAATATCCTTTTTGATTGTTCAAGAAAATGCGCGCTTCAGGCTTGGCTTTGGAGCCGGAAACCGCCAACAAATCGTGGATACGGTCCCCGTTAAAATCTCCCGCGGAAAAGAAACGCGTATTTTTATCGATTTCCCGGTCCAGGACTTCGTTGGATTTCACCGCAAACTTTTCCTGGGAAGCGTTTATTAAAACCAGGAGCTTCTGACCGCCGTCTTTCATTCGTGAAAGGACAAGCAGGTCTTTTCTGCCGTCGCGGTTCAATTGGGCGACTGCGGCCTGGCGATGGACGCCCGGCAAGGGGGGGAGAGATTTTTTTGTAACGTCGACGTAGCGTTGGGATTTGGGGTCGTCCCCAATCAACGGGGTGTGGGAGCAGGCGCACAGGGCGCCTATGGCGAAAAGGAGAGCAAGAAAGGTTTTATTCAAAACATGATTTTGGATAAATGGACTGTTGAAAATCGATTTCCAATCCTTCATAAGCGGCGGTGCTTTTTGGAAACAGTTCGCGCGCTTCGGATTCAATTCCCTTCACCGTTTCGTCGCAATGCGCCGGGTCGTGATGGAACAAAATAAGCTGTTTGACGTTTGCGGCCTGGGCCAGCTTCACGCCATGGTTCATGGTGCTGTGCCCCCATCCTATCCGGGGGAAATGCCCGTTCCGCCCATGGTACTCGTCCTCGGTATATTGGCAATCATAAATCAGCACGTCGGCGTCGCTACAAAATTTTTTCAACCGGGGATCCACGACGTCCTCTGTCATATGCTCCACGTCGGTGGCAAAAACCATGGACTTGCCTTCCGAGTCGAAACGGTATCCATACGATCCGTTGGGGTGGTACATGGAAATCAAACTGATGCGGCAATGATCGGTTTCAATGACGTCCCCGGATTTCTGGTCGTGAAAACGGAGGGTGGAAGGCAGGGTCTTCATGGGCACTGGGAACACCGGGGGACTCATTTGCCGGTGTAAAATTTCCTCTATGGTTATAGGGAGGGAGGTGCCGCCGTATATGTCGAATTCGTTGCCTTCCAAATACAAAGGACCAAAAAAGGGGAGGCCCTGGATATGATCCCAATGAACGTGGGAATACAAAATTTTCGCCTGAATCGGCAATTGATCCATCAAGGACATTCCCAGGTTCCGGATTCCCGTGCCCGTATCCAGGATGAACAAATCGTCGCCGCAACGAACTTCGACGCAGGTGGTGTTCCCCCCGATGCCGGCGGTCTCTTTGTTGCCGGAGGGAATACTGCCGCGTACTCCCCAAAATTTTACGCGCATGAATTGACCCGCAAATAACAGGTTGGAATCGAAATGGAGCAACCACCTCGACTGGCGTGATTGTAATCGCCGACATTCTAATTAAAAAATTAATCAAAATCAAAATTTAAGCTGCCCTACGGCACAAAGTTTTTCTTCTTGATAAGATTCGCAATACGGATGGGTTCATTGCCCCCGAAAAGTAGTTTCCATATCAACTGCCGCCCCGTTTGAGGCGCTCATAAAAAATCTTTCAAAACCTGCTTTAAACGCCAGCGCCGCCTCCTGAAAACCGACCTTTTTACCCAAGACTTCGGACAAGGAAACAGTGGAATCGTTCAATCGCGCCAGGGTTTGCCGACTCGATTGACCATCGTCTTCCACAAACAACGAATTCATAAATTCCCGGTCCAGTTCCAGCGGAATGGAGCCGTGTTGCAAAAAAGCGCGACGGGTTCTTTTTTGCGCGCTCCCTATCAATTTTTTCCCCTCCCAGGCGATTTCAAAATATCCTGCGTTTGCAAAACAAATAGGCGATCGGTTGACGGCGCGACGCGTGTTATTCTTTAAACTGTCCTTTGCCATTACCGCCCCGCGAACGCCCAATTCATTCAATCCAGCCAAAAGAGCAAGGGCCACGCGCTCATAAGCGCCGCGAAGTTGAGAGGGGAATTGAGGATGGGGAACCGGCGCGACCACGCAATAGGTCAGCTCCCTATCGTGCAAAACCGCCTGCCCGCCCGTTGGCCTTTGTACAATGGGAATGCCCGCCTCCTGGCAAAATTCCAGGTCGATTTCTGAAACTTCGCTCTGAGAGTATCCCACGCTCAACGTCGGACGCGACCAACCGTACAATCGCAAAACGGGACGCGTCGGAGCGCTTTCCATCGCCTCGAGAAGAGCGCGGTCCGCAGCCATGTTCGCTTCTCCATCGCACATACCGTCTTGAATATATTTCCAGGTCATTTTCAATTTTGTTAAGATATTAAAATTGAGTCTTTAACTTTTCATACAGCATAAACAATGAACGCGAAACGATTTTTCTCCACTCTTACTTTTCTGGCGGTTTTCATTCAAGCGCCGGGGGCCTGGGGATTCCAGGGATTTTTACATCCAAAGAACCCGGCATTAAAATGCCAGACCGCCTGCCATCAACCCGAGAATATACGTCAAGCCAGAAAAGACAAAACCGAAAATTCCAAATGCGCCGAATGCCATGTGGGCCGCGTTGACGCCGGACTAAAGAAAACGCCTCTGTTCTCGCCGCTTTCAAATCGACTGATTAAAGTTTTAAATCCGGAATCAAAAGCCGGTCCCGTGTTTAAACCAAAACTCGCTAAAGACTCCGCTGGAAAAAATGCCGGGCTTTCCGACGCGCCGCCACGGATGGCTTTTGTCCCCGCAGGGGAATTTATTATGGGATCCAACGAGCGCTGGGCGGATGAGTCGCCGGAATATATCGAAACTGCGGACGCATTTTATATCGACCTGTACGAAGTCACAAACAAAGATTACGCCGGGTTTTTAAAAAACGATCCCAGGGACCCGCCGTACCACTGGCCCGACGGCGAGGTTCCCCAGGGCAAGGAAAACCATCCCGTCATTTACGTCAACTGGTTCGACGCCCGGGATTATTGCCAATGGGCGGGCAAACGCCTGCCCACCGAAGAGGAGTGGGAAAAAGCCGCGCGCGGGCCGGAAGGATTAATTTATCCCTGGGGAAATATCTGGGATCTCGACAAATCAAACAACCCCTATAAGCCGGACGTCAGCGGACCCGTCCCCGTTGGCAATTATCCGCAAGGCAGAAGCCCTTACGGGGTGCACGACATGTCCGGAAACGTTTGGGAATGGGTGGACAGCCATTATCTGCCGCATCCCGGCAACGACGTCCCCAGCAATGAATACGGGAAGGACAAGCGGGTGTTGAAGGGAGGGTCGTGGTTCGACTGCCTGTCTTATGGATGCGGACTCAGTTCGCCGACCTTCAACCGCAGTTTCTTCACGCCGGAAGTGCGCAACAACAGTTTTGGATTCCGGTGCGCCAAATCACCCTGACCGGCGAAAGGGCACAACAGCGTGGAAGCGGAAGCGCGAATTAACAGTTTTGGATTCCGGTGCGCCAAATCACCCTGACCGGCCCGTGGATTGAAGGACGAGGAAACGGTAATGGCTCAATCATCTGAGAAAAAAAATTTCCCCGCGCTCAGCCGGACCCGGAAAATGATACTCGTAATTTTTATGATTGGGTTTTGGCTGGTCTTCTACTGG
>JAJDBD010000096.1 GCA_029261575.1 Nitrospinaceae bacterium | reverse complement strand
GTCAGTGACACTCAGTCCCGAAGCTTCTATAGAATGTTTTACAATTTTCCCCGGATGAACGGGTTGTTTCATCGCCATGTTTATTCTCTCCTAATGGTAGTCCACTAAATCGACGTCAAAAGCCGTTCCCTCTTCAAACCGGAAGACGATTCGATGGTTCCTCGAAACATGGACGCTATAAAAACCGCGTCTGTTGCCGGTGAGAGGGTGAAAACCGAACCCCGTGATATCCAGTTCTTTCAAATTTTCGGCGCTGTCGAGAATCGATAAATAAAGCTCGGCTTTGTCTGCAATGTCCGGTCTCAATCGACTTTTATCGCCCTTTTCGTAGAGCCTCTTCAGACCCTTGTGCCGAAAATTACCGATCATGTTCCAATCGTAACATGCAACATGACGAGTTTCAACGAGGAATACCGCTTCCCCGGTTCAAATTGCTCAAGCTCGGAAGCTCGCCGGGGTCAGCCGGGCAAGCCCCCGGCGGCAATAGTTCAAAATTAGATTCAAATTGTCAGGCTGAGCCTGTCGAAGCCCGTGTCTCTATTTGCTTTCGCCCTTTGACAAGCTCAGGATGACATGTGGATATGTTTTCTGTGTTCATCCGTGTTCATCGGTGGTTCCATCTGTTTTTTTCGACGCCGCTTGACTGGCATTATCTAATTGAAATTAAAGGGGTAATGGCTTACAATGCGGACATGGATATTTCCCGCGATTTCATTGTCGTCGGTAGCGGCATCGCCGGGTTGACCTTCGCGCTCAAGGTCGCGGAGTTCGGCTCCGTCGCCGTGATCACCAAAGACGCGCCGGACGAGTCGGCCACCAAATACGCTCAGGGCGGAATCGCCTCCGTCATGACGGAAGACGACTCTTTCGACCTGCACGTGCAGGACACCCTGGAAGCGGGACGCAATTTGTGCCGGGAAGACGTCGTCCGCATTATCTGCAAGGAAGGCCCGGCCTGTGTCCGCGAACTCATCGAACTGGGCGCCGCGTTCACCACGCAGGGAAACCAGTATCACCTCACGCAGGAAGGCGGCCATTCCAAACGCCGCATCCTGCACGCGGAAGACCTCACCGGACTCGAAATCGAACGCGCGCTCATCCAGGCCGTAAACCAAAAAGACAATATCGACCTGTTTGCTCATCACATGCTGGTCGACCTGATCACCAAAGCGCGCCTGGACGACTCGGTCGTCCCCGGCTCTTCTGAAGACGAGGCGGTCGGCGCCTACGTTCTGGACGTTCAAACCAACGAGGTAAAAACTTTTCTGGGGAAATCCATCCTGCTGGCCTCCGGCGGAGCGGGCAAGGCGTATCTCTACACCTCGAACCCGGATATCGCCACCGGCGACGGAATCGCGGCGGCCTACCGCGCCGGCGTCCGAATCGCTAACATGGAATTTTTCCAGTTCCACCCCACCTGCCTGTACCATCCGCAAGCCAAGTCCTTTCTGATCTCGGAAGCGGTGCGCGGCGAGGGCGGGGTTTTGCGCCTCAAGAACGGCGACACGTTCATGGAAAAATACCACGCGCAAGGGTGCCTGGCGCCCAGGGATACCGTCGCCCGCGCCATCGATTTTGAAATGAAAAAGAGCGGCGACGATTGCGTGTTCCTCGACGTCACCCACCTCGAGGGCTACCGCATCCGCGAACGGTTCCCCAACATTTATAAAAAATGCCTGAACTTCGGATTCGACATGACCAGCGAACCGCTCCCGGTGGTCCCGGCGGCGCACTACATGTGCGGCGGCGCGGTGGTGGACCTGAACGGGCAGACCAATGTCCGCCGATTGTTCGCATCGGGAGAAGTGTGTTACTCCGGACTGCACGGGGCCAACCGCCTGGCCAGTAATTCGTTGTTGGAGGGATTGGTCCTGTCCCACCGCGCGGCGGCCAAGGCCATGGGCCTGCTCAAGGAAACGGCGCCGTGGGAAAAATTTTCCGTTCCCCATTGGGATTCCGGCGGCGCCGTGGACAGCGACGAGTCGGTCGTCATCTCCCACAACTGGGACGAAATTCGCCGCCTGATGTGGAACTACGTCGGCATAGTGCGCTCCAACAAACGTCTGGAGCGCGCGGAAAGAAGAATCAAATTACTGTACGAAGAAGTCCGCGAGTTTTACTGGGATTTCCTCATCACTAAAGATTCCCTGGAACTTCGCAACCTGGTCATCACCGCCCAACTGATCATCCAGGGCGCGATGAACCGCAAGGAAAGCCGGGGACTGCATTACAACATCGATTATCCGGAACAGGACGACGCTCTTTGGGCCAAAGAATTGTTCGCCCAGGACGTTCAACCGCGTTTATTAATCGCCAACAAATCGGAAACCATACGCCATGAATGAAAACAACAACGCCAACCTGATTCGGGACATTCTGGGAGTGACGGCGCTGGCCGTGACAGTGTTCGCCCTGCTCGCGCTCACTTCCTTTAATCCCGCCGACCCCTCGTTCAACCACCGGTTCTCCGGCGAGGGATCCGTCCTCAACCAGGGCGGGGTGGTGGGCGCTTACTCAGCCGACGGGCTGGTCCAGGCTTTTGGATCGGGCGCCTTCCTGTTTCCCATGATCACGCTGGGATTGGGCTGGACCTTGGTACGAGGAAACCAGTTCCATCGACTGCCGATCATTCTGGGATCCAGCGTCCTGTTTCTGCTCTGCGCTTGCGCCCTGGTCGCCGTGCATTTTAACGTCGACCCCTATTTCAAGACCGCCGGTCCGTCCGGCGGACTGACGGGAATCCTCATCGGCGGAACTTTGGTTCTCTGGTTGAACAAAATCGGCGCCAGCGTGCTGTTGGGTACGCTTTCGTTTCTTTCGCTCCTGGCTATGGCCAACCTTTCCGTCAACCAGTTGATCGAAGGTTTTACGGGTTTGATTCGCGGAACCCTGCGGCTGGTCGCGAACTGCGGCGCGGCCGTCGTCGCGCTTTACCAGAAATTGCAGGCCCGTCGCGAACAGGCCTTCGACGAACGTCCGGTCTTCGCTCCATCGGTAGAAAAAAGCGCTCCGGTGATTATCGCGGGCATTCCGGAACCGACCGCCAAAAACCAGGAGAAAAAAGAAACTCCGGCGTTTCCGGTGCAGGAGGATTTTCCTTTCCTGAAAGGGGTGGAGGATTACCAGATCCCGCCGCTTTCGCTGTTGAACGACCCGCCGCCCCGGATCGACGACGAAAAACTCCGCGAAGATATTTTGCTAAGCTCCGCCATCCTGGAAAAGAAACTGGCCGACTTCGGGGTGGACGGCCGCGTGGTGCAGGTCTTGCCCGGACCGGTCATCACTTTATACGAATTCGAACCCGCGCCGGGCGTGAAGGTGAGCCGGATCCTGGCGTTGACCGACGACCTGGCGCTGGCCATGCGCGCGCCGAGCGTTCGCTTTCTGGCCCCGGTGCCGGGCAAACCCGTCGTCGGTATCGAGATCCCCAATCCCAAACGCGAGACCGTGTATTTCAAGGACGTGATTTCCTCCGACCTGTTCCAGGAGTCCCACGCCAAACTTCCGCTGGTGATCGGCAAGGATCACGTCGGCCTGCCCGCCGTGCAGGATTTGTCGCTGGTGCCGCATTTGTTGATCGCCGGAGCCACCGGGTCGGGTAAAAGCGTGGGCGTCAACGCCATGATTTGTAGTCTCCTGCTCAACTCCTCGCCCGAAGACGTCAAGATGATCATGATCGATCCCAAAATGCTCGAACTCTCCATGTTCGACGGTATCCCGCATCTCATTTCCCCGGTGGTGACGAATCCGAAAAAAGCCGCCGCCGCCCTGCAATGGGCCGTTCAGGAAATGGAACGCAGATACAAGGCGATGGCGGAAAAAGGCGTGCGCAATATTTCCGGCTACAACCAGATGGTCGACCGGGTCCGCAAAGAGATGGAAGCCGAAGCGAAGAATAACGCCAATACAATAAAGCTTCCCAACAAACTCGACGACGAGGAGGAAGATTATTTCGAGGAAGAAGAAGCCGAGGAAATTCCAACCCGTCTGCCTTACATCGTGATCGTGATCGACGAGTTGGCGGACCTGATGATGGTGGCCTCCAAGGGAGTGGAAGACGCGCTGGCGCGTCTGGCGCAGATGGCCCGCGCCTCGGGCATTCATCTCATCGTCGCCACGCAACGGCCCTCGGTGGACGTGCTCACCGGTCTCATCAAGGCCAACTTTCCCGCGCGCATTTCCTATCAAGTCACCTCGCGCGTGGATTCCCGGACGATTCTGGATTGCATCGGCGCCGAGCGCCTGCTGGGCAAGGGAGACATGTTGTTCATGCCGCCGGGAACCTCTAAACTACAGAGGATCCACGGAGCCATGGTGAGCGACGAGGAAATCAACCGCGTCCTCAAATTCATCAAGAGCCAGAAGAAGGCCGATTACGAGCAGGAAGATTTCCAGGCCGTCGCCGAAGACAATCAGGCGTCCGTGGGCGACGACGAGTTCGACGAAAAATACGACGAGGCGTTGGCGCTGGTGGCGCGGGAACAGCAAGCCTCCATCTCCATGGTCCAGCGGCGCCTGCGCGTCGGCTATAACCGCGCCGCCCGGATGATCGAGATCATGGAAAGAGAAGGCGTCGTCGGGCCGTCGGACGGAGTCAAACCGCGGGAGGTCTATGTCAAACCGGTTGCGATCGATTAAATTTTTTATTGGCGTCCTTTGCATATTTGTTTTATCCGTCGCGCCGGCCCTCGCGGGAATTTTTTCCTACAAGGATGAAAAAGGAAAAATCCATTTCACCGACGACCCTGCAAAGATTCCCCAAAAATACCGAGGCAAGAACAAGGGCTTGAAGAAGCATAAGGAAAAAGCCGCCCCTCCCCCTTCGGAAGAACAGTTGAGCCAGGTAATGTTCGGTCCCGCGGACCGGAAGGTTCATCATATTCCCCTTGAAATGTCGGGCAACGGCGGAGCCAGGGTCAAGACGCGGCTGAACCGCCGGGTCAACGCCAATCTGATCGTCGACACCGGCGCGTCGATGGTGACGATCTCTCCGCGCGTGGCCAAAAAACTGGGGCTTGAACTGGGAGACGCCGCTCCGGAAATTCCGTTCTCGACCGCAGGCGGCATGGTCTGGTCGAAAATTTTTATTCTCGACAGCGTCCAGGTCGGCGGCGCGGAAGTTCGCAACGTGGAGATCAACGTCAACAGCCAGTTGGGAGGCATGGACGGCCTGCTGGGCATGTCCTTTCTAGGCGAGTTCAGTATGACCATGGACCAGATCGGCGAACAGATGATCCTCCACCCGCTGGCGGATGATACCGATTTTCTGTGGGCGGGAAAAAACAGCGCATGGTGGAAAAACAAATTCCAGTACATGTCCGGTTTCATCCGGCAATATCGGTACATGGCGCGGACGTATAAAGAAAAGCGGCACAAAAAAGCGCGCAATCTCTCGAACCTCGTGGACTATTATCAGGGCAATTATGAGAAACTGACCGGCCGCGCCATCGCTCTGGGCGTGCCGGAAGAATATTGGTCCAAACGCCGGTGAAGCCCCCGGCCAGGCCAGCGCCTGCCAGCGCGACGCTGGACCCAGTGGGCGCAACTTACACGGGAAACGCAACCAGCTTGGGAACAATTGAATATCAAATGCAATATGGAAAGTTCGACAGGTTGGATTCCGGATTGTGAAAAAATTTTCCAATCGCCAACCATTGCCTCCAGGCGCTGGCCTGGAAATCCTTTGCGTCCTCCTGGGCGCCAGCAACCTCTCGCGCGGATACTACGGCCTGGCCGAACACCTGCGCCGGGGCCTCGCGCCGGCAAACGTTAAAGTCGTCGGCGCGTTGGGACCGGGCCGGGGCTACAGCGTCGCTTCCGGATTCGCCAACGTCGTCTACCCGCCCCTCAAGGACAGCAAAATATTTGAAGCCGCGAAAAGACTTGCGGAGGAGTCGGACCGCGTCGCCGCGTTGATATCGGATATTGGCAACGACGTCATGAACGGCGTTCCCTGCGAACAAATCATGGCCGACCTGACTGGAACGATGGAGAAACTCCGCGCCCTGGGCGCGCGCCTCGTCGTCGCGCCCATCCCAAAAAATCTGGAGCGCCGATTGACTCCGGCGGCGTTCAACATTCTCCGTTCACTGTTTTATCCGCGGAGCGGGATGACGCTGGAGACCACCATTTTAACCATCCGCCGGGTCAACGAATTTCTGGAGGGGCTGGAGGGCGGCGTTCGTCTCGTGCGCGGACTGGAACCTTATTGCGGTTGGGACATGATCCACTACGGACCGTTCGACATGCGCCGGGCCTGGTCGCTGGTGGCGGAGGAAATTTTCGCCGCGCTGGAAGCGCCGTCGCCCGGCGGCGTACGCTCCGGTTTGATGCGGGAATCGTTGCAATCGCACCTGGCGCGGATAATTTTTTGCGACATGATTCCCCTACGCAAACACGCCCCGGATTTGTTTTAACCGGGCGGGCGCCCGGAGGCAGTTAAAAACAGCAACCACAGATGAACACGGAGAGAACCTGAGAGTTCTCATTTCAAAACGCTGGACGGTTAATTGAGAGGAAGAAATTGTGGGACAACTTTATATGATATTGGCGGTGGTCGGGGGCATGTTCCTGCCCTGGCAAACCGGGGTGAACATGGAATTGTCCGGGCGCCTTGGCAACTCGGTGTTGGCGGCGCTGGCCTCGTTTTGCGTGGGCGGCCTGGCGCTTCTAAGTTACGCGCTGTTGACGAAAGCGACCTGGCCGCAGTGGAACACGTTGGCCGCGGTTCCGGGAAAATATTGGACCGGCGGACTCGCCGGGGCTTTTATCGTCTGGGTCTCGATTGTGGCGGGACCAAAAATCGGCGCCACGCTGCTGGTCGCGTGTATCCTGGCCGGGCAGGCGGCGGCGTCTTTGGTCGTGGACCATTACGGCTGGCTGGGGTTTCCAGTCCAGGAAGCGTCCTGGAGCAGACTCGTCGGCTGTCTTCTGCTGATTGCAGGCGTGATTTTAATCCGCTGCTCGCCGCCAGCGTGACGCTGGACTCAATAGTTGACGATTGGAAAGTTTCTTGTCAGTCCGGAACCCAGTCTTTCGTTCTTTCGTTATTGCATTTGAGTTGCACGCTCACCAATGCTTGAACCGCTTCCCTTAAACGTTACACCCACAGCCTCCGGGGGCTACCCCGGCTGGCCAAAAACTTTTTTCAGCAAGTCGGTGACGCGCGCCGCCGGGTCCTTGCGGATTTTTTTCTCTTCTTCGCCGACCATGAAGAACAGTCCGTCCAGCGCCTTGTCCGTAACGTATTCGTCCAAGTCGAGCGCGACGGGTTTGGACAGGGGAATGCGGTTGTACACGTTGGAAATTTCCTTGTACGCCTGGGTGACGCCGACGGCGGCCATTTGCCCCGACACTTTCGATTGGAAACTCGACGCCAGTTGGTCGTAGGTTTTGGATTTCAGATAATCCGTTCCGGCGGTATCGGCTCCATAAAGAATTTTTTTGGCGTCGTCGAAGGTCATGGTTTTAATCGAGTCCAGGAACAACGCGGTCGCCTGGGGCGCGGCGGCCTCCGCCGCTTGATTCATGCTCTCCACAAACTTGTCCACCTGTTCCCCGAACCCGAATTTGGCCAACAGGTCGGTCATCTCCACCAACTTTTGCGGCATGGGAATTTTTATGTCCGGATTTTTTAAATAGCCGCCGGCTTTGGAAACCACGTCGACGGCGGATTCGGTTCCCACGGACAAGGCTTCCTTCAACCCGTCGATGATGGCGGTCAGGGAAAGCGCTCCCGACGCCGCGTTTTTATTGCCTCCTCCAAAAGTTTTCATGATCTCCTGGTCCAGTCCGGAACAGGCGGTCAGTTGGATCAACGCGACGGCAATTAACACGGTAGGAAAAATTTTCCGGTTTCTCCGGAACCTGTTATGGTTTAGATTGTGCGGCATGGTCGGTCCCCTTTGCTTGCGGATAAAGTTCGATCGGGTGATGAACGGTTTAACGGCTTAACGGTTTCGTCCAGACCGGTCGATTATAATAAAATTGTGAATATTAATATAGATTCATTCGCTGAAAAGAGTCGTCGATGAAAGAAGATTGTCCCTGCGGTTCCAATTTCCCCTACACCGACTGTTGTGGTCCGTTGATTCGCGGCGCGGTTTCCGCAGACACGGCGGAGGATTTGATGCGTTCCCGATACTCGGCGCATGTGGTGCGCAACCGCGAATATTTATTGCAGACCACGGTCGAAGAGGAGCGCAAGCGGTGCGCCAGCAAGTATCCAGGAAATGAGGAGGAATGGCTCGACTGGAAGCGGCTGGAAGTTTACGAAAGTCGGGACGGAGAACGGAACGACGACGAAGGCTGGGTCCAGTTTTCCGCCTGGCACGACGAGGACGGCGAGGAACAGTGCTTGCGCGAAACGTCGAAGTTTGTCAAGCGGAACGGGCGGTGGTATTACAGCCTGGAAGGGTCGCGGGTGCATCGGGAAGAGTCTCCAGAATCCGAAGTCAAAACCGTGGTGCGCGACAAGCCAAAAGTGGGCCGCAACGAACCGTGCCCCTGCAACAGCGGAAAAAAATACAAGAAGTGTTGCGGGAAGTAGAACGTACGGGAGAGCTAGTAGGAACCCTTCATGTGCGTGATGATTTCGTCCGCGGCGCGCTTGAACAATGTGTCTTCGGACCCGCCGGTCATGCCGCCGTTGACCCAGGTATTAACCTCCCAGGCGCCCAGCATGTTTTTCCCCTGGTACAAGGCGGCCTTGACCTGTAATTCGGCCCGCGCGGAATTCGAGGCGCCCAGGGTGGCCATGCGCGTCAACCGGCTGCCTTCGCGATAATCCGTCACCTTGAATTTAAGTTTGAACGTCGGGTTCTCCTGGTTCAAAACAAAAATCGTGTCGTTGACGGATTCCTCAAGTTTGGCCAGGAGGCGGGAGCTGGCGTCCAGATAATTATCGTTTGAGTTGGTCATGTCGACGACCGCCAGCGAACGGGACTCCATGTCCCAGTCCTTTTTTACGCTAGTGTCGGCGCCGGTGCAGGCGACCGCGGATACAAACGCGAACAACAATAATGCCAAAATCTTTTTCATGCCTTTGCGTTCCTTATGCAACAATTTAAAATCAATCGCTATTCTATCAAAAATCCCGGAATAATTTCAATCCACTTTTAGCCGGGCAACGCCCGGTGGAATAGTTTGAGATACAAAATCACCACGGCCCGTAGCATTACCCAAATAAGTCACACTACCTGCCGCCGGGAGCAACGCCCGGTGGCCGGCCTGGTTATTTGAAAAAGTTTAAAAACTTTTCCTCGTATTCGCTAAACCAAATCTGGATTTCCAGCGGGACGATGCTGTTGATGTACGTCATGTATCCCATGGCCAGAACGATTCCGAGAGCGATCAGGAGCAGGCCGCTGAACAGGTTTGTGGTGTGCAGGAACAGGACGCAGTTGCCTATTTTAAAGTCCCACCCCTTGCCGCGCAAGATTTTCCAAAACAGGCTGTCGCGGTCCAGTTTGCCGCAAAACGTGGAAATGATGATCAGCGGAAACCCCAGGCCGACGGCGTAAAAGAACAGCAGGTTCATGCCTTGCAGGATGGTTTTATCGGAAGCCGCCATGATGAGGATGCCGGAGAGCACCGGCCCGACGCAGGGCGTCCATCCCAGCGCGAAAGCGGCGCCGAAAAGGTAGTAACCGAAAAATGTGGACGCCGGTTTCTGGCGGAAGTTGGCTCCGGAAAATCCCCAGCCGAACAAAGTCATCACTCCGAACAGGGCGATCAGGACCCCGCCTGCGATGGTGATGCTGAACAGGTAGTCCCTCAAAACCTGGCCGAGCGCGCTGGCGGAAGCCCCCATGACGACGAAGAGCGTCGCCAGTCCGAGGAAAAACGCCACCGACATCAGGCTCATTTTTTTGCGTTCCGCCTGGGCGGTGACGGCGAAGTAGGCGGGCAGTATGGGTAAAGTGCAGGGCGAAAGAAAACTTAAAAATCCAGCGACGAATGCGAGCAGAGTCAGCCCCAGAATGCCCGACTGCGGCAGATTGGATTTGGGTTGAAACGGGTTGAAGGGTTCTGGTTCAATTTTTGTAGACGCTTGCTTGCTATTGCCCGACGGTTTTTTGAAAAATCCGGATTGGGTTTTTCCCGATTGGGATTTTGAGGAATCTTGTAATCCGTTGGCGGTCGCACCGACGGCGGAAAAATTTTTCATCGCCTGGGTGACGGTGGCGCTCGCGCAACGAAAGCCCGTGTCCAGCCCGCCCTGGTCCGGGTCCGCGAATTGCCGATAGCCCGAGCGAGCAAACCGGGACAGGGCCTTCATGAAAGCCGCTCCGGGGAAATGCCCGATGCCCATGGCGGACGCCCCGCGCATGACCTTGTACCCCCGTTCGAAATCCGGCGATTGATATTTAGAGTCCTTGTAAGGCCGGTAATCGTCCGCCGTCCATTCCCAGGCGTTGCCCGCCATATCGTGCATGCCCAGCGGCGTCGCTCCTTTGGGACGCCCTCCGACTTTTTCCAGCGCGGTTTTACTCTTCAGGCTTTGCGGCAGGTTGGCGTATTCGGGATGAAATTCGTTTCCCCAGGGATACAGCCGCCCGGCTTCTCCGCGCGCGGCTTTTTCCCACTGCTTTTCCGTGGGCAGGCTTTTGCCGGCCCAACCGCAAAAATTCGCCGCGTCGTACCAGTTCGTCCAAACTACGGGATGATCGGCCTTGCCTTCGGGATAGGCGCCGTCGACCCAGTCCTGGGGAGGGACCGCTCCCACGGCGTCGACGAAATTTTTGTAACGCCGATTGGAAACTTCGTACCGGTCGATATAAAAACGTTGGAGAAAAATTTTGCTCTGCGGGTTTTCATCAATATGCCAGGGCTTTGGGATCCCCAGCGACAGGGCTTCGCCCTCTGCGTCCCGCTCGTCGGTTCCAAACAGAAAGAACCCGGCGGGAATTTCCACCAGGTCGCCTTCCAGGGGATGGTCGCGCGGATTTTCTGCGGCGAACCCCGGTAGCGCGAATAGGGAAAAGATCAAAACAGTGAAAAGAAAAATAAAAGGACGATTCATTATGTTTCGGGCCAGCGCGACGCTGGACCCAATAGGCGCCGCTTATACGGTGAATGCCAAGCGACGTTGGGTTTGCAAATCAAATCTTGCCCTGGGCGGTGCGCCGGTCAGCATGTCGCTGGACTCAATGTTTCTGATATGAAAACCAGCGATGTTTATCCATGTTCATCGGTGGTTTCTAATTTTTTCCGCCAACAGGCTAATTCAATTTCAGAAGGTCCTGAAAGTATTGCAGGGCTTCCGGGCTGGCCCAGTTTTCCGCGCCCTGGCTCACGCCGACGATGTTGCCGTCGGGGCCGACCAGGTAGGTGGTGGGCAAGCTGACGACGCCGAATTTGTGGCTGACTCTCAGGGTGGGGTCCAGCAATATGGTGAAAGTCAGATTGTGCGCTTCCGCAAAGGGCCGAACCACTTGCGCGCCAAACATGTCTCCGGACACGGCGAGCAGTTTCAGGTTTTTCGATTTAAAGGTCCTGTGGAGGGTCTCCAGGGAAGGCATTTCCATTTTGCAGGGTCCGCACCAGGTGGCCCAGAAGTTGATCACCAGATACTGGCCGCGAAATTGCTCGAGACTGATTTCCGAACCGTCCAGGCTTTCCAGTTTAAAATCCGGAGCCGGGTTGGTTTCCGACGCGGCGGAGATAGCGGTGGGAAGAAGCGCCGCCCAGAGAAGGGCCGCCCAAAAAAATCCCGCCTGGATTCTCTTTGAAACGGGGTTCAATCGACCTGCTCGATGCATCGGACCATGGGAATGGCTTTTTTCAACGCCCGTTCAATGCCCATTTTGAGCGTCATCAAGGAGCTGGAACAGGAGGCGCAGGAACCCACTAACCGCAGTTTGACCACGCCGTCTTCCACGTCGACCAGTTCCACATTCCCGCCGTCTGCCATGAGTTGCGGGCGAATGGATTCCAAAACTTCCTCGACTTCTGTTCTCATAAAATAAACTCCCATCCAGCGGTCGCGCGCGGCGCCATCAGCCTCCGTCGACCAGTCGTTCTTTTTTTTCCAAAAGCTCTTCCTGGGTTTCCACGTGCTCGGGATCGTGGGGAATGCAGTCCACGGGGCAAACTTCCACACACTGCGGATCTTCATACCAGCCGACGCATTCGGTACAGCTTTCCCAGTCGATAACAAAAATTTCGTCGCCTTCGGAGATCGCTTCGTTAGGACACTCCGGCTCGCAAACGCCGCAATTGACGCAATCTTCTGTAATTGTCAAAGCCATGGTGAATACTCCATAACGCCTTTTTCAAGGCGTTTAAATAGTTTTAAAAGTGGACGCTCTTTCCTGCTCTTCAAAAACCCGGGATTGCGGATTCCAGCCAAACAGGGCGTCTCGTTTGACTTTTCTATCGTAAACCGAAACGACCAGATAGCGGGCGTTTGGGTAAACCGGTTCGTCCTCAAACAGCGCCATGCGTTTGTCTTCATCGGAAAAATAAGCGTCGTGTTCCGGGTGGGAGTGGTAAAACAATTTGATCTCCAACCCGTCTTCCCGCGCCCGGCGATGAATCGCCATCAACTCCCTGGGGTCCATATAATAGGCCGTCCGGGCGTCCCGGGGATAAGCCTCTGGGTCCGTTTCGTGGAGTTGATTTTGTATATTGGCGCACCTTATGAGAATGTCGTTGTCTGCGGTATCCGCCCGGCCCAGCATCACCCCGCAACATTCGAAAGGATATTCTTCCAAAGCGTGGCGGTGAATTTTTTCAACGTTTTCCTGTGCCAGCGGGTACATTATTTATTTTGTGGATTTGCCGGGGGATTGTCAATGGGTTTCTGGCAAACCGGACGGGATTCAATATCCGAAGACGGCGCGTTAAAAGGATCCCTGGGTTTTGACGACCAGATTGTCTTCCACCGCCACCTGGCAGGCCAGCCGCAGGTTGGGCTTCTTGCCTATTTTGGATTTTAACGCGGCGTCTTCCACGTCGTTGCGGGGAGCCGTCTTGCCGGACTCTATTTCCACAGCGCAGGAAGTGCACAAACCGCGGCCTCGGCAATTGAGAATTTTGAACAGGTGAGGGTATATCCCAAATTTATTCCGGATGGCCGCTTCGCGCAAATTTTCTCCCGGCTCGGCTTTAATGACTCTCCGGACGTTGCCTTTGGGATTTATAAAAGTAATTTCGTGCATGATTCGGTGTTTTCCTGATCGACGAATTTAACGTTTAACACGCCTCAATCTCTAAAAACTTGCGGAGTTCGCCCTTGCCCCAATACCCGTGAAACGCGCTTCCCACGGTCTGACAACGCTCCGTCATGTGCACAATTTGTTTTTCCCCGCCGTCGGCTTTCAACACTCCGACCATGGAAAAGGGCGGAATCGGTTCGTCGCAATTAGCGCACGGAGCCGAAAATTTTTCGCACAACTCCAGCAGGCAGGGCCGGCAAACGACCGGATCGAATAAATGAATCTCCTGACCGTGATATTCAAGAGACGTGGGCCGTTCAACGGTTTCCTTCCCGCATTCCACGCACTTTGGATTTTTAATGGAATCCATTTTGCCCGGTAACTCGTTAATCCGTTAACTCGTTAACCCGAAAGCCTGACGCCTGTGATTAGGGAAACGCCGTTATTCTAACGAAAATTATTTAATTGATGCAAACTTTTTTCATCTCCTGGAAATTATCCAGGATGGCGCCCACCCCCCGCACAATGCTGGTCAGAGGTTCGCTCGGGATATAAACTTTCAGCGTGGTTTTTTCCTCGATGATTTTATCGAGTCCGCGAATCAGCGCGCCGCCTCCGGTCAGGTAGACGCCGTTGGAATGAATGTCCGCGGAAAGTTCCGGCGGCGTTTTCTCCAACGCCCGAAGCGTCGCGGTGATGATGTTGCCCACCGGCTCCTTCATGGCTTCGCGGATTTCCGAATCGTCGACGCGGATGGCAGTGGGCACGCCGTTTTTTACGTTGAGTCCCTTGACGTCCGTGGTCAGCGGTTCGACCTGCGGGAAGGCGTTGCCGACCGCCATTTTCACGCGTTCCGCCTCGAAGATCCCGATGTTGAGGTGATGGTTCAGGCGCATGTAGCGAACGATGGCCTCGTCCATCTCGTCCCCGGCCACGCGGATGGATTCCCCGTAGGCGATGGCGGAAAGGGACACCACCGCCACGTCCGTCGTGCCGCCGCCAATGTCGATAACCATATTGCCTTCCGCCTTGTGCACCGGAATGCCGACGCCGATAGCGGCGGCCATCGGCTCGTCCACCAGATACACCTCCCGGGCGCCGGCCATCAGGGCTGAATCGATCACCGCGCGTTTTTCCACCTGGGTGATGCAGGTGGGAACGCCGACCACCATGCGGGGCCGGAGAAAGCGGTAGCGGGTCAAAACTTTTTTGATGAAATATGAGATCATCTGGTTGGTCACTTCAAAGTCGGCGATCACCCCGTCTTTCATGGGACGGATGGTCCGCAGTTTGGCGTGCGTGCGACCAAACATTCTTTTGGCTTCCAGTCCCACGGCCTGCACTGCGCCGGTGTTGGCGTCCAACGCCACCACCGAAGGCTCGTTGACGAGGATTCCCTGACCTCTAATGTACAGGAGCGTATTGGCCGTGCCCAGATCCATGGCGACGTCCGCGGAAAATTGCGCCCTCAAATATTCCCACGCGTTTCGAATCATGGAAGAACCTTGACTTCCTGGTTGGTCCGCGCCCAGCAGGTTCCTATGAGTTCGCCCAGGGTTTTACCGTCTCCGGGATAGGAGGAAGAGCCGATTCCAACGGACAGGGAAACCGGTTTGCCCTCGACGATCACCTTATTTTCTTCAAAAACCATTTTCAAACGGGTTTCCAGGTGATCGGCGTCTCCAGAGGTTCCCCGGGCCAGCAGGATTAAAAAAGCGGAGTCGGTGTATTTGAAAATATTTTTTGGCGACGGCGCCGTGCGCGACAAAATAGAGGCCACCTGGCAAAGAAGCTTGTCTCCTATCTCGACCCCGTGGCTCTCGTACACAAAGGGGAGGTTTTTCAAACGCACCATCGTCAGGTGCAGGGGACTTTGCCGCTCCAGGAGTTCCTTCTCGATAGAGAAGCGGTACTCCGACAGGAACCGGTGATTCGGCAGGCGGGTGATGGAATCAATATTTTTCTCATATTCGCCGCGGCGATTGGTCTCGGCGCTTTCCAATACGGAAGCGGCGAGCGCGGCGATCAGGGACGCTCGATTGAGGGAGCGTTGCGTCATGCCCTGCCGCGATCTGGAAGCGTACGCCAAAACCGCAAACAAGCGGCCTTCGGAGGTCACGGGAACGGTGAGCCGCGAGGGGAAACCGCCGAGTTTTTCATTTTCAACAAACAGCACGCTTTTTCTGCCCGGCGCGTTTTCAATCAACAGCGGCGTTTGGTTTTTCGCGCAGGATCCTGCCGCGCCGCGTCCCAAATGAATTTCGTATTCGGAGACCGGCCCATCCCAGCCGCGATGACTGATCGCTTTTCCCGGCGCTCCCGGTTTCTCGAACCAGATCACCGCCGCCGCGTCGTACTCCAGAAGAGTTTTTGGCAAGTGGGTCAGCCGGTCCGCAATCGTGGCCGGACTTTGCGATCCGGAAAGCGCGGCGATGAAATGGACGGCGTCGCTGTAAGGGAACACTTCGTCCTCGCCTTTGGCGGCGATCTCCTTTTCATAATTCAGGCGCAGAGCCATCTGGTCCGCAAACCCGGACATGATCTTTTCCAGTTTGGCGTTGAATGCGAAAGGCTCCCGCGTGTCCAGCGCCAGAACGCCCAACACCTCGTTCCTGCCGACGGGCATGGCCATGAACGCGCGAATCTCCACCGGTTGTTTATAGGGAATCAAAAGCTCCCGGTCGTCCGCGACCTTTTCCAGTAAAAAGGGTTCCCGGGTTTGCGCCACGCGACCGATGGCGCCTTTGCCAAAGGAGAAAACGGCGTTCTCGTCCAGACTGGAGGAGAGCGAAATGGACGCGCGAAGCTTCAGCGTATTTTTTCCCGGCTCGGTAACGTAAAGAACCGCGCTGAAACTGCCTGCGACGTTGCTTGCCAGTTCTACCAGTGAAGTCAGGTTGTCGGGTATTGTCATAGTGGGCGACCGGAACGAACGAGGGGACGGAAACGGCGGGTAGTGCGGCGGCCAGCGGGCTTCCGCGGATTTGAGAGTAAATTTTTCAGCGGCTGTTTATTTTCCTGTCGGCGCCGACTTGTCATCGGCGCCCGCTAATTAGGACGTCCTGGTTTTCAACATTTCCTTGTATTCTTTTACCCTGGTCTGATCGACGGCCATTGCCGCGATTTGAAAGGCGTCTTTTTTGTTGGGCGCTTCGTTGATACGCACCGCCACACAATCCAGCATTTTCATGGTTCCATCTGCGGGAGACCGAAAAGAAATCCTCAACAGATCGTTTTTGTATACCAGGGCCTCGGTTTCAAAGTACAGACCGTTGACCGACATTTCCTTGATCGCTGCGGCGTACTCCTTGGCAAAAAATTCTTTCTCGCGTTCGATAACGCAGGTCGCGCGCAGGTTGACTTTGGCGCGCTGGCTTTTTCTCTTTCCCAGTTCCGCTTGAAATTTCTGCTGGATTAATTTTTCAAGCTCGCCCTTCAGAGACAAAAGCTCTGGTCCCGAAAGCCGGGACATGTCTTCCTTCAGGGTCTGGATTTTATTTTTGCCCGGATATGGCAAGGCGGCGCCGGAGGTTTCAAGGAATCTCTAGCAATTGGTCGGCGAGGCGCCGGGGCCACGATCAATTTTTTGAGGTTCCCTTTGGTTATTGCACCTACTTGAAATTCAAGCCCAATATCAATGCAGGCAAGAACATCTTATAGCCAGCATTTTTGACTGTCAATCTTTTTAAAAACCCGCCGGAGGTTAAATTTTCATTGCGACTCCAAGCGAATTAAAATTCTTGACAGGGCCGGGGACCATTTATATACTCCTTAGCCTTCCGGGAGATGGGGCTATTGAAGATGGGCGGGTAGCTCAGCTGGGAGAGCATCGGCCTTACAAGCCGAGGGTCACAGGTTCGAGCCCTGTTCCGCCCACCACCACTCGCCGTGGAGGCAAATTGCGGTAACTTGTCTCTACGAACGAAGTTCTCGGAGACAGTTGGTTGCAAAACGTTTGTTGTTTCTCCCTTGGGTTCCAACATTTTCTTCTGGAGATCAGGTCGCCACTCGGTTAAAGTTTAGAGAGCGGCTGAAATTTTAAAAAAAATAGAATGATTCGGGGTCGTAGTTCAGCTGGTTAGAATGCCGGCCTGTCACGCCGGAGGTCGCGAGTTCGAATCTCGTCGGCCCCGCCATTTTTTTGCCGCCTGTGACCCAGGCGGTTTTTTTTTATCTCTAGGGAGTTTGCATGGCGCTTTCTCCAAATCCCTTCCGACATTCACTCTCCTGCCTGATATTTTTATTTTGTTTTCCGGGCGTCTCTTCCGCGTTCGACGCCGACGCCGATTGGGACCGATTGCAATCCCAGGCCCGCGCTAAAGGGTCCGTGCGGGCGATGGTCCGCTTAAAAGAAACAAAAGCCTTCGACGGCGCGCTGTCCACCCAGGAAGCCCAGACCGACCGCGCACGAACCGTCCACTCCCTGCAAAACGACGTGCTCGCCGATTTACGCGCTGGATCAGCGCTGGCGGAACCGACGGCGCGGTTCGATTACATCCCCTATCTGGCTTTGCGAGCGGACGCCGAAACTCTGGCAAAACTCCGGGACGACCCGCGCGTTTTAGATATCCGGGAAGAACGCCGCTACCGCCCCAACCTGATAGACAGCGTTCCCCTGGTGGGCGGAAACCTGGCGTTCGACAAAGGGTTTTCCGGTTCCGGCCAGGCGGTGGCGATTCTGGACACGGGCGTGGAAAAGGAACATTTATTTTTGAGCGGTCGGGTGGCGAGCGAAGCCTGTTATTCCACCACCGATCCGGGAAATCTGGCGACTTCGGTCTGTCCCGGCGGCGCATCCTCCTCCACCGCCCCTGGGTCCGGCCAACCTTGCAACGCCGACGTCCCGGCGCTGGACGACGCCGGATGCAACCATGGAACCCATGTGGCGGGAATCGCGGCGGGCAAAGGATCGGGCAGCAACGTCGCGTTTAACGGCGTGGCGCGCAACGCGGATATCATCGCTGTCCAGGTGTTCAGCCGTATCGACAACGTCACGACTTGCGACGGAGCCTCGTTCACTCCCTGCATTATCGGGTTTGACTCGGACCTTCTGCAAGCCATGGAACGGGTGTTGACCTTGTCCGCCACCCTCCCCGTCGCCGCCGTCAATTTGAGCCTGGGGGGCGGGAGTTTTACCTCGGCGTGCGATAGTTCGGAAGCCGCGTTCAAATCCATCGTCGACCTGTTAAAGCAGGCGGGCGTCGCCACCGTCGCGGCGTCCGGCAACGAATCGACGGCCAACGCCCTGGGGGCTCCCGCCTGTATATCCTCCGTGGTCAGCGTGGGAGCCACGAACAAATCCGACGCCGTGGTCTCGTTCAGCAACTCGGCGAGTTTCCTCGATCTGTTGGCGCCGGGGAATCAGATCCGCTCTTCGGTTCCCGACGACGGCACGGGTTCTTTTGTGCAAACCACGCAAGCCAGCAATTCTTTCGCTAATCTTAGCGGAACGTCCCAGGCCGCGCCGCACGTTGCCGGCGCGTTTGCGGTTCTGCGCGGATTTCTCGCCTCGCAAGCGGGCGTCGATATCAAATCCGCCGCGACGGTGAATAATATTCTGGACGCTTTGAAAGATACCGGCAAGTCGATTGTGGATGCGCGCAACGGGTTGGCCTTTTCCCGCATCCAGGTGGACAAGGCGTTCGACAATCTGGACATTCATATCAGTTTCACCGGCGCGCCTTCCGCCGTTCCAGACCTCGCCGCCCCGGCGCAGACGGTTCAATTGAGCGCGACGGCGACGGACGAGTTGGGCCACGCGCTCGGGTATTCCTGGACGGCGTCTTGTCCCGCTCTGGGGACCGGCGGCAGTTTTGATTCCGCGACCGCGCAAAATCCAAAATGGACCGCGCCCGCCAACGCCACCGTTTTTAAAGTCGACTGCAAACTGGAAGTCACCGCCAACGACGGGCAGGGCCAGCAGGTTTCAAAATCCACCGACGTGGGCGTTCGGGGAACCTACTCCCTGGAGAGGGACAAAGGGAAACGGGTTCTGTCTCCCTACTGGCAATCGGGTCCGGGGATCTATACCTTCGTGGCGGTTTCGCACCCTTCGCTTTCGGGGATGAATTCCCAAATCGGCGTGGAGATGCTCGCCGTGGCCGACGAAGGCGCCGGGTTGTTCTCGCTTCCGCTCCGGTTCACCATCGATTCAAACGCCACCAAAAATATTTTCATCGCCGGGACCAATCATTCTTTTCTGAACCCGGATTCGATCCCCACCGCTTTGTTCATGATCGGGACGGCGGGCGACAAGTCCGGTTTTCTTTCCATTCAACCCGTGGCCAGCGCCCCGGAAAAATTTTTGGGCGTCGCGGGGTCGCGGAGCCGGGGGTTTCCGGACACAAACGCCCTGGTTTACTGGGGCGCGGTGGTCGTGCAAAACTCTTCGACGGGCTTTGCCATGGAATTCATCGGCGATTTGCACGATTCCACCGCCTTCTCTCCTGGGCAGGGGGCCTCCTTCTCCGGGATCAATTGAAGGGGGAAAGCG
>JAJDBD010000095.1 GCA_029261575.1 Nitrospinaceae bacterium | reverse complement strand
CCGTTTTGGGAGTAGAACGTGCCGGGATTCGGATTGGGTAGAATCTCCGCTTGAACCAGAGCTTTTTCGAATAACGGTGTGGTTTGGCGGATGCGACCGGTCGGGTCGATGACGCCGCTGATCCCGGTGTTGGCGGCGCGCACGATCGGCGTTCGGTTTTCCACCGCGCGCAGGACGCCCATGGCCATGTGCTGGTAGGACGCCGCGCTCTTCCCGAACCAGGCGTCGTTGGTGATGTTCACCAAAAACTGCGCCCCGTTTTTGACCGGTTTTCGCACCAGGTCGGGGAAGGTGATTTCATAGCAGATCGAGACGCCGAAGGGCGGTCCGTCCCACTCAAACACCGTGTTCTCGGATCCCCGGCCAAACTCGCCGACCATGGCGACCATTTTCTCAACGAACCACAACCATTCGCGAAACGGCACAAACTCGCCGAACGGCACGAGGTGCGATTTGTCGTACCGCCCCAGCGTTTCGCCCTTGGGCGACACGAGATACGCGCTGTTGTAGGTCAACGATGCCTTGCCGGTTCCTTCGATTCGCGGACTGCCGAACAGGAGCGGCGTCCCGGAGTCGCGCACGGCGCGGAGGAGCGCGCGCGACTGGATATCGCGCTCAAAAAAATACGGCGTCGCCGCCTCCGGCCAGACGATCAGGTCCGGCGCGCCCTTTCCGGCTTCCAGCGTCAGGTCGCGGTAAACGTCGATCACTTTATTTTTGAACAGGGGATTCCATTTGACCGCCTGGTCGATGTTTCCCTGGACCAGCGCGACTTTGATCGATTTTCCGCCGGTGGCTCCTTTGACTTTAATCAATCGGTATTCGCCGAACCCCCAGCAGGCCAAGAGGACGCCGAACGTAAGAACCGCCACGCCGCGAACGCTGGTTTTGGGATACAGGTCTTCGTCGCCGCGTTTGAAGTACCAGGCGTTGAGCAAATAATAGACGCCGGCGTTGACGGCGACGATGAGCGCGGTGACGCCGTACACGCCCGCGTATTCGGCTATCTGGATGATGGGCAGGGTTTGAAACTGGGAATAGCCCAGTCCGAGCCAGGAGAACCCATATTTTTCGTGGGTAGAACGGAGGTATTCCAGCGCCGTCCAGAGCGCGGGGGCGAGCAGGAATTGAAACGCCGGGACGCCCCGGCTCAACCATTGGAGTCCGTAACAGAACAGGGCGCAGACGGTTCCGAGCCAGGCGGCGAGCAGAGCCAGTACGCCCCAACTCATCCATGGGGCGATATGCCCGTAATCGGTCAGCGTGTTGGTGATCCAACTCAGGCCGCAAAGGTAAAATACCATGCCGAAAATAAAACCGTATCCGGCGGCGCGGTGGGGGGGCTGGTCCTTGAGGGCGAAGAGCAGGGGGACCAGCGCCGTCCACGCCAAAAATTCCAGGTTCCATTTGGGGAAAATCAACACGCACAGGATTCCGCTGAATATGGATAGGATCAGGGCCTGAACGGTTTTAGAGTTTGGCATTGAACGGGAAAGTCTATATAATGGCAGATAGTATAAAAGTGCCGGTTCAATTCCCCGGCTTTTTCAAGAGAGATCGATTTTGGAAACTGATAAACGCATCTTATTGAATTTTAAGAAGGTCTGCATTTGCCGTGGCATCACTGCCGGGCGGATTCACGACAGCATTCAGGAAGGCAGTTTGTCGTTTGAAGCCCTGCGCCGTAAAATCAGTGTGGGAACCGGCAATTGCAAGGCCAAAAGGTGTCGGGCCAAAATCGAGCAAATGGTGAAAGAACACAAGTCCGGAGTTACCCTCAAATCTCAAGTAGAAGTCAAAACCGCCTAACCACTCGCAGTGGGGACAATAGATTATCCCGCCTAAATCCGGAAGCGCTTCCTCCAGGTTTTCTCTATCGAGTTCCAACAACGCGGAAACAAACCATCGAAGCTTTTTAGAGGAAGAATCCCCCCAACCCCTCCTTCGACAAGCTCAGGACAGGCTTTTGCAAGGGGGAGCCGACATACCGTCGGCCAGGCAAGCGCCCGACTCAATCTGCCAAGGACGAAATCGCTTCCGCCATTCTATCCATCCCGCGTTTGATATTGTCCATCGAGGTCGCAAAGGAAATGCGCACGTGCCGGTCGGCTCCAAAAGCGACGCCCGGAACCACCGCCACCTTGGCCTGTTTCAGCAAGAATTCCGTGAAGGCCAGCGACCCGTCGATCGTCTTGCCCTCGAATTTTTTTCCATACGCGCCGGACACGTCCGGGAAAGTGTAGAACGATCCGACCGGGTTGTAACAGGAAACCCCGTCCATGGCGTTGAGGCGTTGAACCATTTCGTTCCGTCGGACTAAAAACTCGTCGCGCATTTTGCGGACGGCCTCTTGTGGACCGGTCAGGGCTTCGACGGAGGCGACCTGCGAAATAGTGCAGGCGCCGGAGGTCAACTGGCCCTGTAGTTTAGAAACCTGCGCCGCGATTTCTTTCTCCGCCGCCAGGTAGCCGATGCGCCAGCCAGTCATGGCATAGCCTTTGGAGACGCCGTTGAT
This sequence comes from Nitrospinaceae bacterium, assembly GCA_029261575.1. GTDB lineage: Bacteria > Nitrospinota > Nitrospinia > Nitrospinales > JACRGP01 > JAJDBB01. Next base: position 5,466 of record JAJDBD010000095.1, on the reverse strand, counting down.
CACCGCGGTTTGTTTTTTGATCTCCGGTCCGATCTCGGCCAGGCCGACGTGTTTGAATCCGTCGTAAACCAGGTGTTCGTAAATTTCGTCGGAGACGGCCAGCAGGTTGTTGCGCAAAACAAACTCCGCCAGTCCTTCCAGCTCCTTGCGTGTGTAGGCGGCGCCGGACGGGTTGCACGGACTGCTGAACACGAGCGCCCGGGTCTTTGGGGTGACGGCGGCCTGCAATTGTTCGGGCGACGCCTTGAATTCGTTTTCCGCCGTCGTCGGCACGATCACCGGCTGGGCGCCGGCCAGAGCGACGATGTCGGGATAGGACACCCAGTAAGGCGCGGGGATCAAAACCTCGTCGCCTTCCTCCCACAACACCTGGGCCAGGTTGTAAAAACTTTGCTTGGCGCCGCAGGAGACGACGATCTGCCCGCGTTCGTAGTCCAGTCCGTTTTCGTTTTTGAACTTCGCCACGATGGCGTCGCGCAACTCGTCCGTACCGGACACGCCGGTGTAATAAGTTTGATTGGAGCGGATGGCCTCGATCCCGGCCTGCTTGATGTTTTCCGGCGTGTGAAAATCGGGTTCGCCCGCGCCAAAGCCAATGACGTCCTCGCCCTGGGCTTTTAATCGACGAGCCAGGTCGGTGACGGACATGGTCATCGAGGGTTGAACGTTCTGGATGCGTTGGGAAAATTTCATTTTAAATTTTTCTTCAGTTCGTTGGCTACGTGTTTGGGCGCCAGTTTCGCCACGTTTCCCCGGTGCCGGGCGATTTCCTTAACGAAACTGGAACTCAGAAAAGAATATTCCAGGCTGGGAATCATGAACAGGGTTTCGATTTCCTCTTTCAGGTTCCGGTTCATCAAACCCATCTGCAATTCGAATTCAAAATCGCTCACCGCCCGCAGTCCTTTGATGATAACGGTAGCCTGGTGTTCGACGGCGCAATCGACCAGGAGATTGTCGAAGGGGTGGACCTCGAAATTCTTCCAGCCCTTGGCGGCAGATTTGATAAAGCCCACCCGCTCCCCTACGGAAAACATCGGATTCTTTTTCGGGTTCAGGGCCACGGCCACCACCAGGCGGTCGAAGAGTTTCAACGAACGCTTCATGATGTCCAGATGACCGTTGGTCACTGGATCGAAAGTTCCGGGATAAATGGCGATGCGTGGATTTTTTTTCATAACAGGCTCAAAACCGCTGGATTATACCTTTGAGGGAGCGGCTGTAAAGGGCAAAATGTTTCCGGCTCCGCTTTAAGGAGAGGAAAAACCTTTTTCTTTTAAAGCGTTTTTGTCAAAAGTTACGACGGAGACGCACCCGGCTCGAACGGCGGTTTCTCTAATCAAATAATCAGAAAAGTCGGCTTTCCCCGTTTTATACGCCTGCAAGGCTTTGATGCATAGATCGATATTTTCAATTTCGAAAGCGGAAACCGAAAGGATATTTTCAAGCGTTGAAAGACGGGCTGGTTTTGGAATTTTATATACGGCTTTTAAAACCCAGTTCAACTCGCATAGAACGAGGGTTCCTATAAAACCCGGATCGTCCGGAGTGAGACTTTCAATTAAACGATTGGCTTTATGCGCCTGGGTTTTATCATCCTGAACGATATAACGGACAAGAACATTGGTATCAACAGCGATCATGCAAAATTACCCGGCATTTTTTTCGATGGCTTGTTGCATTTGCTCGACCGTTCGAACGGGACCCGAATAATTTAACGAACCTTTCAAAGACGTTACGCTCAAAGTTTTGGGTCTTAAAACATAACATCCGTCCGCGTTCTCTTCAAAAATTATCTTATCGCCGTTTTTTAAATGCAACGACTCGCGAATGGCTTTGGGCAGGGTGATCTGGCCTTTGCTTGTCAAGGTGGTTTCCATGGCAGTTCCTTGCGATTTTTATTATTCCTTGCTTTATGGTAAGGAATTTAAGCGGGGGCGTCAAGCCTTGCTTGATTGCATTTTATGAGTTTGGCCTGTCCGCTTTTGTTTCCGGGCGGCGCGTTCGGCGAAATATTTTTTCAACTCCGCCGGACCCGGCGGGCGTATTTTAAACAGATATCCGACCAGAACCAACCCCGCCAGAAAGCAGATAAAACAGCCGACAACGTACCCTGGCGGGACGTATTGGAATTTCACCCTGTGGCTCCCGGCTCTCAATTTGACGCCGCGAAAAAAATGGTCGACGCGCAATAGCGGCGCCTCGTTCCCGTCCACATAAACCTTCCATCCCGGCGCCCAGGAATCCAGCAGGACCAAAATTCCTTCGCCGTTTTGACGGACGTCCAGTTTCACGCGGTCCGGCTGGTAATCCGTTCTCAGAATTTCGCCTTTAAAATCGGGCCGCGACCGTAACGCCACCGGTTCGGCCACCAACGCGGTTTTCAACGGATCGAAGGCGGGGTCGTAATAAGTGTTCAACAGTTGCGGGTCTTTCCCCACCTGAACCGCTCCCGCGATAAACATCCGGGGGAGCGGGTTCTCCAATACCGCCAGAGGCATTCCCTTGACGCGCCGGACGCCTTTGGGGATTTTATCCGGATCGTCCCCCACCGTCCAGTATTTCACATTGCTCCGCTCCAGCATGACCAGACGTTTGGCCGGCGGCGAATTTACAAATATCCAGCGCCACAATGCGTGGTCGTAGGTTTCAATTCCCAGGGGATACGGGCCGTGGGCATAGTTTATCCCGTAAGCCGACCCGAGAAGAGGCATCAACCATTCCCGGCCCAGTTGTTGAATTTCCAGGGTGGCGAGATTTCCGGATAGAATCAGGTCAAGCGGCGAGTCCACCAGGTTGCCGGTATACACCCGGAACAGGCCCGGATCTTTTTGGATCTCCCGCGCCATTGGCGGAGCCTCGTCGTAAAAACTCCTGTCGACGACCGGGACCAGGTCGTGATGCTTCGCGTTCAGGTCCCAAAATATCAGGACCAGTAACAGTCCCTTGAAGGTCCAGCCGCGAAGATTGCCTTGAAAGGCCTGGAAATACGCGAAGATAAAGACGAGAAGCAAAAACAACGGGGGGAATAGCCGTCCCTCCGGAACCTTGTGAAGTCCCGTCCAGAGAATGACGCCGACATAGGCCAGCGAAAACGCCAGCACCGCGAGAATCCTTCCCGTCCTTCCCGCCGCCTTGTTGGCCAGGGATTCCATGAAATAGCCGACCAGAAACACCTGGCTGAGGGCGGATATCAGATAAAACTTTTCCGGGTATCGAAACAAATCAAACAAGGGCGTGAATTCGTAGAAGCCTTGGTACCAGGGGTTGTTTTTGCCCAGGGCAAAAAACAGGCCGACACAAAACATCCCGGTCCAAAACCAGACTTCCTTTTTTCTAAAACACAGGAACGCCGCAAAAAACGCAAACGGGGAAAACAAACCCAGATGGAAGTTTTGGATGAAGCCGAAATTTTCCGGTTCAAACCGTTCCTGAAAACTGTTGTGGTCCCTGGGCGCCACGATGTTGTAAACGGCGTCGGGTTCCATGGACCACTGGGCGTGTTTTTCAAAAGACAGCCCCTGGGTGCGCGTCGATTCCTGAACCAGAAGGTAAGTGGGGATCAGTTGCGGAGCGGCCAGGGCGAGGGCCAGCAAATTCGCCGCCAACAAGGCCAGGGCGCGGCGTTTGAATTCCGCGAAGCGCCCGCCGCCCGGAAGCATGAAGACGCTGTGCGCGAAAACGAGGAGCACGCTCAGAACGTTCACCTCCGGACTGCCCGCCAATATCTGGCAGGTCAGCGCCAGCGCGGCGCAAATCAGGTCCACCCGTTGGCGTCCCAAAAGATATTTTTGAAAAAACAAAAAGAACAGGGGAGTCCAGGCGACGGCCAGGAAGTAGGAATTGGCCCCGACGAGCGCCAGGAAATACCCGCCCAGCAAGGCGGTGAGAGCCGAACACAGCGCCCCGAACACGGAAAGTTTCCAAAACCGCGCCAACGCGTAAATGGAAAGCGCAAACAACAAAAAATGAAACACGTTGAAGAGGTTGAACGCGGCGGTAAAATCCTCGAGATAAAAAATCAGGTTTGGGGGATACAGAACGCCGAGGTACATCGCCGCCATGTACGGAAAACCGTGAAAGGCGGTCGGATTCCATAGCGGCAGTTGGCCCTGGTTCAGGTATTGGGCCAGGAAATGTTTCGTCGGATAGGCGAGGGACGTCAGGTCGCGGTGGAACAACGCGGAGTCGCCAAAGATCAGCGGAGAGAAAAAATTCAATCCGACCACCGCCAAAAGCGTAACGGCCAGCAGGTCCTGGATGGAGGTGAAAAATTTTTCTTTCATTCGACCAGGTTAGCCCCCGGCCAGGCAAGCGCCTGGAGGCAATTTAAAAGCAACCACCGATGGACACGGAAAAACTGTTGGCAACGCCTGGTTGACAGTCGACAGTTTAAGGGAAATTATTCAATCGCCAACCTCTGGGTCCAGCGTTACGCTGGGCGCAATTTTGTATCTTAGCGTATTTGGGTCTTTGGAAATAAAAATATTTAGCCAGAGAAGGTACGACCAGCATGCCGCCAGGGGCAATTTAAATGGCTCCCTCTTACAAAAGCCTGTCCTGAGCTTGTCGAAGGAGGGGTTGGGGAGGATTCCGGATAAAACTGTTGGAGCCGGAGCCAATAAAACAGATTAGACAGGATTAACTGAATAAAAATTGAGAGGATGGATTTTAAACGCTAACGTTTGCCTGCCTTGAGGCGCAACAGGCCCGGTTCTAATTAAGTGGAGGGCGATGATGATCTTTTTAGGCTCCCCCTGGAGGGGGGGAGCCAGCGTTTAGGACTGGGACGCTATCCGTGTTTATCTGTGTCCATCGGTGGTTACGGTTTTTTACCGTCCAAGCGCGCTTGACTGTAGAGAATAATCGTTAGGTTGAAATTCCGATTATGAAAAAACTCCCCAATCGCCAACCTTTGGGTCCAGCGGCACGCTGGTGGTCAGTCCCAAAGCGGATTCGACAAACGGTGTTCCAACAGCTTGCTGTCTTTCGAAAAGGCTTTGGCCGATAAAACTTTCTTGTCGCTCTTATTGATTAGAAAGTATATGCCCAGCTTGGGATAACGGGCTATATTCTTCGTCAAGGACTGCGGCGCGCCGTACTTCCCGATCAGATCCTGAAAATTCGCTCCCAGTTTAATCCCAGACGAAAAGGACCCTTTAAAATTTGGAAATATCTCGATTCCCTCAATCACATTTCCCATGTTCAAGGCATGAATCGCCACCCCTTGCTGCGAATAATTGATAATGATGCTGTCCACAGCCGAGCTGGTGCCGCGAACAATGGTCATTGTCTCGGGAATTCCCATCAACGCAATGGCCTCTTTTAGCGGCATTCCCGTCTTCAAACTGTCGCCGATCACAATCGCTTTCTTTTCCTGAGCGCCCACCGGGGCAATCAACACGCCCACCAAAATTAACGCTAAAAACAGTTTCGTTGCCTTCACAGGTCTCTCCTTTACTTTTA
>JAJDBD010000094.1 GCA_029261575.1 Nitrospinaceae bacterium | reverse complement strand
TTTGGCCGCTTGATGGTGGGGCTTAGGGGCAAGCGGGCGGCGCAGGGTTCGGTGATCGGTTTTTTCTCGGTGATATTAACTTATTTTTTGCACGTGTGAATCATGCCTGAAACCAAACTGGTGGTTGTGGGGGTCAATCATAAATCGACTCCGGTGGAAATCCGCGAACGGCTGGCCTTCACGACGGGGTCCATTGAGGAGTCCGCCGAGGAGTTGATTTCCTATCCGGAGATCATCGAGAACATCGTCATCTCGACCTGCAACCGGGTGGAAATTTACGCGCGCGTTTACGATATCGAAAAGGGCGTGCAAAGGCTGAAGGAGTTTGTGTGCGGCAACCACAATATCCCCCTGGAAGAGTTGGATCGGTATTTTTATTTCCACAGCCAGGAGCGGGTGGTGGAGCATTTGTTCCGGGTGTCGTCCAGTCTGGATTCCATGGTGATCGGCGAATCGCAAATCCTGGGCCAGGTAAAAGACGCCTACACGCTTGCCCGTTCCTTGCGGAGCGCCGGGCAGGTATTGAATCAGTTGTTCGAGAAAGCTTTCAATGTAGCCAAGCGGGTCCGCGAAGAAACGAGAATCGCGGAGAGCGCGGTTTCCATCAGTTCCGCTGCGGTGGAGCTGGCGCGCAAGATTTTCGAGAACCTGGAAGACCATACGGTGATGTTGGTGGGCACCGGTGAAATGGCGGAGTTGGCCGCCAAGCATCTTATCTCCTACGGAGTCAAGACGGTTTACGTTGCGAGCCGGACTTACGAGCGGGCGGCCAATCTGGCGAAAACTCTGAACGGATCGGCTTTGGACTTTCAGGATTTCAAGGAGCAGTTGTACCGGGCGGACATCGTCATCAGTTCCACCGCCGCGCCAAAATTTATTATCACTCACGACATGGTGGAAAAGGCCATCCAGCAAAGAAAAAACAAGCCGATCTTTTTTATCGATATTGCCGTTCCCCGCGACATCGAACCGGAGGTCAACAACCTTGAGAACGTCTATCTTTACGATATCGACGATCTCCAGACGGTGGTTTCCGCCAATATGAAGGAACGGGAAAAGCAGGCGGAGGCGGCTATGGAGATCATCCACAACGAAGTGGCCAAGTTTGAAAGTTGGAAGGATTCGTTGAGCGCCATCCCTACGATTGTAAGTTTGCGCGACCGGGTTGAAGATATTAGAAAAAGCGAAACGGATAAATTCTTGGAAAAAATGCCGCACCTTCCTGGCGAGGACACGGACGCTATTCATCGGCTCACCCAATCCATCGCCAACAAAATTTTGCACAAGCCCACCATCAATCTCAAAAAGAAAACTCAATCCGATGAAGGCCCCGCGTATTTAAAGGCGATTCGCCACCTGTTCCATCTGGACGATTGATGTTCTATCCCAAAGATAAAATAAAAATCGGCACGCGGGGAAGTCCCTTGGCCCTGTGGCAGGCGGAATGGATCAAATCCCGGTTGGAGGAAATCCACGACGGGTTGGAAGTGGAATTGGTAATAATCAAAACCACCGGGGATAAAATTCTGGACGCGCCGCTTGCCAAAATTGGCGGCAAGGGATTGTTCACCAAGGAAATTGAAGAGGCGATGTTGAAGGGCGAAGTGGATATCGCCGTGCACAGCATGAAAGACGTTCCCACGCAACTTCCCGCCGGGCTGGAAATCTCCGTGATCACCGAGAGGGAAGATCCCCGCGACGCCCTGATTTCCAAAAACGGCCAAACGCTGGCGGAGCTTCCCAAAGGCGCGCGGGTCGGGACCGGCAGTCTGCGGCGACGAACCCAGCTTTTGAATCACCGTCCGGACCTGGAAATCATTCCCTTGCGCGGCAACGTGCAGACCCGGCTGGGCAAGATGGAGAGCGAAAACCTGGACGCGGTTATTTTGGCCGCGGCCGGACTCAAAAGACTTGGGCGGGAGGATATAATCACGGAAGCGATTTCTACCGATATCCTGCTTCCCGGTATGGGGCAGGGCGCCATCGGGATTGAAAGTCGAAAATTTGCGCTGGAAACCATCGAACGAATCCTGCCTTTGGATCACGAGGAGACCCATTTGGCGCTGGACGCCGAACGCGCTTTTTTAGAAGTATTGGGCGGCGGCTGTCAGGTTCCCATTGGCGCTCATGCCGTTATCGAGGGCGAAAACCTGATCCTAAAAACTTTGGTCGCCAGTCTGGATGGAGAAACGATTTTGAAAACCGAGAAGTCCGGTCCAAAAGCCGACGGAAAAAATATAGGCAGGGAAGCCGGGCGGGAATTGCTGGAGCGGGGAGCGGATAAAATTTTAAAGGAAGTTTACGAAGAGGCCGGTTGATTCCAGCGATGAGCGATACGAAACCAAAATTTAACCTGGGGCAAACCGTTTACCACAAGCTATACAAGTACCGGGGCGTGGTGATCGGAGTCGACGCGAAATTTAAACTGTCCGAAGAATGGTACGAAATGGTCGCCAAGTCCCGACCGCCAAAGGACAGGCCCTGGTATCATGTCCTGGTCCAGAACGGCGTGCAAAACACTTACGTGGCGGAGCGGCACCTGGAACCCGATTCCTCTTATTTGAATTGACGGGACGATTCAGAGCCATTCCTCAGAAACATACTTTCCCAACCGCTCTTCCGCCAGCTCCAACGCCGCCTCGCGAAAAATTATGTCGCGGGAGTTTTTTGCTTCCAGGCGATTAAAAATTTCCAGAACGTTTTTGGAGACGGTGGATTGAATTAAATCTTCCGCGTAAGATCGCTTACCCTTCGCCAATACCTTGTTCTGATAGACGGCGTCCTCTTGCATTTTTAATTCTACGGCGCACCCGATCACGCCGCCTACGTTTACTATGAAGTCGGATAAGGACTGAATGTTCCTTCGATTGCCCAGGTAATATTCTGTCATCTTGTTGATGGGAGTATTGGCGCCTTGCAGGACGATACGGCAATCGATTCGATCGGCGTTGCGGGAAGTGATGGCGTCCGGGCGCGCGGCGGGGACCAAAATATCGCAGGGCGCTTCCAACAACCAGTCTCGTTGGGCGGATCCGAAACGTTTATCCACTTTTCCGGAATAACCGGCAAGGCCGTCCGGGGAAAGGCGGACCTGGTTCAGTTCCTCGACGTCGAGTCCGCGCGGATTCCATACGCCGCAATGAACGTCCGACGCCCCGACGACGATAGCTCCGGCTTCTTGAAGTTTGGTCGCCGTCCACGAACCGACGTTTCCATAGCCCTGAATCACCACGCGGGAACCGGCTATGGAAAAACCGTCGATAACCATTTCCAAAGCCTGCGCGGCGGCAAATAATCCGTGAGCCGTCAGACCCCAGGCGTCGATGGGGATACCCCCGTTTTCTTCCGGCCTCCCGGCGACGGCGCGGCCAGGAATTTTTGAATGGGCCTCTTTTGGGCGGAATACTTCCGAAATAGTTTGCATGTCGTTTTCATCCGTTCCCATATCGGGCGCCGGCGCGTAAGTATCAAGGGGAAGAATGGCTTCCGCAAAGCGGGAAACCAATTCTCCTTTTTGGTCGGAGGACAAAGAAACCGGATCGACGTTTAAACCGGCTTTTCCCCCGCCATAGGGAATGCAGGACGCGCTGTTTTTAAGCGTCATCACCCGCGCCAGGCGCCGGACCTCGTTCAAGCTCAGGTTGGGCGCCATGCGAACGCCGCCCAAGCCGGGTCCCCGGCGGACGTCGTCGACAACAACATAACCCCAGACGCTTCCGGAAACGGGATCCGTCAAAGCGTATAAATCCCGGGGTAGGGCGGCGCTGGATTCGCTGGAAAACCGGTCGTTTGATTTGTCTGATTCAACCGGTTCCAATATCAGGCGTTTAGGAATATGAATAGGAATAGGAAGGGGATGGAGGTCCATGTTTAAGGGGAAAATTTCGATCGGGTCTGCAATAATATAAGATACAATTCGACGCTGGTTATCTTATCAAAGGATGAATTTTTAAGTATTGTTAAATTTTGATTTCGCGGGGCGCAAGGTTCGATGGATAAAAAAGGGATTTCACAGAAGATTGTAGACGAGTTGGTTAAGAGAGGCTTGGAGGAGGACCTGGGGACGGGAGACGTCACCACCGATTCCGTGTTGAAGGAAAACCCTGGCGCCTGCGCGGAAATCAGCGCCAGGCAATCGTTGGTTTTGTGCGGTCTGGAATTTGCCAAGCGGGTATTTCAATTGTTAAACCCGGAGACGGAGTTTTCTCACGAAGGGATTGCGGATGGGAATTCCATCCGCAAGGGCGAAGTCATTTTAACCGTCCGTTCCGATTGCAAGACGCTTTTGAAAGGCGAGCGCCTGGCGTTAAATATTCTTCAACAATTGAGCGGCGTCTCTACCCAGACACGCAGTTATGTGGAAAAAGCGCCTGGAGTTGCCATTTTGGATACGCGTAAAACGACGCCCGGCCTGCGCGCTTTTGAAAAATACGCCGTGGTTTGCGGCGGAGGAAAGAACCATCGGTTCGGATTATTCGACGGCGTTTTGATCAAGGACAATCATATCAAAGCCGCGGGGTCCATTGCCGAAGCGGTCCGTCGTGTCCGTCAAAATCTGAGCGATCCGAACATGCTCATCGAGGTGGAAACCGCGGAGTTGGACGAGGTTCGCGAGGCGCTTGGCGCCGGAGCGGATATTATTATGCTGGACAATATGGATTTACAAACCATTCGGGAGGCTGTGGCCATTATAGATTCGAGAGCCAAGGTGGAAGTTTCCGGTTCCGTCGGGTTGGATGGTTTGGAGGAATTGGCGCAATGCGGTATTGATTATATATCCGTCGGGGCGCTGACGCATTCGGCTCCTGCGGCGGACGTCAGCATGAATTTTGTCAATTGAGTGATATAATCGTTAGACGGCGAATTTAATAATTTTTGGAACAGACTCATGCCTTGTAAAGATCCCACATCCGGTATTAACGTTTATTTGGACGGCGCCGATCGTTTGACCGGTTTTGATTTTTTTAAATTGACCTGCTCGAAAGAAATCGGCGGCGAATCCAAACTCCAGGACTATTGCATGGGAATGGGGGCCGAGGACGTCCTGGATTTGGAATTTTCCGTTTTAATGAGCGTGTTAAAACCGTCGAACGTCGAGGACGAGTTTTTTCTGTATATGGAATGGGACGCCTTGTTGGCCGCGCTGGCGCAGTATTTGGGAAGAGAGGAGAGCGTGGACCGCGACAGATATCAAATAGACGCGATCGAATACGAGGGAGACAGCGCGGTGATTCGTCAGTTGATTCGGCCTTTGGAGGAAATGCCAAAAATCGTTTCCTGTCATTCCAAGGCGCGCCGAGGGAGCGAGAAAACCTAACCCTCGTCTCCCCACAAACGCACGGGGCGCACAACTCCCTGGCTGTAATCCTTGTCAAAATGTTGCGAGTTTCCGGTTTGGTAGGAAATATAAAAAGCGGCTTGCTGGTCGAAGGGCAAGCCCCAACTCCCCGTGCCTCCTCCGGGTTCCATGACGGAGGGCAAATACAAATCGACGTTGGATCGTCCTTTGATGCAGGATTCCGGACAGTAAATTTTTAAGGCTTCGTCCGCTTCGGGTATCCGCCAGTCGTGAAAACCGAGAAAATCCTTGCGGTTGCAGTCGTCAATGAAGGCCATTGCTTCGTCAAAATTGAACCAATCCTGGACGATTTGGAAAGAGTCTTTTCGGCTCCAGATCAATCCGGTTTCATTGTCTTTCGCCGTGCCGTCGCCTAGGTCTTCGAATCTTGGTTTATCGCTCATGAATGTGAATTCCGTTTCTAATTTATTCGAGTTGAAATTTTTGTGAAGGTCGTTTTAAATTATACTTTTGGCGGTGTTAAGCAAATATTTTCTATGATATACATTAATCCCTTTCGATAGGTGAAACTTTTTGGGGATGGACGCATATATTTAAGCGCCTCCAAAGGAGATGAGTTTTTGAAAAGATCGACGTTAATACCCATTGGGGTCCTTTTGTTTTGCATTGGAGTCGTCTTCTCCTTTGACCCTGGGTCCGCGCGCGCTCAAAACAGTTTATTGCTTTCGGAAAGCGCCGGGTCGCATAATCTGGTTGGGGTGGGAGAGGGCGCGGATTGCGGCGAAAAGGTTCGACCGGCTGAGTTTTATGAATCGCTGTCTTTGTATTCCCTGATCGCGGGGTTTGGGCTGTTTTTTTGCGGAATTTTTTTGGAAAAAAAGCCGTTAAAACTTTCACTGTGGGGATTTGCCCTGGCGCCGCTGGGGATTTGGGTTTATGCAAACTTTTTCGTCGATTACGCGCATTTGAATAAAACCTTGTTTAACTATAACGTGGCGGCGGAAAGCGCGCTGGCAAATATAGCGGAAGGGCAGGAGCGTTATAAAGATGAAATGGGGTTTTATCTTAAAGACCTGAACAAATTATATTCCCATTTGGCGGGCGCCCATGGAGTGGATCCCTGCGTTAAAATTCTCGAGTTAAAAGTTGCGGGAAACGATTGGTCGGCGACGGCCAGCCATGTATACAGTTCGGGAAAGGTGACCTGGAAAGGAAAATCGGGAAGTTCGTTAAAAAAAGGCTGAGCCAGACCAGCCCGGAGCTAATAGGCGGAACTCATACGGAAAACGTTGCGTACTTGGGAACAATTGCAAATCAAACCTTGCCACCGGGCGCTTGCCCGCCCGGCGAGGCGCCGGAGCCAATAGGCGGAACTCATACGGAAAACGCTGCGCACTTGGGAACAATTGCAAATCAAACCTTGCCCTCGGGCGCTTGCCCGCCGCTCAATAAATAATCGGCGAGGCCCTCGGCTTCCACTCCGCTGGCCAGAGCGGCTTCAAATTCTTTTCCGCCTTTATCGCGCGCTTCCTGAAATTCGGAAAATTCCAGCCAGGCGTGGGTTTCCTTTAAACGGGTAGGGCCGACGGTTTTGCCGAAAATCTTATCGTAAATTCTGGTGAGCGCCAGAATCTGGTATTGTTGTTGCTCTATTTCCATGGCGGCGTTGGCGGCCATGGAAAAACCATAAATATATCCCAGGGCAAAAATAGACGCGAGTCGTTTTTTAGCTTCCTTGTTGCTCTTGATTTCCGCCCGGTCCAGTTGGTGCTCCAAAAGTTCCACCACACCTTCAACCACCCGGGTTCTTGACTCTTCGTCTTCCTGGCCCATTTAAAAATTCCCACCTGTCAATTTTTCCGCGAAACCGGCAACCTTTTTCATCACACGTATTTCCATTGTGTGACCATACCGTTCAGGGAAACCAAGCCCACGACCTTGTCCGCTTCCATGACCATGGCGTAAGAAACGTTGAAGTTGGTTAAAAATCTGGCGGCGTAAGGAATAGGCATATCATAACTCACCATAAGAACGGGCTTGGACATGATTTCGTAAACGTGGGTTTCGTGAAGTTTTCTTCTCTCAGCAATGACCTTGCGGGCGATATCCTTCAGAGTCATGATCCCGTAGACGTCGTTTTCATCGCGCGGTTCGACCAGAACGGCGTTGATCTTATCTTCGGTCATTAATTTGAGCGCCTCTGAAACCCGGGTGACGCCCTCCAGCGTTTTGAAATCCGTCTTCATCACGTTGCGGACCAATGGTAAATTCGTTTCCATTCAATCTCCAAACAAAAAATTAAAAATATTTATCCTTGGCGTCTTTTTCCATGACCGGAATCTGACTTTCCAATCCGATGGCGCGGTCGACGGCCCAGCAAAAAGCGATGCCGTTCCCAGGCTTGTTAAAATTACCGGCTTGGGAAATCGCTTCCATAATTTCATCGCATACAAAATCCTCGACCACGAACAAAAGCATGTCGCGTTGGGCTTCCATTTGCATGCCAAAAAAAGATTTTTGCTCGTGAATGCCCTCGCCCCGGGCGTTGAGGATCGTGACGCCGGTGGCGCCCGCTTTTTTGGCTGATTCGATGACGTCGGTTTGAAATTGGTCGTTGACCATAGCAAGAATGACTTTAAAGCGCATAATGAGGAAACCTTTCCATACGTTTTAATTTCCGCGTTTTGGTCTGGCGATTTGCTCGGAAATCATAGCATAGCCCAACACGGCAATTATAGGGAAAAGAGAGGCGAAGGCGATCAAGCCAAAGCCGTCCATCAAGGGAGAACGCCCCGGCACGTTGGAGGCCAGCCCGATGCCCAGGGCGGCAACCAAAGGAACGGTCACCGTCGAGGTGGTCACTCCTCCAGTGTCGTAGGCGAGAGAAATAATCGTCTTGGGGGCGAAAAAAGTTTGGAGCAAAAGAACGAGGTATCCGGCGACGATGTAAAGGTATAAAGGGGTTCCTGCAACGATTCTGTAAGCCCCCAAGGTCACTCCAAAGGCCACCCCAAACGCCACAGTGATCCTTAAACCCAGGGCCGATATGGATCCGGTGGATATTTCCCTGGCCTTGAGGGCTACCGCAATCAACGTGGGTTCCGCCAGGGTGGTGGAAAATCCGATGCAAAACGCAAATAGATAAGTCCAAAAATATAATCCCGGATCGGCTCTGTCGGGCGCTCCGGTAAGATTCTCTCCAGCCAAAAATTCGGCGCTGGTTAATTGATTGGCCATTTCGATTCCCACTGGGAATATGCATTGCTCCAAACCCACCAGAAAAATGCCTAGACCAAAGATCACCAGGAGGAAGCCGAAGGCAAGTTGTTTTAAGTGCGGTATTTTTTTTCTGATGGCCGTCAGTTGAAAAAAAACGATCACCGACAATATGGGCAGAATGTCCCAAAGGGTTTCATGGAGGGAAAGAACAATGGCGTCTATCCAGGGAAGAGAATTCATTTGGAGACGCCGTGAAAGATGATTCCAAAAACCATCACAAACATGATGGGCGTCAGGCTCGCCAGGGCAATCAACCCGAAACCGTCGACCATTGGGTTTCTGCCGCGGATGAATGTGGCCAGGCCCAAGCCCAATGCGGTGATCAGGGGAACGGTGATCGTGGAGGTGGTTATGCCTCCTGCGTCGTAGGCGATTCCGATGATCTCTTGGGGCGCAAAAACGGTGGCAAGAACGATCAATCCATACCCGCAAATGATGAACCAGACAAGCGGCCACCCTTTTATGATTCGGAGAACGCCCAGGGCGCCGGCAAAACCGACGGACAGCGCGATCGTCAATTTTAAATTAAAAACATATTGGGCGATGGAACCGGGGGAGTTTTCTATAATCCGGGCCTGTGCCGCCAGGCTTGCGGCCTTCCTGGCAACGACGGTCAGCGCGGGTTCCGCGATGGTGGTGGCAAACCCGAGGGCGAATCCGAAAAAAACCACCCAAAACACATTTCCCTTTTCGGCGAATTGAAAAGCCATTCTTTCTCCGATGGGAAAGAGAGCGGTCTCCAAACCCTGAATGAATAAAAACAGGCCCAAAACAACCAAGCCAAATCCTGCGACGGCGGTTTGTAAATTTGGAAACGGTTTTTGGATAACAAAAATTTGGAAACAGACGACGACCAGAAGGATGGGCAATACATCAAAAAAGGCGCCCGCTAATTTGGCCAAAAGGAGTTTGACAGCCTGGGTCATTCGGAATACGGGAATAACATTGGTTTGCGAGGTGTGCGTCGGACGAGGGAGGGAATGCAGGGGACGCCCGTTCAATAAATATTCTGACGCACCCCCACAAAAAACATGGGAGGAAAAAGGGGCTGGTTATTTGCTCTCTGTGGTTTCAGAAACAGGAGTTTGCGTTTCCACAGCAGATTCTTCCTGGTCGGATTCAGCCTGCTCCGCAACTTCCTTAACGTTTTCCGCGTCCCCTTCGGCGGAATCTTCACTCGCGGGAAGGTTTTCGTTTTCCGCGTCCTTCATGGACTTCTTGAAATTCTTGATGCTGTTGCCGAACGCGCTGCCAATTTCCGGGAGCTTGCCCGCGCCGAAAATAATCATGATTATAACCAGAATGATCATCAATTCCGGAAACCCTATTCCCATCATAACGAAAACCTCGGTAAAAGTTGTTTGATAAACGCGTTTTATTTGGCGGATAAAATAAAGCAGGAATTATATCAGAAATAGTCCAAAATCCAACCGTTTATTATGCCGCATTGACTTTGCACTACAGGCTAAGGGAGAATGGCGCGCATTAAAGCGCATTAACTTCTTTCTTTTTACCAGGCGCATATTTATGAATAAAGAATTTATTTTAGAATTGTTTTATTCCAAAGGGGGCAGGATTGATGAAATCAACGACCTGTTGGATAATAAATATAAAACCCATCCCAAACGGAAAATTTCAATTTTTGAGAAATTTATTAAAAGCCGGATTCATGTAAATTCAAAAATCCTTAAGATGGCTAAAATGGAAATAACTCCGCCTGAGGCCGTGTATCTGAGCCTTTATCCTGATTTGGAATCGGTGGAATTCCTGGATTTAAGGAAAAATCATATTGGAGACGAGGGATTTCAAGCCATCGCTCAATCGCCAGTATTGAAGAATTTGAAGGTGTTGGATTTAAGAAATAACCAAATCACCCGGAAGGGGATTTTAACTTTTATAGAATCGCAAAACTTTTCAAAACTGGAAACCCTCGACCTGAGGACCAACCAACTGGCTTCGACCTGGGGAGCCAAAATTAAAAAAATGCCCGAGTTCCCCTGTCTGAAAGAAGTCAGAATCCTTTGAGTGGACCGCTAAAATTAATCATAGCCGTGAACGCTGGAGCCAGTGGTTTTCAATATAGCGTGTAGCCCTCACCGCAAAGGGTTGCCTACTGCCCCTGCAGCGAGCAGCCAGAGTTTAAAACAGCAGGGTATGATTTTTTCGTTCGCCGATTTTCTGGACGATCTTGTCGGCGATTTCGGCGGATTTGATTTTGTATTCCGCACTCTCCAGGACGCCGCGAAATTTGCTCACCAGTTGTTCCCGTACGCCTGTCTCCGGTTTTTTGGCCGAGGCTTCGGTTTTTTCCGCAGTCGATAAAGTGACCCGGTCCGCGGAATGGGCCGAATTGGTTTTTCCGCTCCTGCCTACCTGCGCGTTACCGGTCGCCTTGTTTGAACGCTCTTGCCCTAATGTTTTATCAAGTTGATTTATTTTGTTTATCATTTTCCCCGCCCAGTTTAATTGGTTAAAATTGAAACCTCTTCAGGATGAAGGTTGTCGGATTGACCCTCGACGGCCTTGTCCGCTTCATCCAAAATCCGGTTTCCTGCCAGGACCGCTAACTCTTCTGTGTTTCCAGAACGTTCTTTACCCAAATCCAAATTGATCACCGGCAAATGTTCGATGGCGTCGATTAAACTGCCAAAGGCGTCTGCAAAGCGATTGGGAATGATTTGGGTTTGATCCGTTCGGAATGATTTGAAATCCTGAACCGAAAAGTCCAGGGTCTCGGGCGCGTCTGTCTGCGGACGCAAAACTTTGGGCGTTTGCCCGGAAGAGGCGGCGTTTCCCGGCCCAGGTCGAAAAATGGGCGCAGAATCACTGCTGAAGATTCGAACATTCATGGCAATCCTCCTTGACGTTACTACCTCCGCTCGGGCCTCCAACCCTTGCTTACACTCCGTTACGGCAATGGGTCTGATAAACTTGAGATTTAAAATATTGAATGTCCGCAAATGGTGATTAGTGAAGAATATAAATTTAAACAAAAAGTTGTAAACTCCATAAAAAAGACTTGCTAATTTTTGAACTTATAATATAATAATACTCAGGTTATCCTCTTCTCTAGCAGAGCCGCTTGTCTGGTATCCTCCCCCTCCAGGCAGGCGGTTCACGTTTTAGGCCTTGGCGGTCCCCGCATTTTCCTTCTGATTAAAATACAGAATGTTTTATAAAGGGCCGTGGTCGTTGCCGAAGGCCCAAAGACCCGATATAATTTACTCGGAAAAAAAATAGTCGATCGGAGGCGTCAATATGGCGGAATATATTTTTCATGTAGAAGGCATGAGTTGCGGGCATTGCGTGGAAACCGTTAAAAACGCCGTGGGAGGAATGGCGGGCGTTCAAAATGTTTCCGTGGATCTGGATAAGAAAGAAGTGACCGTGGCTATTGAAGGGGAATGGACGGAACTGTCCGAGGTGGCCGATAAGATCAGGGAAGCGGGGTTTGAAGTTCCGGCAGGATAAGTTTTTAATTTATAAAACGGATTTTTTAGTAGTGCAACTTAATTTCTGTAAATTGTTTGCTTCGATGTTTGATAGTCTGAATCGTAAGGAGTCCGTAGGGCGACTGAAGATACAGACTATGCGGCCTTTTTCCTCCTTGTTTTTGGAGTCTCGGTGACCCGATTTT
>JAJDBD010000093.1 GCA_029261575.1 Nitrospinaceae bacterium | reverse complement strand
ACGGAATTCCTGCCAAGCATTTTCCTCTGTTTTTGAGGGAATGCGAATGGCGATTTAACAACCCCAAACCCAAAGAACAGATCAAGCAACTTAAACAATGGGTTAAGCGATATATGGGCTAGTTATCTAGGACAGCCCCTTAATTTATTTAAAAGTTGAGAATCTAGGAAAATTACCTGCGAAAAATGTTAGTTTCAAATTCTCCAAAACCTTTGAATGGAGAACCCCTGGCGGATTCCCAAATTGCTTTTCAAAAGGCATCAAATATTTTCCTCCAGGAAAGACCCTAAGTTTTCATTTCCATACCTATCAGGAAATTATGCTTTCATCGGGAAAAATCCCTACAAACTTTGAAATCTAGGTTAGCTACATTCACCCGAAATTGAGTAGAATTTTCCAAGATAATTTTCCAATTGATTTTTCAGATTTTAAGGATGCAGCTATAATTGAATCTGAAATCAGTGAAATCGGCAAAAACATTAAAAAACAATTGGAAAACATAAGTGGTGGCTTGGCGAAAACAAACCAAACTTTAAATGAACTTTCGTCCATCGCTGGTCCCACAGGTTTAAATTTTTCTTTTTCTACTTACAAAAACATTAAGAACCTCCAATCAGAAAATGATTCCTTTTGTAAATTAGACCCTTATTTTTTGAACTACCGAGGTTTTCAAGAAGTCCTTGAAATCGACACTCAACTAGCGCACCAAATAGAGTTTTTTTTTCGATCAAATCACACAAAAATCCCTTTGAAGGATATTGAAGGAATGGACGACAACTTAATTTCCAAAATCAAAAAATTCTTCAAATATACGGAGTAAGCCCGGATTTCCTACTTAAACATATTCCCATGAACCTATACGCTGGAATCATCCTCGTCGCCTTGTTTCTGGAATTTGCCCTCAACGCGGTCGCGGATTACCTCAACCTCAAAGCGCTCCAAAAGAACCTTCCCGCCGAGGCGGAGGGGTTTTACGATCCGGAAAAGTACCGCAAGTCCCAGGACTACCTGGAAACCAATACCCGATTCGATTTCATCGTGTCGGTTGTTGAACTCGCCGTCGTCCTCGTGTTCTGGTTCGCCGGCGGATTCAACTGGCTGGACCTTGTCGTTCGCGGCTGGGGATTCGGTCCCGTCTCCACCGGGGTTCTGTACGTCGGCGCCCTCATGTTCTCTCTAAAGTTTTTAATGCTACCATTCAGTATTTACTCAACTTTTTCAATCGAAGATAGATTCGGATTCAATAAAACCACGCCGAAGATTTTCGCCGTCGACCTGCTCAAAGGCGCCGCCTTGTCCATCGTTCTCGGCGGTCCCCTGCTGGCGGGCGTGTTTGCGTTTTTTGAATCTGCCGGAGACCTCGCCTGGCTTTATTGCTGGGGAGCGGTCGTCGCTTTTACGCTGATCCTGCAATTCATCGCGCCGACCTGGATCATGCCGTTGTTCAACAAATTCACGCCGCTGGAGGAGGGAGAACTGCGCCAGCGAATTTTCGACTACTCGGCGCGCGTCGGCTTCCCCCTGACCAACGTTTTCGTGATCGACGGGTCGCGCCGCTCCAGCAAGTCCAACGCCTTCTTTACCGGATTCGGTAAAAACAAGCGCATCGCCCTGTTCGACACCCTGGTGGCACAACACAGCGCGCCGGAGTTGGAAGCGGTGATGGCCCACGAGATCGGTCATTACAAGAAAAAGCACATCCCCCGGCAGATGGCCGCCAGCATCCTGCATATGGGCCTGATTTTTTACCTGCTGTCCATTTTTCTGACCCACCCGGGACTGTTCGACGCTTTTTATATGGAACGCCTTTCGGTCCACGCTGGAATGATTTTCTTTGTTATGCTATTCTCTCCCTTAGAACTCATACTATCGATCGTTCTGCAAAGTTTTTCGCGGCGCTACGAGTTTGAAGCCGATCAATTCGCCGTCGAAACGATTGCCGATCCGGAAAACATGGCGACCGCCTTGAAGAAACTCTCGGTCAACAATTTGTCGAACCTGACCCCGCACCCGTTTTACGTTTTCCTGAAATATTCACATCCGCCGGTCCTACAGCGCATCGCGGCGATCCGGCGGCTGGATACAACCCTGAAAGAAACCGAAAGAGGACTGCCGGAAGGCTCCACTGCTGGAGCTTGAACCCATCGGTCCATTGGATATCAGTCATAACTTTTTAGGAGAGACGCAGGCCCATGAACAAAAATGAATTGGCTTCTATCGCACAATCTATAATGCAAAAAGGGAAAGGTATTCTGGCGGCAGACGAAAGCTTTCCCTCCATCGAAAAACGCTTCAAATCCATCGGCGTCGAATCCAACGAGGAAAACCGGCGCGCCTACCGCGACCTGCTCCTCACGGCGGAAGGGTCGGAAGAGTTTATCAGCGGAGTGATTTTGTTCGACGAGACGATCCGGCAAAAGGCCGGGGACGGCACGCCCTTCCCCCAGGCGCTTTCCAAAAGAGGAATCCTTCCCGGAATCAAGGTGGACGGAGGCGCAAAAGACATGCCGGGATTCCCCGGAGAGAAAATCACGGAAGGACTGGACGGCCTACGCGACCGATTGAAGGAGTACCACGACCTGGGCGCCCGGTTCGCCAAGTGGCGCGGGGTGATCGATATCGCCGAAGGTATCCCGACGACCGGTTGCATCGAGGCCAACGCCGAAGCCCTGGCGCGCTACGCCGCCTTGTGCCAGGAAGCTGATATCGTCCCCATCGTCGAGCCGGAAGTTTTGATGGACGGCGGGCACGATCTGGCCCGTTGCTACGAGGTAACGACCACAACCCTGCGAACAGTTTTTTCCCGGCTGGTAGCGCACCGGGTTTTTCTGGAAGGCATGTTGCTCAAACCTAACATGGTCATTTCCGGAGCGAAATGCCCCACACAGGCGACCGCTCAGGAAGTGGCGGAGGCGACGGTATGTTGCTTTCGGCGCACGGTTCCGGCGGCGGTGCCTGGTATCGTTTTCCTATCCGGAGGGCAAAGCTCGGAGCGGGCCACGGAGCATTTGAACTTGATCAATATGATTGCCGACCTGCCTTGGGAAATCAGTTTTTCTTATGGAAGAGCGTTGCAGGAAGCGCCGCTAATGACCTGGAAGGGTTTGGCCGAAAACGTTCCCGCCGCGCAAAAAGCCTATTCCCATCGGGCGAAACTTAATTCCCTGGCTCGAAAGGGACAGTATGAATCCAAAATGGAATCCATGGCGGCCTGAGACGGATAAGAGTTGGGGCGGGGTTTCGTTTCCCCGCTCCCGTTTCGGGGAGGGGCAGAAGAATCACATTTTAAAAAACATCAGCAGGATCCCCAGGAAAAGAGAAATCCCAAGCATCCAGGACATTGCTTTTAACATCGTCTCGACGCCTCTTCGAAATTCTCGAGGAAACTCAAACCTCGACTTGCCGCATGGCTTGGTATAAACCCGCCCATCGCTTTATTTAAAGCGAACCGCCGATGCGAACGCCGAATTGCTCCATCACGCTTTCCCTGGGTTTTTGGACGGATTCCAATTCCAGATACTCGCCAAAATCATCCTTAAGCTTTTCCAGAATTACTTTGAAATTATCCGAGCCGTAGGTTTCCTCGCTCGCCTTTTTCAATTCAGGATAGGAATTAAAAATATATTCGCGGCAACGGGAACGCGCGGAGGGCACTTGATTGGCCGGCAGGTCCTTCTCGGTGACAAAATTCAATAAATCCCACATGCCATGGTAATGAGAGGCCGAAACCGGCTTGTCCAATACGACGCTCAAGACGTCCGCCAATAAAAATTTTCTTACCATGGAGGCTGATTCCCAATAGGATTAAAAAGAACGCGATCAATTCAGGGACGAAGGTTTTTAAAAGAAATCGTCCCGGCGGATTTCAAAAAATCCCTGTACTCTCCCGCGTCGAAGAATATGCCTTTGCATGTCGAACAAGCTTCGTAAATTATTTCCGGCTGGTCTTCCGGACTCAATCTGCCCAATGGAGTTTTGCATGTCGGACATTCGATCTTGTCAATTTTATTAAAACGTTGTCCCACTCTGGAGTCGCCAACGTCGACGAATTCCGGATTGTCTAAAAGAGACAATTCGTCGCATTCCATATGGTCGAACCAGATCCCCTTGCAGTTTTGGCACCGGTCGATCTCATACCCCCGAATTTTAATCACTTTCATATTGGATTTACATTTGGGACAATTCATCGGGGACTTTTTGACAGAGTTGGCGGATTGGTTTAGGTATTATTAAACCAATCCAAAACAAATTACAACTTGAATTCCGACCTTGAATTCCGATCCAGAGGATCCATAATTTACGACCATGAAGCCGTTGCTATCCCGTTGCTATTTCAAAATGGTCGGCGCCTTTCCCTATGAGTTGGAAAAGGCCGTGCATCCCTTCACCCAGGTTCTGGACGTCGGTTGCGGAACGCAGTCTCCGTTGCATTATTTCTCCGACCGGCTGGAAGCGACGGGAGTGGACGGTTACGCCCCGGCTTTGGAGGAAAGCCGCGAGCGAAGGATCCATAAAAATTACCTGAACCTGGACCTTCGAAAGATCGGCGAAAGCATTCCCAAGAACAGCTACGATTGCGTGGTCTGCCTGGACGTGATCGAACATTTTGAAAAGGAACCCAGCCGGGAATTCATTCGAACGATGGAAGACGTCGCCAAAAAACGGGTGATCCTCTTCACCCCCAACGGCTTTCTTCCTCAAGGCGCCTTGGGCGGCAACGAATTCCAAATCCACCGCTGCGGTTGGGATACAAATGAACTGGAAAAATTGGGTTATAGCGTTATCGGAATGTACGGCTTAAAAAACCTGAGGGGAGAGGAAGCCAGTTTCAGGATCAAGGTTCCGGTACTCGGCAGGTTGATATCAGATTTTACGCAACCCTACGTGCGCAACCGCCCGCAAAAAGCCTTCGCCCTTTTGGCCGCAAAGAATCTATAATTGTAAGAACAAAAAAACTTTCAGGAATTCAAATAGCGTTAATTTAGAATCACTTTTAAGGATTCCCTTTTTTCGAGGCCTTAATGATGAGTTCAATAAAAGCTTTTGTCGGCCACAGTTTCAATGAGAAAGATGATCTCATTGTAAGAAAATTTATAGAGCATTTTAACGCTGTCAAAGATATGGGGTACGGGTTCACTTGGGACCATGCGGAAAAGGCAGAGCCAAAAGATCTTTGCAAAAAAGTAATGGAAAAGATGGAAGACAAAAACTTGTTTATTGGGATATTAACCGCAAACGAAAATGCGATTGAATCTGAAAAACTTTCAAATGTATTTTTGTCGGGATCAAAATTAAAAGGGAAAAAAGAAGATTTTTATTTCAAAACGTCGGATTGGATAATTCAGGAAATGGGTTATGCATTAGGAAAAGGAATGGATCTAATATTGCTTATTGAAAGTGGCGTAAAATTTGTTGGCGGTCTGCAAGGAGATATTGAACGGATCCTTTTTGATCGTGAAAAACCAGAAAACGCTTTTAATAAATTCTTGCAAATGATTTCCATTTTGACACCAAAAATAGAAGCTATTGAAAATACGGCAATTTCCAGGACACAACCCGAAGAAGAATCCCATGAGGAACCGGAAATTGAAAACGCGTCCAATGAGCCAAACAATAATTGGTCGATGGAAGTTTATGAGTTTGAAATTACTCGAAATTTTCGACGAAATGAGAATGAAATAGCCGAATCGATCTACAATGAATTCTTGGAAACTGAGGAAGGTAAGGTCCATGAAACCAGAATAATTTGGCAGGCCAAATTTTTATACTTAAAACAAATATATAAAAGGGAAAATCATTTAGAGGCATTAAAAGATTTAGCTAAAACACATTCAACCATTGGAGAAATTAGATTTTTGGTCGGGAAAATTTACGAATATTTTAAGGAGTATGAAAATGCATTAATCTATTACGACCAAGCTTCAAATAATACCAATGACCCCAATAAAAAATTAAAATACATATTTGAACGGGCTAAAACATTTATCAAAAATAATAACTTTGAAGAGGCTAACGGTCTTTTTAGGGAAACTCAAATTTTAAAATCCAAACACCAAATCGACAACCTAAAGTATTTAGAATTGGCCAGATTATTTTCAGAATTGAAAGGGGATGACAATTGTTTTATCGCTTTCTCCGAAGCTATATTAAGTGAAAACCCTGGCGACTTTTGGGTCCGGAATTCATTGGCCTTCAAATACCAACAATTGAATAAAAATAAATTGGCGTTTTTTCACTATAAATTTTTGTCCCAATTGAAACCTGAAGAAGGTTACATATGGAATAATCTTGGGGTAGCATATTTTCATCTTAATTTAGAAGCCAAAAGCATTGAGTCGTATAAAAAAGCACGCGATCTAAAATATACACTGGCAATGTCTAATTTAGCCCATCGCTATCTTAATGCCGGGTTCCATAATGAAGCAAAAGATGTTTTTGATGAAGGCCAAAGGATTGAAAATTGTCATGAAAATTTAAGTAGAATCCCAGCAGATTTGGAGAAAGCTAAAGAAGCGGAAGATAAAAAGAAAGAAAATCTACTCGAAGAAGGCAGGAAGTTAAAAGAATTTTTTCAAAAATTTGGTTTAGCTTGCACTGAATTTTTCACAGATAACATTGATGGAATATGGGAAAGTCCGACGCTCCATTTAAAACTTACGGTAGAAAATAATATTCTTTCCGGAAAGGGTTATTTCAAAGAAACGGGTCTGGCCCAACTATTAACAGGTGGCAGTAGTGCAGAAACGAATGAGGCAACACGCAAGACTCTAATAATTTCTGGAAAAATGACGGGATTAGGAATCCATTTTGAAATAAACGAGAAAGAAAACCAATCCACTTTGCTTATTTCAAAACCTTCCGTTAAAGGTTTAATGCTTATTGATAACAATCTAAAAGAAATTCAGGTTTATGAAGAAAAGGATCAAGACAAAGAAAGTTTTTATACTCTAATGCGGATTGAATAATTCGAGTAAATTAAAATTTATTCAAAATAAGCGGCACCGGTATCTTCCGTTTCTTTGATCTCCACGCGCTTGACGCGAACGGCTTCGGTATTGATTTCCTCCGCCAGGGCGTCGAACACCCAGCGGGCGATATTCTCCGCCGACGGGTTTTTTTTATCGAAGGGCGGCACTTCGTTTATATTCTGATAATCCAGCTTTGAAAGGATCTCGTTCACTCTGGCGCGAACCTTGACAAAATCCACGCCCACTTCCATGGCGTCCAACTCTTTGGCCTCCACAGTCGTGATCGCCGTCCAGTTGTGCCCGTGCAGGTTTTCATATTTTCCCGCGTAGTCGCGAAGCCGATGCGCCGCGCTGAATTGTGTTTTGACCGTCACTTCGTACATTTAAAAAACCTTTTAGACAGGATTAACAGGATTAATGGGATTCAGTTTTTCCTAAAACCGCGCGGATGGAATCGTAAGCGATATCGATCATGGCTTCGATCTCCGTTTCGGTTATTACCAGCGGCGGTATGAAATAAATCACGTTTCCCAAAGGCCGCATGAGCGCCCCGCGCTTCAGCGCCTCCTGATATATTTTGTACCCCACCCTTTCGCCAACCGCAAACGGCTCTTTGGTCTCCTGAGATTTAACCAGCTCCAAGGCGCCGATCATTCCGGTTTGGCGGTACTCCCCACACCATTCCAACTCGCTCAGTTTTTTACCGCCGGCCCGGAGCGCATTTATTTTGGGCTCCAACGCGCCGGGAAATTCGTACTCCCGCCACAGGGCCAGGGTTTCGTTGGCGCAAGCGCAGGCCAGCGGATTGGCGGTATAACTGTGGCTGTGAACAAACAATTTAAAATCCTCGTAGTCGCCGCCGTAAAAAGCCCGGTAAACTTCTTCGCTGGTCAACGTCGCCGCCAACGGCAAATATCCGGACGTGATTCCCTTGGACAGGCACAGGAACGTCGGTTTCAACCCCAGACTTTCGCAGACAAACATTGCGCCGGTCCGGCCAAAGCCCACGGCCACCTCGTCGAAAATTGTATGGACCCCCAATCGGTCGCAAGCCGCCGTCAGTTTGTTCAAATAAACCGGGGGATACATTTTCATACCCGCCGCTCCCTGCACCAGAGGTTCGACAATCGCTCCAGCCAACATCTCATGGTTTTCATCCAGGGCGCGGCCCATGGACTCAAAACATTCGGCGTCGCAGGTTTCCCGCTTCAAACCGTAGGGACAGCGAAAGCAGTCGGGTCCCTGAACTTCCAAATTATCCATAAGAACGTTTTCAAATGGGTTGCGAAACAAATCGATCCCGCAGACGGAGAGCGCTCCCAACGTTTCCCCGTGATACGCTCCCTGCAAATACGCAAACCGTTTTTTGCGCCCCTGGCCGGTCAACGCCCAGTATTGCAGGCTC
>JAJDBD010000092.1 GCA_029261575.1 Nitrospinaceae bacterium | reverse complement strand
TTCCGGACGGTGGATGAAAAAAATTGCGTCCGGCCTTTCAGCGCCCGGTACATGCATGAGAGGGAGATTAAAAAATATGAGCAGGCGCGCGCCAAGATTAAGAACGGATGATGAAGCCGAAAAGTTTCTCAATCAGGATCTTTCGGGTTATCTCGATCCGGCGGGACTGGTTCCCTTGCGTTTTGAGTTCGAGGCGAAAAATAAATCCGTGAACCTCCGTTTGTCCAAAGGACTGCTGGACGCCGTCCGCGCCCAGGCTGAACGGGCGGGCATCCCTTATCAACGTTTCATTCGCATGACCCTGGAACGGGCCGTGCAACCTCAAAATGATTCCCGCAAATAAAAGGTCCGCGACCTTGCCTGGGTTTCTTGATTACACGTTCCTCTTTGTTTTTCTTTGCTCGGTAGACGCGGCGCTGTGTCCATCCGTTCAGGCGGAGGAAGACTCCTTGTCGCGCTACAGGCAACGCGTTCCTTACGCCGCTGAGACGTTCGTTCCGCCGCCGCCTTTAAAATCCACTCTCCGTCTGGCGGACAACGGGGACGGCACGATCACCGATCCGGACACGCAATTGATGTGGACTAAAAAAGACAGTTACGCGGACTTGTCCCGGTGCATGAGGTGGCACGAGGGCAAGGCGTATGTCGAGAACCTGACGACCGGTGGATACGACGACTGGCGCCTGCCCACGCAGAGGGAACTGTACAGCATTTACGATTTCCCCAAGAACAACGTGATGGGTTGGGATCACGATCCGGAAAATCCCCTGCATATGGACGAGAAGTTTGCGGACGGGGCGGCGTACTGGTATTGGACGTCGAAGTTTTACGACACGGAGTTAACGGAGTGTTGCGCGGTATCGTTTTATTTTGTGCGGGGAACGTTTCACGCCAGGCGTTATACCATGTGTATGAACGGCGGAGTGCGCGGGGTGAGGAGAATTAAGTAGCCAGGCAAGCGCCTGCCAGCGTGACGCTGGCCGGGCAACGCCCGGTGGAAAAGTTTGAGTTGCAAGCTCACCGATGCTTAAACTGTCTCCCTTAAACACTACACTAGTTGGGTCCAGCGGCACGCTGGTCAAAAATATAAACTGGTTGAGAGGTAGGAATACACTGTGGCGCCTTGGCGCGGAGAAAGGGGGGCGTTCTTCTGAAACTCGCCGTCGATCCGATACGCCAGCCCGGTTTCTAGCTTAACGTTGGAATGGACTTTCCATTTCCCGCGCAGGAACAACTGATGGCCGAGGAAGCTTCCGGAGTTTCCCGCGGCGTCTCGCAAACCGGAAGCGCCCTGCCAGCCGTCGGTATCCGAAGCCAGCCAGTACGCGCGGTAAGAAAGATAAGCGGAAATTTTCCTATTGGGCCGGATTTGCAACCTTGCTCCGGGGGAGCTGATGTTGGAACGAACGAAGGCTGTGTGAATGCTGGTGGGTCCAAAGTCCGCGACATTGGGCGCGAAAAGATTTTCAAATCTTTCATTATTTCCATCGTTGGGATCGTCGTCGCCGCTGGTGTAGTCGTATTCAAAGAAAAGACGCGGAGACCAGGGCGCGGCAAACGAATAACCGGCTTCGACGTGATGATAGCGCGCGAAATGGTCGAGGTCGGTTGTGTCAGAGGGCGAGGCTGTGGCGCGAACCGTGCCGAACTGAATCATCGTCTCCAACTCATAATCGAACCGTCCCGTTTTCGCCGGACGGTAGAGGCGAAACCCCGGGGTGTACAGTTTTCGGTTTCTGGTTTGCTGGCTCGCCGCGTCGTCTTCATGAAATCCGTAGAAATAAAATTCGCCTTTGTGGTCGCGGGGCAGGCGCGGCGTTGCAAAGAAAGCGCCCCATAAAATTTGGTCCGTTGTTTCCTCGTCGAACGCGGCGTCGTTTTCCAAAAGGTCGGCTGTGGACGACGGCTTGCGGTTTACGGGGAGCGCGAACAGGGTTCGGACCTGGGCGCCGTCCTTTGCGGTCCATTGCCAATCGAGACCGGTGTAAGCCTGGATGACGTTTCGGAATCGGTTGCGCGCGATGAAGCGGCGTTTGCCGACGTCCAGGGTCAGGCGGCCCGCCCGCAGGACGCTTTGGCTTCCCGAGGCAAACAAATCGTTCCGGGTCCATACCAGATTGGCCTCCAGCAGTTCAGCGGCGTTAACGATGGCGGCGTTGATTGGCGAACCGCTATCCACCAGTTCGGCGCGGGAATCCTGCAATTCCAGTTTTACCTTGAAGCTCTTGCCGAACAGTAATTCCGCCCGGGCCAGCGTGCGCAAGGAGAGAATCTGGTCGCTCCCGGAACTGCCGGCGCGGAACTGGGCGTCCAGCGTCTCGTAGCGGGTTCGCTGTTCGCCGGCGATGGATATCCAATCGGGCAAATGCGCCGCTTCGCTCCACCGCCAGGGGCCTTCTTCGGCGCCGAGGGCGACGCCTGGAAACGCGAGCAGGCAACACGCGAAGGTAAAACCTGCGCGGCAAAGTAAATTTTCCGCGAAGGTCCGTAAAAGAATGAAAAAAAAATGGATCATGTTTTATTTGCCAACCCGCTGGGTTGTTATGAACTTCAAAATGCGGCGGGTAAAATTTTGTTTCGTTATATATCACTATATATAACGATTGTCAAAAAAAGACTTTCTTTTTGCATTGCGCGCGCAATATGGTAAAAAAGTTTCCGGCCCTTAATTTCGACCGACCCATCAGAGGTTTCATGCTTGTAAAAAATAATAGCCGTTGGTTTTTGTGGTTAATTTCGTTGTCGCTTTTTCTTGCGGCCTGCGAGACCCTCGACGAGGCCAAAACCTATTCCAAAAGCGGGCTGACGATTAACTTTCTCCATATCAATAGAATCGAACACGAGATCGACGACTATCAAATCGACCATCCCGTTAAACTTTCGACCAAGCTGGCGGGCAACCATTTGCTTTCGCTTTTGTACAAAAGGGAAAACGCCCCCGGAAATATCCAACCGGTTTTTTCCGTCAAAGAGGCGAACAAATTGAGTCCGCTTTTCCAGAAGGCGCTGGCAAGGTTAAAACTCGACACTTACCTTCATTTTAAATATCAATCGTCCAGAGGGACGACGGAGGGCGAGGCGTTTGGCACGGTCGGCAAAATTCATTGGCGTTTTTCGAAAATCAACGGTTCGATTTATTCAAGCGATATTTTGAATCACGAACCTAACTGGAAGCTTGTGCGGATGAATGGACAGACTCTGCGGAAGGTCGAAACCGCCTTCGTTAAAATCGCGCGCAGAAACTGGATTGTCGCTAATATGAATCTGGCGTATCCGAAACGCAGGCCGAAAATGGAGTCCTCTGCGGGAGCGTCTATTGCGGAGCCGAAAACCGAGGCGACGGGCGCCTCCGCGAAAGAACAGTTGAAGGAGCTTAAAGGGCTGTTGGACGAGGGATTGATCGACAAAAAGGAATACGAACAAAGGAGGGTGGAAATATTGAACCGGCATTTTTAATTTTTATGTTGCGTTTTCAGATACTTCTTGGTACACTCTGTCTTCGAGATAGGTTGAATGAAGTCCTTGGCGCATTTTAATAGCGTCCACCACGCAAAAGGGTAATCAGGCAAAAAATCTGATTTTCCAGCCATCCTTCGGATGGTTTTTTTTTGCCTTGAATCCGCCCGTCTTATTTTATAGATAAAACCCCTCCCTGGGGTTTTCCTACCAAGTCTTTTACAAAGACCATCACAAAAGGATAATATGTTAGCTCAAGCACCAGTATCAAGTATGTCTGCATCAACTGCGCCCTTATCAACTGCGCCTGTATCAACCACGCCTTTATCAAGCGTGCCAACGGGATTCAAATCCCTGAACCTCATCGAGCCTCTTTGCCGCGCGGTTCAGGAAGAAAAATATTTCATCCCGACGCCCATTCAGTTGCAGGCGATCCCGCCTCTGCTGGAGGGTCGAGACCTCATGGGATGCGCGCAAACCGGAACCGGCAAAACCGGAGCGTTTGCTTTGCCAATATTACAGCGTCTGGCGAAAAAGAATAAAGCCCCAAAACCCAAAAATGTACACGCCCTGGTGTTGACCCCCACTCGCGAACTGGCCATTCAGGTCAGCGACAGTTTTCGGGTTTACGGCCGCTATTTGAATATCAACCATGCGGTGGTTTACGGCGGAGTCGGTTACCAGCCACAAATAAGGGCTTTGTCGCGCGGAGTCGACGTCCTGGTGGCCACCCCGGGAAGACTGCTCGATCTCATCCAGCAAGGGCACGTTAAATTGGATCAGGTAGAAGTGTTTGTTCTGGACGAAGCGGATCGAATGCTGGACGCCGGATTTTTGCCCGTCATACGAAATATTTTTGCGGCCACCTCCGAGCGCCGTCAAACCATGTTGTTTTCCGCCACCGTTCCCGTCGAGGTGGTGCAATTAATGAAAGCCATGCTCAGGGATCCCGTAGAGGTTTCGGTGACTCCGCAGTCGACCACGGTGGAAAAAATTGTACAACGCGTTTTGTTTGTGGATCGGGAAAACAAAAGCGACCTGCTCATTTCCTTGCTTCAGGGAAGTAGCGTTACGCGAGCCCTTGTCTTCACCCGAACCAAGCACGGGGCCAATAAAGTCACGCAAAAACTTGCCAAAAACCGTATACGCGCGGAAGCCATCCACGGCAACAAATCGCAAACGGCGCGGATGCAGGCGTTGAAAAATTTCCGCTCCGGAAAGTCTCCGGTGTTGGTCGCAACCGATATTGCGGCGCGCGGACTGGACGTCGACGGGATCACGCACGTCATCAATTACGAATTGCCCAACGAACCGGAAAGCTACGTTCACCGGATTGGGCGGACCGCCCGCGCGGGAGCGTCTGGCACGGCCATTTCCTTTTGCGACGATGGAGAACGCGGGTATTTATTTAACATTGAAAGGGTCATAAAGCAGAGCGTGACCCCGGACGCCGAGCATCCTTTTCACGCGGACGCCATCGCAAGCGGATATAAAAACTCGTCTCCTTCCAGCCGTAAGAAGGCGAACGGAAATAATTTCGGCAGACGCCAGCCGGCAAACTCAAACGCCAAAAAGGGAAGAAGTTCCAGTGGGCGCGGCGCCGGGTTTACCAGAAAAACAGGCGAACAAAACCCGAGCCGCGGGAATGGTTTTGGAAAAAACCGGAGCGGGCGAGGGAGAGCGGCGCGAGCTTGAAGAAGTAAAAGGCGTCTCTAAAAATTGATCATGGCCGTGCCGGGGTAACCCCCGGCCGGCCAGCGTGCCGCTGGACCCGATGGTTTGCTACCGGGAAATTTCTTTTCAGTTTAGAGACCAACCTACCAAACTTTCGTTATTATATTCGGGATGCAAACTCACCACGGCCTGTAGCTTCATCTTATAAGTTATATCTACTGCCTCCAGGCGCTTGCCTGGTTGAATACCCGCTGGAAGAAACTGTGCATGGCCGACCAGGCGCGCTCGTCCGCCGCCTTGTTGTATTCCAGAATCCCAATATTGTATTTTTTGCGAAACTCGTCCGCCTTCGGGTTGGTGTAGCTGTGCTTGACTCCGGCAAGGCTCATGTAGGTGACGTCCGCATTAGCCGCCATGAGTTCCTTCACGAAATTCCCCACCTGTTCCGGCTTTAAACTTTGATCGTCGGAACCGTTGACCACCAGGATAGGCGCAATCGACTGCCCCTTGGAAACGGCGGGTTGCATGGGAAGCGCGGCATGAAAAGCCGCCACCCCGTCGAGGTCCGCTCCCCCCTTCGCCATCCTTATGACCACCGCTCCGCCAAAACAAAAGCCGATGGCCCCGATGTGTTTGGCGTCCACCGTATCGTGAGCCTTTAAAATTTTCATCGCTTCCTGAAAGCGGGCTTTGGACCCCTCCCAGTTTTTAAACGCGGCCTGCATGAATTTTCCCGCATCCTCGGGATGCTCCGCAAGCTTTCCGGTTCCGTACATGTCGAGGGCGAAAGCGGTATAGCCGAGTTCCGCCAGCATGCGCGCCCGGTTGCGGGCGTGCTCGTTGTGGCCCCACCATTCGTGGACCACCAGGACGCCGGGCCGTTTCCCTTTAACCGCGTCGTCGTAGGCCAGAAACCCTTTAAGGGCGGCGCCCTCTACCGTATAATCGATTTCGGAGGTTTTGATCTCCGCCTGCGCCGTGGCGGCGAAGGTTAGGAACAGGAAAACGAGGGCGATAAAAACTCTCATTGTCATTAGAAAACTCCCGTCTGCGAGGCGCCACTCGCCGTGGAGGCGTTAGTTGGCGAATGAAAAAATTAATGTCAATTTGAACCCTAACTTACCGATCATACTTGATTGCATTTGAGATGCAAACTCACCCAGGCCGTAGCGGTTCTTTAATAAGTTGCGCCTAATTCCTCCGGGCGTCGCCCGGCCAGCGTGACGCTGGACTCTATAGTTGGCGATTGAATGGTCTCTGCCAAATTGGCGCCGACGCCATTAAATTTTACCTACTGTCAAACAGATTTAAACATGGCCGCCTTTGATTTGCAATTGCCTCCAAGTCCGTAATGTTTTCCCGTAATAGTCGCGCCTGACGCCTCCGGGGGCTTCCCCGGCTGGTCGCCTCTAGCCAGTTGCCTAGCGGCCTACTCCCCGGTATAATCCTCCGAACAATTTTAACGTCATCCCAAAAAAATTTTCAGCGCCGCATAATATGGACGAAATTCCCAAAGCTTCCGGTCCCGTTTTTAGCGAGGACCATTTTCTCAATCTTTATTATGTGAACGAGCTGTACGGGAACATCGCCGCCCGCGTTTCCAAAGATATCAGCGAAGCCCTGAACGCGGAGATCCCATTGACCTCCGGCGTATGGGGCGGCACCTACCTGATCGCCGACGAACGAGGAAAATCCAGACGCCGCATCTGGCGCCTGTACTCCATCGTCAACTTGCCGCAAAACAGCCCGCTGGACAAGCGCCCCAACCTCGAACGCCTGATTGCGCTGTACTCGCAAACCTACATCGACGCGTTCAATCTTCACGGGCTGAAACTCGATTTAAAAATGTGGGGCGGCGAGCTGCCCTTTTCCAACAAGAAAAAACCCACCTTCACCATGCACATGGTGGACGCGAACAAACAGGTGAACTGGTTGCGCACCTTTTTTGTGTGGAACGCCGCCGCCTGGATCGATTCCATCATTCACGACCAGGTGCGCATGGTCAACGAGTACAAGCAGTATTTCAACCTTGAGACCGGACCCGTCGCCAAGCCGCCGCAAGAAATAAAATACATGTTGCAGGACATTATAATTATTTACCGCACCCTGCAGGCGGCCTGCGACAAGGACTTCCGGGAGCACGCCGAGCCAATCATTGAGGAGTTGACGCAACATTTTCTTCTTGGCCTGCACGATCCCAAAATGATTTTCGAGCTTTACGAAAAAACCGTGGAAAGCGCGTTGGTGTACGGCTACGAGCAAACCCTGGATTCCTATTATGGTCCCGCCGGATTGACGGTGAAGGATTCGGAAAACTGGCCTCTGGAAAAAATCAACTGGGCGCCGGAAGAACTCAAACAAAAACTCTCCCCTCCTATCGAAAGTCTGTTCGCAGGGTTTAAGGTAAAACTTCAGGCGCCTTGAAACCTAATCCGCCAAAGAAGATAAGGCCGCCGATTGAAGCGTTAAAGATTAAAGCCTATACATTATAGGCGTGGATAACCGGCCTGAAGAAACCCTTGCGAAAAACAAAGAAGCCCGCGTCTTAATGCCGCCTAGGAATTTTCTTATTTTTGTATCGGAATTTTTATTATTTAATTTTATTTTTCCTATTGAAAATACAGAACTTAGCTGATTACTTCCTCCCGGTTAATCCTCTAGAATTCCCCATGCTATTCCTGCCAAAAGTATTTAAAGCGACTTGATTACCGGTCGTTTTTTCTTGGTTGAATAGACCTTTATCAAAGCCGGTTGGCTCCGTGTGAGCCGGTTTTTAGTTAGCAGTGCCAGGGTTTATCCAGAGTTCGGGACTTGCCCTCCCTTTCCCGTCTTGTGACGGGGCTCTGGCTAAGCCCTGGCGCTTAAAGAAACGTGCTAGTTGTACGTTTAGTTTGTTCTCTTCATTAAGGAGGATATTTATGAGGTTAAATCGCAGAAAGTTTTTGCAGGTGAGCGCTGGCGTGGCTACGGCCATGGCGCTTTCAAGCAAGAAAGTCGGCGCGCAGTTGAAGCCGGTGGTCAAGGTAGGCAATCCGCTGGAAGCGTATCCTGACCG
>JAJDBD010000091.1 GCA_029261575.1 Nitrospinaceae bacterium | reverse complement strand
AATTGTGACAAAAAATTCGCTAAAGTTTCAGGAAATCCTGCCGATAAGAAGTTAGGGTCCGTTTACCCCGAACGATATTTAGCCATATTTATCAATGGTTTTTTGGTTTTTGGCTGATTGGAAAGCGGTTTTCGGATTTACCGATGGCGGGTTAATTTTTCCGGATGTATATTTTTATCATCCCGGAAAAGCTCCAAGGATGTTTCTGCCCGTTGTCTTTATCGGTGAAAAAAGTTTAAACTTTAATTAGAAAACGACAGATTTTTTTTAACGGAAAAATTAATCAGCGCCAACCAATGGGAGGGTTTTTGCCATGGCACAGGGCGATAATTTTCCAATAGACGCCAACGGAGGGTTCCGCACCATTCTTCCGCCGGAGCAACGTCCGGGACAGGTCGCTCCCCCGGAGCAGGTCAATCCCCTGGAAGAGGCGGCTGAGGAAATCCAGGACGACCAGGAGGTCACTCGCCAGGAAGACCGCGTGACGCTGACCGGCGAAAACCAGATCGGCGTTCGCACCCCGCGACCGGGTCAAACCGAGGCGACGGCGGAAAACGCCAACAATTTCCGGATTCCCCGGTCGGGAGAAGTTGTCGAGGCGGGACCGGCGGAACCTTCGCCCGTTGAGCGGGCGAACGATGAAATCGAGGCGCAATTTGCCGCGCGCGAAACAGCCGCTCCGCCTGCGGACGAGAATCTAGCCGAAGACCCCCAAACGGCAAACGCTGTCAACCAGGGCGCGGCGGCGCGCGTTGAAAATCCTCCGCCGGAAGCCGACGCCGGTAACGCGGTTGAAAGCCGCGCGGCAGAGGCCGTCCAACCGCCGCCGGCGAGGGAGGCGGTTGCCGCCGAAAGACCGGAACGGCCCGAACCCGAGGTTCGCGAGGCGTCCAACCGGGAGAACATTGAAGCCGCCGCCCAGGCTGGAGCGGCCGAGCGCAATAACGCTAACGAAGAA
Organism: Nitrospinaceae bacterium; assembly: GCA_029261575.1. Classification (GTDB taxonomy): domain Bacteria; phylum Nitrospinota; class Nitrospinia; order Nitrospinales; family JACRGP01; genus JAJDBB01. The sequence continues at coordinate 5,424 of JAJDBD010000091.1, read as the reverse complement.
CGCACCGAGGCGGAAGACGTCCAACGCCAGGAAAACGTCAATCCCACGGCCAGGCAAACCCAGGTGGGACAAAACGTCGACCGGTTGATTTAAAAATTTTTTAGTAATGAATGAAGAGCGAGTGCGAGTTTTTGCTTAATGGTTTTATCGGCAGATATCATTAAAACTTTAACGCTTGAATAAAAAATTAATCCCATGCAGGTCAACGGATTTCCACAAAGTTTCTTTCCACCCTTTTCGGTACTGCGCACGCAGCCAACCGAGGAGTCCGTCCAGAACGCCAGGTCCAGTCTCACGACCCCGTCGGACGCCCCGCCTGCGAAAAGCGACTTGCTGTTGAATTCATTTTTTATCGTGAAGCGCCAAACCCCGTCTTCGGACCTTGCAACACCCCTCGCCGCGTTGCGGATTCTCGATTCCAGGGAATTTTTGCAGAACCGTTTCGAGTCCTCCCAATTGCCCATCGTCTCGGAACTCGATCAGAGCAAACGGTTTTTTGACCTGCGGTTGAACGTTCTGGATCAAGTGCGAACCTCTCTTCGGGATTTGCGAAGTAACGTCGGCGAACTTTTGCAAACCGGTTCCCTGAACACGCGCGCAACCCGGTCCAGCGATCCGGACGCCGTTACGGCGCAGGCCGGACCCAACAGTTCCCTGGCGTCGCTAAAAGTTTTGTCACAACAAGTTTCCGCGAACAGGGTTCTGGTCTCCGATACGCAAAGCGAACCGTTCCAGCCGGTCGGGATCGCCGGCAGTTTTATCGTCAACGGATTCGAGGTCCAGGTCGACGCCTCGGATTCCATTGTCGAAATCCGGAACAAGATCAACCGGGGCGAAGACTTGAACGGCAACGGGAAACTGGACCTCGCCGAGGACGTCAACGGCAACGGCGCGGTGGATATTCTTCAGGCGGAGGCTTCCCAGTTCGGACCGGGAGTTTTTATTGTTGAGGACCAAAACGGCAACGGCGTCCTCGACGCAAGCGAAGACCGCGACGGCAATGATCGCCTGGACGGCGGGAGCGACGCCACGGGCGTTGTGGCGACCGTTTCCGAAGGCCGCCTGGTATTGACCGCTTCCGGGGGAGCTACGGGCGCCATCGACCTTACGGATACCGACGGCGTCCTCCTGGAGTTGGGGTTCTTCGAATTGAACGGCAAGGGCAATCCCATTCTCAAGGAATTTCAAATCCCGGATGATAAATCCAGCGTCGAATCGCAAAAAATCGATCTGAACAATCTGAACTCCAACCCGCAAAACGCAGTGATCCAGGTGGACGGCGCCACGCTGACCAGCGCCACCAATTTATTTGAGGACGTATTGGAGGAGACCGACCTGACAATAAAAAGCGTTTCGGACACTCTGGCGCGGATTCAAGTTTTTCTCGACGCGGAAAACGCCGCAACGCAAATCGGCGCCCTGGCTGATTCTTTCAACTCCGCAATCCGCAAAATCAACGACGCCCTCGAGTTTTCCAAAACATTCAAGACCGATCCGGACGTCCAACGGGTGCGCGACGATCTGGTATCGGGCACGGAGGGCGAGTTGGACCGGGCTAACGCCCGCAACGAGGACATAGAGGCCGTCGCCGCTTCGCAGGAAAACCGGAAACAGACCGGGATTTTCAAAGACGCCGCCGAAAAACGCGACGTGAACGAAACCGCCGTTACAAGCGTCGCCCAGAAAATCAAAGACGGACTGACTCTGCCTTTCCAAAACGGCGGCGCCGATTTGTTCAAACGCCTGTCCTCGGCGGGCATACGCACGTTGGAGGACGATACCTTGCGAATCGACGCGGCGGAGCTTAACCGGGCGTTGACGATCAACACCGATGAGGTGACGTCCTTGTTGAACGATCCGGAAACTGGAATCCTGCCACGCCTGGAATCCCAACTCGATCGCATTTTGGACGCGAGCCTGGGCGACCTGGACTTGAAGCAGATTCAACTGGAACAGCGCTCCAATATTCCTTCGGAGTTGGCTAACAAGTTCCAGCGTTTTGTTGAAAACTCCGTATTGAACCAACAGGTGCAAAACCTGATCGCGGTGGCGTGACGATGAACGCCATGGAAAAATTTTTCGCCGACATGAAACGCCAGCGGGATATCTATTTGGAAATCCTGGCCAAGGCGGAAGAGCAGAAAGAAGCGGTCGAAGCAGGCAACGAATCGCGCGCCCTGGGCTTGGCGGAGGAGAAGGCGGCTTTGCTGGGCCGCTTGCGGGAAGCGGATTCCGGTCTTGCCGAGGTCCGGTCCGGGCTTTCCGATCTGGAGGCGGCGCAGGCGGAGCGCGAGACCGGGAATTTGAGAAATGAAATTCAATCGGCGCTGGAAAAAATCGTCGCCATCGAAGAGTCCTGCGAAACGATATTGAAGGCGAAGAAAAGTAGTCTTCAGCAAAAAATGGCCGGACTCCGAGAGGGCAAGGCCATGATAAAAAATTACGGTCGGGACGACGGCCCGGGATCCAAACTGTCGAAAAAAGTTTAGGGGTGGATATAGATCATGGAACTATCGCCCACAGCGATCAATAAAATTTTACGAACCTACCAGACCCAAAACCGGATCGCGGATTTGAACCGGCAACGGCCCATCAAGGTGGTTCAGGGACAGGTGGATCGCGTCGACATTTCGCCAAAAGCCCGGCAGTTGTCGCAGAACCCTCCCGCCGTTACATTAGGACCGCTCCCGGAAACTGCCCCCGCCCCGGCGCCGTCCGAGGAATCCTCCTTCACCCCGCTCATAGCGCCGGAGGAAACTTCGCCTCCCGGTTAATGTTTTCTTGAAAGCCAAAAACGATTGGGTTACAACTGATCCATGATTTGCGCCCCCATCGTTGCCAACAACATGACGCAGGCCCTTGCGGATATAGAATCCGCAAGCCGGGTCGCGGACCTTATTGAATTCCGCGTCGACCTCATGGAATCGCCCGACGTGCCCGCGCTCGTCAAAGCCGCGGGCATGCCCTGCATCGTCACCAACCGCGCGAAAAGCGAAGGCGGGCAGTTCAAGGGAAGCGAGGAACAGCGCGTCGCCCTGCTCTGGCAGGCCATGGAAGCGGGGGCGGACTATATTGATATCGAAGCCTCCACGCCGAAAGAATTTTTAAAACCCGTCCTCGAACACGAAAGCCCCACAAAAAAAATCCTGTCCTATCACGACTTCAGCAGGACGCCCGAAAAGCTGGAAGAGATTTACGGGATCATGTCGCAACTCCCGGCGGAGATTTTTAAGATCGTCACCTACGCCAAGGACCTGGGCGACAACCTGCAAATGCTCAACGTCCTGCGCCGCTCCCAACGCGACGGCAAAAAACTGATCGCGTTTTGCATGGGCGACCTGGGAGAAATCTCGCGCATCCTGTCGCCGCTCATGGGCGGCTTCCTCACCTTCGGCAGTCTGGAAACGGGGAAGGAAAGCGCGCCGGGGCAGATCGCCGCCGCTACCTTGCGCGACGTCTACCGCGTGAACGAAGCGCGGCCTGAAATGAAAATCTACGGCGTGATCGGCAACCCCGTCTCCAAAAGCATGGGCTACCTGATCCACAACCGCGCCTTCGCCGAAACCGGCCTGCCGCATATCTATCTTCCCTTCTGGGTCCTGCAACTCAAAAAGTTTTTCTCCAGTTTCGAGCCAATCTTCGACGGGTTGAGCGTCACCATGCCTTACAAGGAGGACGTGATTCCCTTGCTGGGAGTGATCGATCCGCTGGCGAAAAAAATCGGCGCCGTCAACACCATCGTGCGCGAAGGCGACGGCTGGAAAGGGTACAACACCGACTGCAGCGGCGCCGTGCAGGCGCTGGAAAGCAAAACGGATTTGCAGGAAAAAAAAGTTTTGATCATCGGCTCCGGCGGAACGGCGAAAGCCATCGGCTACGGCGTGGTAGACAAAGGCGCGGAACTTGCCGTGACCTACAACAAAAATAAAGAACGCGGAGAAGCGCTGGCGAAGGAGTTGAACTGCCAATTGTTGAGCTTGCGCGACATGGAAGGATTCACAGCCGACGTTCTGATCAACTGCTCGCCCGTGGGGATGAGTCCGAACGTCGAGGAGACGCCCGCACCTGCGCGGATGTTGCGCAAGGGGATGATCGTGTTCGACTCCGTATACAATCCGCCCGAGACCCGTCTGATTCGCGAAGCGAAAGCGGCGGACTGCGAAACCATTTCCGGACTGGAACTCTTCCTCAATCAAGGCGCCGCCCAGTTTGAATTGTGGACCGGCAAACCCGCCCCCCTCGCCGCCATGCGCAACGTCCTGCTGGAACGACTTAGCCGGACCACCGCCTGACTTATTTGTTATGCAAACAAAATAAAAATAAAAGCCCAGCTCTTAAATAACAAGTCGAATCTAAATTCCATTTTTAGAGTTTGTATCTTATGAAATTCCATAAATATAAAATTTCAAAAGAGCAATTAAGTTTAATTCCTGAAAATGAACGCTCTTTCTTTTTACTAAGCATGATTATTTCTGATGAATTAAATATGTTAATAAGATTGGGTTGGGATTTGATTGGGGAAACCGATAATGAAGTGATAGCGCAATTACAAAATAATCAAAGAATATTTTCTTTATTTCTTGTTGCTGGGAAATTATGGGACGGTTGGCAATCCTTTGAGAAATCCTTTTTCAAGTCCAAACTTTCAAAAAAATATGAAAGCTTGTTGACGGAGGAGGGAAAAACGAGTTTAGGGATTTTAAAAAAATATTTTTCCAATAAGACCAACCTCCATAAAATTAGAAATAAATATTCTTTTCATTATGATTTGGATGAAATCAAAGAACAGTTCAGGGAAATGGACGATGACCACATCATTGAATTTTTCGGCCAAGAAAAATTTGTAAATCGTTTTTCTACTACTTGCACCCTTTCAATCGAGAAAATCCTTAGGGCTTTTGATTCTGATCAGGATAAGGCTGTGGATTTGTTTTTTGAAGAAATAATTGTAAAAACAGCTATAAATTTTCGTGTGGTTTTAAGCGAGTGTATAGAAATTATTATCAAGGAATATTTTAACGATGCCGAGATTATAGAAATTCCCAATGAATTAAATAAAGAAACTACCAGGCCATATTTTTTTGAGAAAAGAATGCCGTAAATTTGTTGTCACTTTCCCAACGGCCTTATTCATTCAAGCCGTCCCAATCGACAACAACGAAGTTACCTTAAGAAAGTTTGCTGGAGACGTAGCGGTTGAGGCTGACGCCGGACTCGGCTGACTCCTTGCCGAGGCTTCCATGCTGTTCCGGCGGGAGGCGCGCCATAACCTTTCCGCTATACGTTTTTTCCGATAACGGTTCGGGAACCTCCTCGCCGTTGGCCTGCATGTCCTCGACAACCTCTTCCACCAGCTTCATCATATTCTTTAAAGCCCTTTCGGGAGTTTTTGCCAGGTAAGAAAGGCCGGGGAATTCAGCGCAC
>JAJDBD010000090.1 GCA_029261575.1 Nitrospinaceae bacterium | reverse complement strand
AGAGCGTTTAACCGTTGGGATTTTGCTTGGCGTCGGCGGTTTCTCCGGATCCGGAAACTTCTCCCGGGATGCTCGCAAAATTAGATTGAGATGCGCTTGCATTCGCCCGACTCATGATCTCTTCATATTTTTTGTAGGCTTCCTGGGCTTCTTCCGTTCGTCCGATGCCTTTATAGCAGTTGAACATATTGAGATAGGCCAGGGCGTCGGCGCTGTTCAAGCTGGTTGCTTGTTTGAATTGTTTGATGGCCTTTTCGACCCGTCCAATGGAGGCGTACAAACTTCCCAGGTTGGTGTAGGCCAGGGAGAACTCGGGATCCAGTTCGATCGCCTTGTTGAAAGCGTTGATGGCGTCGTCGGTCATGTTTTGGGCTGAAAAACAACTTCCCAGGTTGCAGTAAGCCTGCGGATCTTTTTCGTCCAGCTCCACCACGCAAAGAGCGGCGCTCAGCGCCTCGTCGTAGCGGTCGTCGTTGAAATAGGCGGTGCTCAGGGCGGACCGCAGTTCCTTGTCTTCCGGATTGAACATCAGGACTTTTTTGAGGACCTGAATTTCCTCGGAATAAAGTTTTTGCATGTCGTAGGCGGCGGCGAGGTTTGCGTAACCCATCGTGTCCGTGGGATCGATTTCCGTGACCCTTTTAAAGCATTGCGCCGCGTTTACATACATGTCCTTGAGCATGTAAACGCCGCCCAGGTTGAAAAAGGTTTCGACGTCCTGATCGTCCAGTTCCGCGGCCCGGTTGAGTTCGCGAATCGCTTCGTCCTCGTGGTCCCAGAGTCCGTAAGCGGCTCCCAGAACCTTATAAGCCGAGGCCATTTTGGGATTGCGGGAGATAACTTTTTTTAACACCGCGACGGCTTCCTCGTAATTTCCACCGTCTACAAATAAGGTCGCCAGTTCGACGTTTTTTTCGGGATTGTTCTCGTCGTCCCGCAATTCCTTCCTGATCTGCCGGGTTTTCTTCATGATCGCTTGTTCGCGTTTCATTTCGTTTGGATCGCGCACACCCAGTTCTTCAAGAATCTCCGGGTGAATTTTCATTGTGACCCACTGGTCCGACTTGCCTTCAGCCATAAGAATTTTGGCTCCTATACGATGTTTGACAAATGAATATAAAACCAAACGCCAAGATTCCTATAAAAGCGAAATTGACTTGGCCTTAAGCTTTGCGATCAATATTGAAACATTAAAATAATGAATTCTGAATTCTAGGAGAATTAGCGCGGAGTGTCAAACCAAAAGCCCCCCTGCGCCCAGGGTCTTCCGAGTCCAGAGATCAGACCTCAAGGGCGGTTTCGGCGCGGGCCATTTCCTCGATCGTTTCTTTTCCATAATGGTCGAGGTAGAGCAGAAAATGTTCCCGTGAAAGGTATTTCCAGATTTTAGCGGAGGGAAAATTCTCGTCGATCACGTTTTCAAAATTTTCGTAAACCTGGAAAACCTCCTCTGCGGGCATCCCCTTATTGATTTCGTAATCGAAGACCACGGCCATGTCCCGGTCGGGCCGATGCACAATCCGGTCGATATGGAACTTTTTTGGATTGTGGAAGATGGCGGAATCTTTTTCCAAAGCGAAGATCGATTGCCCAACGGACTGGATGATCCGGTTTCCGACCTCGCTGTTGTCGACGACGAATCGCACCGTGTCCTCCGCCTCGTCGCGTTCCTCGGTGGGAAAGCCAAAGAACAGATAAAGGTGGTTCCAGACGCCCGCGAGGGAACTGTGCTCCAGAACCAGCCGTTCCGTTTCCTGGGTGCACCCTTTATCGATGATGGACAGCACACGGTCGTTGGCGCTCTCCAGTCCAAAAAAGAGCATGATGAATCCGGCCTGTTTCATCTTTTCGAACAGGTCGGGGCTTTCGATATTATCGGTTTCAAATTTGATCATTCCCAGAGCGCGCATTTCGAGTTTCCTTTTCAGAATGGAATCGGACATGCGCCGGAAAGCGTTGGGCGAAATCGCCTCGTCGGAGAAGGTGAAGTATTTGGTGTGGTAACGCCGGCCCAGCCATTCCAACTCTTCCGCCACCCGGTCTTCGTTTTCCTTGCGGTAATAGGAATCGTAAATGTGGCTGTGCGTGCAAAACGTGCATTTGCCCCAGTAGCATCCGCGGCTGGACATGTAGGGCAAAACCGGAAACGGCATTAAATATTTATCCAAGTCCAGATCGTCGAACGAGGGACGGACCAATTGGTCGTAAGGCAAGGACTCCGATTTGGCGTTGCGGACCACCGCGCCGTCTTTCAAATGAACCAGATTGGGGACCTCGTCCAGGGGGCGCCCGTCGCGCACCGCTTTTACCAGGCATTCCAGGGGATATTCACCTTCGAACAGGACGATGCTGTGGAAAAACTTTTCAAACAGGATTTGTTTGTCGTTCAAAATGTCCGCATGCCGCGTAAACACGCTTCCGCCAACGACAATGTGCAGATGGGGATGGCGTTCTCTCAGCAAACGGGCCAGCGTCAGGCCGGGGATCACCTGCCCGACGTGGATGATGGAAATACCGACCAGTCCGTAGCGTTCCCAATTCACTTTGGGAAGGGCGCGCTTTTCGAAAAATTCCAGATAGGGATTGGCGACGGCGTCGTTGGTGGCGGTTAAAATTCCCTTGAGATTTTCCTCGGGCGCGCCGTCCATGAAAAACGATTCCATGTCCAGGCGGCTGGGAAAGTGCGCATAGGAAATAAGCTTCATCGCCACCTTCAAGGTGGTGAAGGCGCGTTTGTAAACCGGGAACTGAAAGAAAAGCTCCTCGCTTCGCAAGGCGTCTTTGGCCTCTTCCACCTCGGATAAAACGCTTTCCAGGTAATCCTCGTCCGAGAGGATTTGCCGATAGGTTTCTTTGATTTCCTTTTCCTCAAGGGACCAGGCGGGGCCGTTCAGGCGCTGGCGGATTTTCCCCAGGCATTCCTCCAGGTAATCGCGGGAGAGGAAAGTATCGTAGCTGTCCATGTTGAAGTCGAATTGATCGACGGGACAGCCTTTGTCCTCCAGGTAGGCTTTGAGCGTTGGCAAGGCCAGGTAAGGCTGGCTGGGAAACCATTGCGGCGGAAAAATTAAGGCTGTTTTCATTTTATGGAGGACGCTCGCGCCGGATAAATCAGGCGTTTCGTTTCAAACGCGTTGTCAAAAATTATTGTTTGGGAATTTTACCACCCTATGCGGGGAAAACAAAGCAA
>JAJDBD010000089.1 GCA_029261575.1 Nitrospinaceae bacterium | reverse complement strand
CCGCGTCGGCAATCCCGTCGCCGGATCGTAAATCATGGACTTGCCGTGTAGTTTGTCGTTTTTATATGTTTGATGAAGGGTGATTTTGCCGTCCTGATAGTTGATGAAATCGCCGTTCTTCTTGCCGTTTTTAACGATCATCCGGCAGACTACTTGCCTGCGGTGATAGGAAACGACCTCGCCGTCCAGCTTGCCCTGCTTGAAGTTGGCGGAGGAATCGATCTGCCCCTCTTCGTTGTAATAAATCGATTCGCCGTCCAACTTGTCGTTTTTGTAAGACCCTTTCTCCGCGACGCGCCCGGCCTCGTCGTAGGCGACGACCATACCTTCCATCCCGCCTTTCTTCATGGGAGCGCGCGAGAGGATCTTTCCGTTGTCGTGGTAATCGATGCGCTCAATCGCCTGGCCCTTGCTGTAGATGATCGTTTCGGATTTTTTCCCATCGACGAACGCAGTCGTCTCGCCGTGCAATTGGTCGTCCTTGTAATTTTCCTTTTTGGAGACGGAGCCGTCTTCCTCGTAATAACAGGTTTCTCCGTGTTTCTTGCCTTTTTTAAGGGCGTACCGTTCGCGGGGTTTTTTACCGGGATAATAAACCAGGCGCTCCGTTTCGGTGATTGAATCCTCAGGCGAATCCAGGTCGTCCTCTTCAACGGCTGGATCGGAGGGGCTGGTTTCGGCTGGATCGTTTTTGGAGTTTTTTTTCGCCATGAGTTTCGACTCTAACAGTTATGGATTCATTTTCTGTCGCCCTGAGCTTGTCGAAGGGCGCGGGCTTCGACAAGCTCAGCCTGACATATGAACGCTGGCCCCGGCGCCTCGCCGGTCGGGCAACGCCCGATGGGAAAGTTTGAGATGCAAACTCACCGAGACTTGAACTATTTCCCTTAAACGTTACATTATCTGCCCCCGGGGGCTTCCCCGGCCCTAATTTAATTTCAGCAGGGATCCCTGGAGTTTGAGGATGCCCCCCGCCGTCACGTCGTGCATGCCGCCCGCCTTGTTTTCCAGCTTGGCGCTGGCGTCGTTCACCATGCTCACCGCCTTGTTGACCAGTTTTATCCCAGCCTTGTTGGTCAGATTCATGCCCGCGTCGTTGGTGATGTTCTGCCCCTTGGTGGTGAGGTCCATCGCGGCCTTGGCGTCGAGTTTTCCGCTGGAATCCAGGAGCATGTCCTTGCCGGATTTGATCGTGACCTTTCCCGTCACGTCGATCAGCAGGTCGCCCTTCACCGTAAGCGTATAGTTTTTGGTCACGTTCTGGGTAAAATTTTTCTTGATCGTCCGGGTTTCGTTCTTGTCCAGATTGACGGTGCGGTCGCCGACGACGTGATAGGTATCGGTCCCCTTGGAAATCTCGGTCGTGTTGTTGCCTTTGGTCACGGTGATTTTCCGGTTGCCTTCCTGGACGGTCAGCGTTTCGTCTTTCTTGATCGTCGTGGTGCGCTTGCCCTTGGTCACGGTCAGCGTTTCGTCGCCTTCCTTGAGCGTGGTGGTGCGGTCCTTTTTGATGAGAATCGTGTCGCTCCCGTCGTCCGCCGTTTTTTCGTCGCCGATGGTGAGGGTGCGGTTGTTCTCCACCATGATGTTCATATCCTTCTCGGCGTGGATATAAATTTCCTCGCTTCCCTTTTTGTCCTCGAAGCGTATTTCGTTAAAATTTTCCGGTTTCCCCTTGGCGGAAGAACGGGTTTTGATGGCGCTTTTGGTCTGGTTGTCGGGCAGCGCATAGGGAACGGTTTGCTCCGCGTTGTACACACAGCCGGTGACGATAGGCCGGTCGGGGTCGCCGTTCAGGTAGCTGACCAGCACTTCCTGGCCGATGCGGGGAATGAAAATGCTTCCCCAGGCTTTGCCCGCCCAGCCTTGCGCCACGCGAATCCAGCACGAACTGTTCTCGTCGTTCGCGCCAACCTGGTCCCAATGGAATTGAACTTTAATGCGGCCGTATTCGTCGGAATGGATTTCCTCGCCGGAAGGACCCACCACCAGCGCCGACTGGTTGCCGACGACTTTAGGTTTGCGCGCGACCAGGGGAGGCCGGTACGGCGCGTCGGCGGGGAAGGCGACAAAGCGGTTGGAATAATCTTCCTGGGTGGCGTAATGGTTGACCTGGTGGAGGATGTAGTCGCCGTTGATATCCGCCCGTCCGTGCTCCGCCAGGGTGAACTTGTATCCCGCGATGAAGGCCCGGCAATAACTTTCGCCGCGAATCAATTTGGCGGGCAACTCATAAGCCTCCAGCCTGCGGGCGGCAATTTTTTCGCCGTCCCCGGTTTCGCCAAAGCCCGGCGCGTACTCGTAAATGCGGTGGTCGTTTGCTCCGGCGGCGGCGACCATCAAATCCGCCGTCGGGGTTTCAAAATTGAAATCGTCCACCGCGTATTTCCCCGTCGTCAGGCGTTCTTCGCGGGTGACGCCGACGACAATATCCTGAGTCTGGATTTTAGAGCCGGATTGTTTCATGCGCGCTTTGACCAGATCGGGGACCGGTACGTGGGTTCCCAAATCGTCGATCAAAACCAGGGTGTGGGCGGCGGTCGCGTGTTCGAAATAATAATAAATCCCCTCCTCCTCCATCAAACGCGACACGAAGTTGAAGGCGCTTTCCTGGTGCTGGACGCAGTATTCCCGAGGCTGATAGGTTCCCGTCAAACTGTCCTTAATGGCCGCCGGGGCGTGTTGCTCGAACACTTCCTTGATGATAACGGGAACGGTTTTGTTTTGGAAAATCTGGGAATTTTGCGTCAGCGTCAGCTTCCACAACCAGGGATAGATTTCCGCATAGTAAGTGGTGAAACGCTGGTCGACGCCCGATTGAACGAAGCGCGCCGCCATGCCGTGGAAGACGCGTTTTTTTCCGTCGCCGTGGTCCATCGAAACGGAAACGTCCTTGCCGACGATTTTTGAAAAGTCCAGGTCGTTTTTTTCCGAGATCAGGGCCAGGTCGAAGCGGAACAATCCGGAAATTCTCTCTTCGCCGAAAAGCTTATGGATATGGAGATCGTCGGCCAGCGGCGAAGTGAAGCTCAGGTTGGGTGTTTTTTCTTCAGCCATGTTTCGGTCTTAATAACGAAAATGGTATTTCAATTTGCCTGCCCGGTCCTGGGAGACGCGAATGTTGGCGAACTCCTTGCCCTCCGCCATGTGCTGTAAAACCTCGCGGGAAAGTTCCGGCAGGAGATTTTGCGTGAGGATATTGTCGATGTTGCGCGCCCCACTGTCCACCTCGGCGCATTGCGCCGCCAGGTTGGCCGCCAGCTCTTTGTCGAAGGTCAGCCCGGCCTTGTGGTTTTGCTTGAAACGATGTTTGATTTTATCCAGTTTCAGATGGACGATTTTTAAAATCTCGGATTTCCCCAGCGGGTAATAGGGCGCGATCACCAACCGGCCCAGAAACGCCGGAGGAAAATGTTTTACCAGCACGGGGCGGATTTTATCCGTCAGCGCTTTGAAGTTGGGCCGCTTTTTGGGATTGTTGCAAAGCTCCATGACTTCCTGCGTGCCGAGGTTGGACGTGAGCAGAATCACCGTATTTTTAAAATCAATTTCCAGGCCCTCCGCGTCTTCCATCAAACCCTTGTCGAAAACCTGGTAAAAAATTTCCATGACGTCGGGATGCGCTTTTTCCACCTCGTCCAGAAGGACGGTACAGTAAGGCGAGCGTCGCACGGCCTCCGTCAACACGCCGCCCTGGCCGAATCCGACGTAGCCGGGCGGGGAACCTTTGAGTCCGGACACGGTGTGCGCTTCCTGATACTCGGACATGTTGATGCGCACGAGATTTTTGTCGCCGCCGTACAGGGCGTCCGCCAGGGCGTGGGCGGTTTCGGTTTTCCCCACGCCGCTGGGTCCGACCAGCAGGAACACGCCGACGGGTTTGCCCGGATCTTCCATTTCCGCCTTGGAGGTCTGGATGCGCTGGCAAATCGTTTCCAACGCGTGGTCCTGACCCACCACCCGTTCGGCGAGTTTTTCTTTTAAAGAAAGCGTCAGACGAATTTCATCCGCCAGCATTTTCCCGGCGGGGATTCCCGTCCATCCGGAAATCACCGCGGCGATGGAATTGGAATCCACGCACACCGAGATCATCGGCTCCTCGCCCTGCAGGCGGGACAATTTTTTCTGCTCGCGTTGCAAACGGGTCGCCTGGGATTTGGGAATTTTTTTGCCGCTTTCCTGTTTGTCCTCCAAATCGGTTTTCATGGCGCCGATTTTTTCCGCCAGCGCGAGTTCTTTTTTCCAACGCTTTTCCAGAACTTCCTTTTCCTTTTGCGCTTTTTTTAATTCCCGGCGCAGAACCTTGAGCCGGTCATGATGTTGCTGGCCGGTGGATTGCTCGCGGGTCAGAACCTGGCATTCCAGTTCCAGTTGCTCGATGCGGCGCACGGCGTTTTCCAGCGCGGGGGGCGACCCGCTTTGCGCCAGCGCAACGCGGGCCGAAGCGGTGTCCAGAACCGAAACCGCCTTGTCCGGCAGTTGCCGTCCCGTGATGAAGCGGTGCGAAAGGTGGACGGCGGAGTGGACGGCCTCGTCCAGGATGCGGACGTTGTGATGTTTTTCCAGATGGGCGACAGTGCCGCGCAACATTTCCACGGCGGTTTCCTCGTCCGGTTCGTTCACCTTGACGACCTGAAAACGCCGGGTGAGCGCGGGATCTTTTTCAAAATATTTTTTGTATTCCGACCAGGTGGTGGCGCCGATGGTTCGCAGTTCGCCGCGCGCCAGCGGGGGTTTGAGCAGGTTGGCCGCGTCGTTTTGCCCGGCTCCCGCTCCGGCGCCGATCATGGTGTGCGCCTCGTCGATGAACAGGATGATGGGATGCGGCGATTCCTTGACTTCCTTGATAACGGATTTGAGGCGATTTTCAAACTCGCCGCGCACGCCCGCGCCTGCCTGCAACAAGCCGAGGTCGAGGGTGCGAACCGAGACGTTCTGGAGCGGCGGCGGGACGTCGCCTTCGACGATGCGAAGCGCAAATCCTTCCACCACGGCGGTCTTGCCCACGCCCGCCTCGCCGGTGAGTATGGGATTGTTTTGTCGGCGCCGGGTCAGGATGTCCACTACTTGCCGGATTTCAAAATCGCGTCCGGTGATGGGATCGATCTTCCCGGCGCGGGCTTCGGCGCACAGGTCGATGGTGTATTGGTCCAGCGACGGGGTTTTCTTGCGCCGTCCCTTGCCGTCTTTCGGCTTGGGCGACGCCTCTTCTTCGGGAGCGGATTCCATGGGCGCGGGCGCCGACCCGTCGTCCTCGTTGTCTTCGCGGGAGCCGCGGATGATTTCTTTCAAGTCCTCGCGCAGGGAATCCCGGGGGATGCGCTGGAGGGTTTTGGACGAATCAAAAATGATTCCGCGCAAATACTCCTTGTCCAGCAGGGCGTACAACAGTCCGCCTGTCCGCACTTTATCGCCGCCGATTGCCAGGGACGAGGCCACCCAGGCTTCCTGCAACAGATTCGGAATATGCTGGGAAAGAACCGGCGTGCGGTCGTTGCCGCGTTTTAACCGGTCGATGGATTGGGTCAGTTCGCGTTCCACCTGCTCAACGGGAATCTCGTAATAGCGCAGGAGACGGTGCAGGTCGGTGTCCTGGTATTGCAACAGCTTGAGCAGGTAATGTTCGATTTCGACGTTGAAATTGGTTTGCGAAACGCAAAGCCCCGCGGCCTCTTCCAGGCCCTGGTGGCAGGTGGGGTTGAGTTTCCCAATCAAGGTTTTTATTTCAGAATTCATGCGCGCTCTTCCTCAATGTGCGAAGTTTTTATTTCAGAATTCATGCGCGGTCATCTTCAATGCGTGAGGTTTTTATTTCGCGCTTACGACGAGCTTGCCTCAAAGTGTCTGGAGAGAAACTCGCCGGAGTCGAGGCGCAGAGTAACCTGTTCGTCGTCGCCGGTAAACTCCTTTGTTTTGAGCCAGGAGGTCCAGCCCAGGCGCGGTCCGTTCCCTTCGTTCCCTCCGCTCAGGCGAGATTCCGGAACGTCGGCGGCTTTGAGCTGGAGTTTGAAATCGAAAGTAAGTTCCGCCCCGAAGTAAAACCGGGTCAACTGGCACATGGGAATGAAGGCCCTGCCGATGGGAAGCTGGTCCATGAACTGTTCAATGGACAAGGGACCCAGATGCAGGCGGAAGCTGGACTGAACGTCCCAGACCCGCGTTCCCAGTAAGGCGCTTTCGCCCAGTATCTGGTTTTGCCCGCGTGCCCCGATATGCGTTTGTTGGTCCGGCTCGATGCGGAGCCATTGTCCGCGATAGGGGATTCCCCGAACCGGCGTCTGGAAGTAGTGGCTCAATATGGATTCCAGGCCGATCATGGAATGCGGTTGCTGGTTGAACAGGCCGACGTAAAAAAGAAGCGCGCGGTCCTTGACCTGCATGCGCCGACGCAGGCCGGGCGTTTCCAGGCCGATCAGGGCGAACAGAAAACTGGAAATATTATCGTCGTAAGGCGGCTTGAAATCGAATCCGATATGGTACTTCTTCCGGATCCGGTACATCAGCGAAATCAGGCGGTGATTGAAAATGTCGAGAAAGTTTTTTAAGGCGGGGTCTTTTTTCCAGGCGCGCTCAATCGCAAGTTCCGCGTAAGAGGCCGGCAGGGGGGAGTTGGCGCCCGCCATGCCCATAAAATTGACCGTCATGCGGGAGACTTTTTCGCCCGCCGGTTCTTCGATGGCGTCGACGTCTCCGGCGGGAAAGTCCAGCGCCACCCGCGATTTGAAGCGCACGGCCTCCTTGCTGGGATCGGGTTCTATCCCAACGGAGTTCTTTTCCGGATCCATGATTTCCAGGATTTTGACGGCCTGGTAAAAGTTGAACCGGTGTCCGGATTCGTAAAGAAATTCGGCTATAGAACGATCTGTTCCCCAACCCTTGGCGGCCATTTTTTCCAGATACCTTCCCGTTGTCGGCTTTTAACGACCAATTGAGTGAATGTGTTGATGGAGGCGTAAAGCGGAAAGAAATGATTGAGCACGGAGGCCAGCATGAACGCGCTGTTGCCCGCGTACAAGTTTTCGTCGAACTCCAACTCCACTTCAAACCCGCGGCAAAACCCGCGCCAGGCCTCGGATCCCACCCGGCGCACGGCGCGGCGGCAGGACAGGTCGCGGAGTCCCATGATCTGTTGCTGGGTGGATTTGCGATTGGCAAAGCTGTACAGGCCCAGGATTTCCTGCAGGGCTTTCAGGCTGTCCTTGCCGTCGGACATGGACAAATAATTCAGCGACAGATGCGAGATCAGTTTCCATTGTGCGGCCCCGGCCATGGTCGGCGTCAATTGCCGGGTGGGTTTTTTCAGGCACACGATTTTGGCGATCGGCGCGGCCTCTTCAATGGCCATCACCGCGCCGTCCGGCAGTTGTTCCGCCAAGTCGCGATTGGTGCACAGGGTCTGGGCGTAAATCGCCTCCGTCGGCGGATGGGTGGGGTTGAAATCCAGATCGAGAAACGTGAGAAACATCTCCGTTCCCGGCATGTTCTTTTTGCCGGTGAGCGCGCGCCGGGCGCGCCAGAACGCCTTGTGCTCGACGTCTTCCATATGATGATTGAACGAATAGAACGGCTCGAAGGTCTTCGTGTCCAGGCTGGGACCCGAGGTGGACGTCACTTTGTCAATGGAATGGATTTCCGTGACGCGCTCGCGACGCATGTCCGGGATCAGTCGGTATTCGGTTTGGCGCTGGTCCCAACGGATAGGCTCCGTGGTTTTGCGGAACAAGTTGATGATCGGCGTGCATCCCAGCAAAAAATTGTTTCGGTCGACGACGACGTTGCCGCGCGGTCGCTGGTCCATCAAAAACAGCAAATCGAATTTCTGGTCGGAAGAATGCAGGTCCAGGTTGGCGATATTAAAGAACAGGAATTTTTCCTGAAACGTGAAGTATTCCTGCAACAGGCGGTAACCGGGGTGCGAGTGTTGATGGAAAGGAAGCACGTCGTCCTCCTTGCCAAAGCCCACGGGGGTCAGCGCGGTTTTGGGCAGGTAGTGCGGCCTGCCGCCTGGTTGGTCGGGCAAAATGACCGCGTCCAGAACGTTGCCGAACAACAGTTCGTATAGCTGAAGCGGCAGGGTCCCTTCGCCGTTCAGGTAAAACGTCAGGTCGCTTAAATTCGATTCCGCAAAGGAACCCTCCGTGCTTTGGATCGTTATCCTCAACACTGTGGCGACGTTGGAAGCGCTGTCCAGAAAGTCGAATTGATCGGTCGATTCAAATCCGGCGTAAACCGCTTCTACTGGCCAGAGGGTGACGGGGTAGCAGGTCCGGAACCGACAGAGTTCTCCCTGATGGCTCTGAGTATGCAGGCCCGTGTTTTTTTTGATCGTGTGTCCCGTGGTCAGCTTGATTTGTTCGGGGTCCGGCGCCATTTTGGCGATGGACATGGAAGGGACGGGATCGAGAAAATGTGGATAGAGAATTCCCAGCAGGGCGGCGGAAATTTCCGGAAACTGGCTGTCGATATTGTGCTGAAGCCTGCCGGTGAGAAAGGCGAAGGCCTCGATCATGCGTTCGATGGTCGGGTCGGGGCAATGGTCGGTACCCAACTCCAGGCGCCCGGCGATTTTGGGATGTTTCTCGGAGAAAATCCCGCCCATGCGGCGCAGATAGGTCAACTCGCGCTCGTAGTAGCGCAGGAGTTCGTCTTCGTTGTCAGACGCCATCTAGGTTGAAGTCTCTATCTTTTAAATTGATTGCAAAAGGAAACGATACCGGGTCCCGGATAGATTCTACAACGATCACGGTCTTGATTTTAGCGGTGAGTCCCTTGAGTTCGGGACGATACTCGTCGATTTCCACTCTCGTCTCCTGCAGGCGCGGTTCGTAGGCTTCGATGGTTTTTTCGACGAAGCGCGCGATCAAAAGCCGATCGTCCGGGCTTTTTGCGGAGAGATGCGAAAAGTCCGGCAAGCCGTAATTGATCGCGGTGCGTTCCTGTTTTTCAAGAACATCGTGCGGATAAGGCGCACGGGTGTTGAGCAGGCGCTGGAGTTCGCGCCGTACGGAATATCTGAGTTGCAGGCGATCCAAAGTACGCAGGGGCCTCGGCTCCGTGGATACGTCTGGCGTTTCATCCACCAGACGATCCAGGAGCGTGGCCCTTGCGACTTCGTTGCCAGTTTTAGTTGCCATTGGCAATCAATTACTAGGCGGACTTGTTATCAATCACCGACCAATTGGTCTCCACAACGCCAGAGGTGGCGTCAGCGTCGTCCGTTTCGGTGTAGGTCCATTTGATTTTGCCGTAATTGAAGGACACCGTTTCCGTCGGCAGTCCCATGCCGGAAGCGCTGACGTTGACGCTGGTGACCACGGAGTCGCCCAATTCGTAGACCATGTAATCCACGGGAGCTTCGTCCTTGGCCCGGCGAGCGTAAATTTTAATCAACGGAATATGCGCGCCCTTGCAGCATTTTTCGTTGAAAATCGGAGTGGCCTTGTCGATGTCCTTGGTGATGGTAAAATCCCCGCAGGACACTCTTTCCGCGGTTCCACTTCCGGAGGAACTGCGGGTTCCCGAGCTGGATTGGCTCACCCCGTTGCTGAAACTGATAACCTCGATCTGCCCCTTATGCTTATCGTCGGTGGATTCACCGGGTACTTCAGTGATTTCCATAAAATAATCGGTAGCCATGTGAGAATCCTTTCATTTTTTTATTAGCAACTATACCGTTAATCGGTCGATAAATAAACTCAATTTAAACAATCAATAAAACCGCCGGGAGGGAGCCGGCCAAAGCCGGCCCCTCCAGACAATAACGATTAACCCGCAGGCGGCGGAAGCTCGGCCACGAGACGAATCGACGCCGTCAACTCTTCAAGCTGGAAATGCGGCTTGAGGAAGACGGTGGCGTTGTAACAACCCGGCTTGCCGGGAATGTCCGTCACGTCCACGCGAGCCTCGCGTAGCGGATATTTTGCCTTAGTCGACTGTGGTGCGTCGTCGTTCAGCAAAACATAGTTGGCAATCCAGGTGTTCAAATAAGTTTCCACGTTGCCGCGAGTCATGAAACTACCAATCTTGTCGCGCATGATGACTTTGATGTAATGCGCGAACCGGGAGGCGGCCAGCAGATAGGGAAGCTGGGCCGAGATCCGGGAATTGGCGTTGGCCTCGTTGGTATTGTACACCTTGGGTTTGTTGGTCGTTTGACCGCCGAAGAAGGCCGCATAGTCGGTGCCCTTGCAATGCACCAGCGTGATGAAGCCCAGATCGGAAAGCTCTTTCTCCCGACGATCCGTGATAGCGATCTCGGTCGGGCATTTGAGCGCAATGTCCCCTTCGTCGGTCTGAAAGGTATGCGCGGGCAGGCCTTGAACGATGCCGCCGCCTTCCACTCCGCGAATCGCGGCGCACCAGCCGTAATGCGCGAACGCGTTGGTGATGCGCTCGGCCAGAGACCAGGAAGAGTTGGCCCACAGATACTTTTTGTGGTTCCGCCCGTCGGTGTCCTCGACGTAATTGAACTCTTCCACCGGAAGGGTGTCGGGTCCGTAAGGAAGCCGCATCAAAATTCTGGGGCACGTCAGCGTCACGTAGCGGGAATCTTCCGTTGCGCGGAAGGAACGCCACTTGATCAGCTCGGTGCTTTCCATCAATTTTGCGAGATCCCTGGGCACGCCCAGTTCGGTGAAGGAACCCATGTCGAACAGCTTGGGCGACGCGGCCGCGATGAACGGCGCGTGCGCGGCGGCGGCGACATTGGAAAGTTTCTCCAGCAGAGCGATGTCCTGCGGGTGACGACCAAATTCATAGTCGCCAACCAGCATGGAGTAAGGCGCTCCGCCAAAGGTTCCGTATTCTTCCTCGTAAACCTTTTTGAACAACTGGCTTTGGTCAAACTCCGTGGCTTTCTCCAGGTCCGTCAGAACTTCCTTCCGGGTGGCGTTGAAAACGCGCAGTTTGAGCGTGGTGCTGGTTTCCGTGTTCATGACGAAATAGTTCATTCCGCGCCAGGTTCCCTCCAGCTTTTGGAAGTCCTCAGCGTGGAGGACCTCGTTGAGTTGGGAACTGATCAACTCGTCGATCTGAGCGATACGCGCGTTGATCATGGCGACGGTGTCTTTGGAAACCGTCATGGTGCCTTCCAGAATCTGAGAAACGAATTCGTTGATCAGATTCTTGGCGTGTTCGACCTGCGACTCGTCGCGGGCCAATTTACCGTCCTGTATGATGCGGTCTAGAAGGCTGAGCTCTTCAGTAGCGGCTCCGCCTTCGGCTTGTTCTTCGGCCATTATCCTTCTCCTCCTTCTTCAGCCACTTCTTCACCCTTAGTGGCGTCTTTAAGTTCGGTTAATCCGTCGGTGTTTTCTACGATCTCACCGAGGAGTTTGTCCAAATCGTCGTTGCCGTCCAGTTTGGTCAGCATGTCGGACAACTTCTGGCGGGCTTCAAAGAGCTTCGCCAAAGGGCTGACCTGCTTCAGAACCGGGACCGGATCGAAATCGTCGATGTGGTTAAATTTCAACTCAATGTTCAACTTGGTGTCGTCGTCGGCCAGCTTGTTGTCCACCTGAAACGTCAGGCGCGGCTGAATGGACGCCAGAATCTCGTTGAAATTGTCGCGATCGATTTCAACAAATTTTCGATCGGCCATTTTTGGAAGCGCCTCTTCAGGCTTTCCGGACAAATCGGCCAAAATGCCCGCGACGAAAGGTAATTCTTTCATCTCGATGGCGCCGCCGGTTTCCACATCGTAAGTGATCTGGACCCGCGGAGGCCGTATGCGATCTAATTTGTGCTGGGTACTTTCGGTCATCTTCCCCTCCTTTGCACTAGGTTAAAAATAATCAATCAAAACAACTGCTTGATTTACGTTTAATATCCTGATGAAACCTTGCTTGCTCTTTCCCACCTCCTTTTCATATTTTATTTTTATTCAAATAATCATTCTTCCAATTGACTGACGTCCATTCCCAATAGCTCGAGCAAAGAACCCAGGTTGTTCGGGTCGTGGATCAGTTCTTTAAGCAAATCGTTCAAATTCTTGTCGCCCCAGGTGACCGCGCGTTTGACGAGATAAGGCGCCGGGCTGTGGGGTTCGGTTTGGATCAAAAACTCCGCTGCCAGCGAAAGGGCCTGGTAGGCTTCCTCGCGGGTCGTGATGGCGCCCACGTTGGCAATGGGTTTTGCGGGCGCGGCCATGGCCATGGTTTTGGATTCCGAGGCGGTCATTTCGTGGTTCTCCGTTTCAGGGGCCTGCGGTTGCCCGGCCCCGGTTTCCGGCTCCGGCGCTTTCGCCGGTTCGGGGGACAAGTCTTTCTGCAAGGTCTCCCCCCCCAGTTCGAGCATTAAATTTTTTATCGCTTCCAGGTTCTTGCGCAACAGGCTGAACCCAGGCGCGTCCTTGCCGCATTTTTCGTCCAGAAACGCTTCCAGGGCATTCGACTCCTCCACTGTGGCGTCGATCTCCAGAACGGCTTGGGAGAAAAGCTCGACGGGCGTATTTGCCGCGCTGGCAATAAACTTGTCCGTAGTGACCCGGTCTTCATCCAAGGCGCTCTTTCCCTTTCCCTCCCGTTTGGAGAAATTTTCCAAACGGTTGGCCTGCTCCCAGTCCGCCAGGGTGTAAGAGGGCGCGTCGGGATCCGCCGGGCGGGTGATGGGAACCAATTTAAGCTTTAGGGAAAGCTTTTCGTTGATCCAAAGAAACGGCGACGTGCGAAACTCAAACCCGTCGTCCTGAATTTCCGGATGCAAGTCCTCCCAAAACCGGTCGCACAATTTAGACATCAGAACCAGGCCAAAATGCAAACCCGCATACCCGTGCAACTGGGTCCAGGCCTCCGTCAGCCAGGCGGCGATTTGCAGGTCCTTGGTTCGAGTCTTCAAACTTTCCGCGCAGGTTTTTTGCGCCGCCAACCAGTCGGCTTTTTTGATTTTAGTTTTCCAGACGCCCTGTTCCAGGTTCGGATCGTCCTCCCGGCGGCTTTCCTGAATCTGGTCGTAAGCGCCCTCGTAGCGCAGTTCTTCGCCCGCCGGGCTGGCGCCGGGAATTGGCTCTAAAAAGGAATCAATGTCGAAGGCCGGCGAGGAGCCAGAGCCAGTTGTTTGTGTTTGCATATTTTCCCTTAAACTGTCAATCGTCAACCGATTACAGGACAACTCTAATAGTGCGTTTCCCATACAATTCGCGCCTACTGAATCCAGCGTTACACTATCTGCCTCCGGGGGCTACCCCGGCGGCGCCTTCGCCGGTCAGCTTTTGAATTCGGTTTCTTTCAAGTGGGGAGCTTTGAAGGGGAAGTCCGGCAGGGTTTTCACCGCCGTTTTTTCCGGTTCCAGCGTTCCCACGTGAATGAAAAATTTGACCTGGTTCATTTCCAGGTCCTTGCCCCAATCGTCGGACGATTCGGAAATCCGCGTGATCTCCGGATCGACCTTCTCCGTTCCAATCAAAAACTTCAACGTGTGCGGATTGGGGTCGAACAAGGCTTCAAAGTCTTCCGCTTCCGTCTCTCTCCCTTTGAGCATGCTGAGAAGGGACCAGCGGTTTGAGTAAACAAACTCCACCACGCCGTCCCTAACCTCGGCTCCCGGCGTGGTGTAGGCCAGGGGCTGGCTCGGAGAATCCTTCGCCCACCTCAAGGTCAGCTTGACCGGGTCTCCGAACTTCCATTTGAGGGCGCGCTTTTTGTCCAGAAACCCGTAGGTCTGGTCGCCCACCGCCAATCGCCAGTCGATGATCTGATTGGCGCCGATTTCCTGGCCCTGGTTGACGCGCAAGTCCACGTTCAGCACGAACTGCGGGCTGTGAACTTCCTTGTCCGCTCCCAGAAACCCGGAGAAGAACGCGCGGACCTTTTCCATTTTTTCTACAAACGCCAGGGTTTCCTCGCCGCTGACGCCAAATTCGGCGCTTTTCTTCAGGAGCGGCAGGCCGGCTTTTTTGTATTGGTCCAACAGCCAGAAAAACTCGCGGACGTCGTCCGGGTCGGCTTCCGTAAACACCGCCTCGGCGCTGGCCGGGGCGAAGGGAAACCTGCCGGCAAGCTTCTGGTTGAAATAACTTTCGATCACCGCATACCGCCGCCCGACTTCGCTTTCGACCAGAAACTTGCACCGATCAAAAATGCCGGCTCTCAGGTTCAGAAGTTTGCGCAGGAAATAATCTCCGGACGCGGGCGCCATGGTTTTGGCTCCGGAGTCCCGACACCGGTTGTCCACCGTGATCTTGTCCATATCGAACAGGATGAATTTTTCCAGCGCGGTGACGGAGTTGCCGGTTTTCTTGCCTTCAAAGCGTTGCAGTTCCGTCAGGATGGACTGCCATCGGGCGATAGTCGACTCGTAATCAGACGCGTTATAAAAGGTGCGGTTGATGAGAAACCGGATGAGAGGCTCGGCAAAATCCTTGGCCATATGCGAAATCCGCGAGCGTTGAATGTCCAGATAGTATTCCAGCTCGCGCGCGTCGCCGGCCTCAAACGCCGCGAGCGAGACGCTGCCCTCCCCGGCCCACCAGGCGAAGGAGCCTTGCTTGTAGTTGTAAAGATTTTCCTGGTCCAGAACCCGGTCGACGGTTTTTAGCAGATTGGAAGCCTGGAGCGCGGCGACCTGCGACAGCGCCCAGGCGCCGTCTTCGTAATCCATTTCGTTGAAGATATCCATCAACCAGCCGAGGGCCTTCGAGGCGTCCTTGAAATTCGCGACTTCGGGACCCACGTTTTCATCCACGCTCAACGCGAGGAGTCCAGCCGCCGACGGTTTGTAATCCTGGGCGTGGGCGATGAGCAGGGTCATATTTTTTTCCAGCCGTTTGCGCGCCGCCCGTTTCGACAGGGGCCGGATCGATTCCGGAAAATCCTTCACGCCCTCGCGCAGGAACAGGTCGTACTGTTCGTAAAGCTTGATCGACTCCTGGAGGAATTTTTTGTCCCAGATCAACTGGAACCCCTGGGAGAAATCGGCGATCAATTCCTTGTGCGGCAGGTCGAGGGAAATGAACTTGTGTCCCAGGAAATTTTGCAGGGTACTGCGCAGGTTCAGGACGCCAGGCGCCAGCGCCATGCGCAGGGTTCCTTTGGATCTCGTACCGGTCGGTTGGGGAATCTTATCGAGCGCCTCAGGCGTTTTAACCGTCGACTGAATTTTTTGCAGGGCGCTTTGAATCCGGGCGCTCGTTCCGCGGGCGAGGATCGGCCCCGTCAGATTTGCGCTTTTTGCGGCGAGGCTGGATTGCAGTTCCTCAAAAGAGCGCAAACCTTCTTGTTGAATCTGTTTGCCGAGCTGGTCGCCGAGAAAGCGAGAGCTTCTGATGTGCTTTAAGGTGTTGTCGAAATGCGGACCGAGGTCGAAACGGGCGTTGCCGAACCAGGCGAATTCAGGCTGTGTGAGCGCGATCTCATTATAAGAAATCGAATCGATCAGGTCTTCAAATTCCCGCAGGGTGTTTTCCGCCGGCCAGGCTTTCATTTGACCGCTTTCCAACCCGTCGATCCGGCGCGCCAGATTTTCCAGCCGCCCCTCCAGCGCATTTTGGTGAAAAATTCTGCCGTAAAGATGGTCCGCCAGCCGGGCCACTTTCTGGACGGCCCGTTTTTGATAGGAGGCGGGATGAAAAACGGGGTAATCCGCCTTCTGCAGGGCCTGGTGGTAAAAATATGCGTTGGTAAAAAATCCCGACGGCAACTGAACGCCAAAAAGAAAATCGACGATTTTACTCAGGTCGGCCAGATTGTCCGAGGAACCCAGTCGGTTATAAAGTCCGGCGATAGTTTCTAATTGCCGAAAGCGGTCGACGGCCTGGTTCAGTTTTTGATATTCGGGAAAGCTTTCGATTTCCAGAATGTTGTCTCCCGCCGATGTGGGAAGGGATTCAAAACGTTGAAAGTCTTCCAGGGCTTCCTCGGCCTTGTCCGTGAGTTCAAGAAAAAGGGACTTGAGAATGATTTTGTTGTAGGCCAGTGTCATGGCCTGCTGAATGTCTTCGTCGATAGAATCGAACCAGGAACTGGGCAGAAAAAAGTAAGAAAAGGTGTCGGCGCCGATTTGGGTCATCCCTTCCAGAAGATTCAGGGAGCTTTTCTGGAAGAAATCGTGCTCGGATTCTTTTTCCACCCGCGTTTTATAGGCCAGCTCGTTGAGGTCGGCGACGGTTCTTTTGAGAACGGGGGTCAGGGTGTCGGTGTTTTCCTGCAGGGTGTTCTGGCTGGTCCATAAGCCCAGTCCGCCTATCAGAGCGACGAGGAACAGGACGATTTGCGCCGCGATCACGGATTTGTTCAGAGAACGAAAGCTTTTGGCGGCGGGTCGGCCCAGGGCAAATTCGGGGAAAATCTTTTTCTCGAATAATTCTTTCAGGAACATAGGACGAATCTTTTGGGGTTCTTCCGCCTCCGCCGTCCAGAACGGGGCCGCTCGTTCAAAATCCTTGTCCGCGCCCAGATCCGTCTCCAACCCTTGCGCAAAAGGCTCGCCCAGCAGAGGCTCTCCCAAAGGCGGTTCGCCCAGCGGAGGCTCGTCGTCCAGACCCAGGGGCGGCAGGCTGGCTTCTTTTTCCAGATCGGCCAGCGACTTCTTTTTGGGCGGCGCCTGTACGGGCGCGGGCGCGGGAGCATGCCGTTCTTTCATGAAGCTTTCGTCCAGAGTCCCGTCTCCGGTGAAATACATTCCGCGCAGGAAAAACGTGTCGTGATACGCGCTTTGGCGGAACAGGTTGTTCATATAAACCCGCAGAGGCTCCGCGACGGCTTCAAATTCCGACGGCATGATGAAAAAGCCGTCGCCGTCTTTGGACTGGACGCCGTCCGCGATGAGTTCGATTTGAGCTTCATACAGGTTTTGGAAAAATTCCTGAAACGCCTGGTTGGCCCATTCCGGGGAATAGGTTCTTTCCAGCGAGTAGGGGTTGGACCAGCCAAAAATGTTGTCCCGGTGCTGGACGGGAATTTCATTGGTGAAACTTTTGAATCCCAGAATTTTGTCGCACTGGGTGACGAGGACATAGATAGGGAAACAAATTCCCGAGCGTCTTTGCAATTCGGACAGTTTGGCGTAAAGCAGGTTCGCCTTCTGGACGGCCCGGGCCGTGCGTTCTTCCGAATGGCGCTGAGAGCCGATCAAGTCGCCGCAGGGGATAGTGAGGATCACGCCGTCGAGGGGCCGTTCGGGGCGGTGCTTTTTCAACAGTTGGACGAGGGTTTCCCAGCCTTTTTCATTGGAACCGGCGCCGTCTTGACTTAATACCAGATCGCCTTCCACGTCCAGAACCACTGCCTGGTCGTATAACCACCAGTTGCATCCCTCTCCGGACTCCATCCCATCCTCAATGGGTTTTCCCACCGGCAGGCTGAGGTCCAGGGAGTCCAGCGCCGCAGTTTTGCCGCAACCCTTTTCGCCGATCATCAGGAACCAGGGAACCTTATATAAGTAATCGCCGCCGGGGATATTGGCGCGCAGTTTTTTAGTCGCGCGGGAGAAAGACCTTTTAAGGTTCAGGGTCGCGGGGCGCGATCTTTCCTTTGCGGGAACGACCGGTTCCGCTTCGACGGACGGCGGGGTCGGTTCGGCTTCCGCTTTTTCCTGTTTCTGTTTTTTCCGCGCGGAGCGGATCATCAGGAGGAAATAACCCGCGATTCCCAATATCGTGACCACCACCCCGTAAAACATAAAGGGCAGGTAGGAGGACAACTTGGATATGATGCTTAAAGTGGGATTCATCTCTCTCCGGTCACCTGATTGAGAAAACCTGATTCAGAATAAATTTCAAATCCGCCGTGTGATGCACCCACAAGCCGTGCGACGCCAGCCCCAGCGCGAAAACCATGACAAAAACCGCCGCGATCCATCCTCTGGGATGGGGCAGACGTTTTTCCTTGGCCTGGTCCAGCGTGTGATCGTAGGACTGAGGAAAGATGCGGTATTGATCGGTTTCCGGTAGGGGTTCCCGTTGTTTGATAAAGTTGAAGAGTTGGCGGCGGTAAAGGCTCAGTTCTTCGCTTTCTTTTCCCCTGTATTTGCCTTCAAAACCCAAAGAGAGGGCCAATAGATAAACCTTCGCCAGCTCGGCATAATAGGTATCCCGGTTGGCCAACAGGCGGTCCAGCTTTTCAAAAAAGGAATCCCCTGCGCTATGGGTGTTGAACAGCTTGCCTTCCAGCAAGTTGTCTTCCCACACCGGCTTGCCGGTCCAGTCCAGATTGAGGAAGATATCGTCCGCCAGGGCGGCCATGATGAACTGGGCCTCCTTATAGACGTCGTACAAATAATCTTTCGTCAATCGGCTGGCTTCAGCTTCCTGTTTCTGCAACAGATTCAACAGCCTTTGCCACACGGAATGAATCGACTGGGCGGTGGAGGCTTCTTCCGCGTCGTCTTCTTCCGGCATGGGAGGCGCAGCGGTCCACACTCCATGCTTTACCTGGCGTTTTAAGCGAATGACTTCGCTATAAAATTGCCGGAATTGAGCAAGCAATAAAGATTCGCCCTGAACAGTGAAAGCCATAGCTTTTCCACCGAGGAAATTAAAGCGCTAAAATGTTAAAGGTTTGAATGGCCAACAGTTATATCAGGTTTCAATTAAAGTTTAAACAAATTTTTTATTATTAGGGTTTTGGAAAACATTCCTAACCCGGTAATAAAATGAAGGTTAGACCTTTATCAGAGATAAATTTAGCGCTTTAAAATTGCGTGGGGAAAGGTCTGTGGAAAAGCTGGGGAAAGAATATAACTATTTGATTTTTTTCGAGTTATTTTTATAAAACAGAGAAGTTTCAGGCGGGCTTAGCGTGGCTTGGAGGGAAGATATTTGGACAGCAGTTTTTTCACAAACAGGCCCAAATTGGGCCATGAAAAAAAATTCCACGGAAGGGGGAAATTTTCTTCAGTCAGGCGGGAAAATTCTTCGTCGGAAACTTTAAAGAACTTTGAAAAGAAAGCGGGCAACTCATTCCAGCAATCATTTTCCTCCGCCAGTTTTTCGTTCAGGCGAATGACTTCTTCGCTGTGCGCGTTTTTGGGATGCACGAGCGGGGCGTAAAGCGGAAGACGTCCGGGCACATATCCCAGTCGCTGTAGATGAAAGGCGAACAGGATCAGCATGGATTGGTTCAACGCCTGCCCGGCTACCTCAATGACGGGATGGGCCTGGTTTTCCCGCGACAGGAAAGGCTTTCCCCGGTTGTGAAAGGTTTGGACCATGCCTTCCCAAAAGGTTTGCGAAACGTGGTCCGGAACGTAGGCTTGTCCATGCGGGGCGCAACTGTCCAGGTCGATCAGGCAAACGCGATAACCCTCGAGCGTCTTTTCGATGAAAACGTTTTTCAGATCCAGGTCCGGATACCAGAAACCGCGCCGGTTCAGTTCCCGGACGATGGCGTAAACCGAGACGAAAATTTTCAAGCGGTCTTCGGGACCGGGCATGGGTTTGGAAAAATAAACAGGCGACCGGTTTTCCTGCAGGAGGTCGTAAAAGGTATCGCCTTGCAATTTTTCAGCGAACAGAAAATGTTCCTCCTCCTCCATTGCTGTCGCCAAAACTTTCGGCGTGTTGGGCACGGGCCGTTTCACGCTCTGCAGGATCAGGTCCCAGCCCGTAGGCGCGCGGCGAAAGCGTTTGACGAACAGGTCGCCCACAGGGCTTTGCCAGAAAGTAAACTGGGCGTCGGGAGAGGATTGTTTGCGCCACTCCAACCCGCTCGGATCGAAGTCCAGCTTTTTCCCGCGAAGCTTAACCCTCATGAAACCGCGCCAGCAGGGCCAGCGTTTTGTCGTCCCCGGTCCGGGGTTTGATTTGCCCGATATTTTTGCGGATCTTGCGGTAGTCGGCAAAATTGATCGACCCGTCCACGTTCAGCGTTTCGTAAAGATACTTGATGATATCCCGCGTCCCGTCGGTGGAAAGGATGGCCAGATGGACGTCTTCAGCCTCAATCTCCTGAACCGGCGGCAGGAATTTTTTAAACGACAGTTGGCCGTCGTCGAGCGTTAAGTGAAACGTCGCCTGGCCCCGGTCCATGGAGTAGTATTGAGTTTTAGCGGAGGCGTTAAAAACCAGGTAGGAGTCGCCGATCCCCGCGACGTTGAGCCTTCCGTCGGATTGCAGGCAGGCGACGGAAAAGGTGCTGGAAAACTCATGGAGCAGGTTGGCCCCGGCGGACCCCGCCGGATTCAGTTCTTTGAGCAGGCTTTGATACCAGGGGTTTTTCGGCTCCGGCGTCAGGCTGTTTTGCCAGTCGACAAAAACTTCCTCGACGCTTTCCCGGAACCCGGACGCCAGCAGGGAGGCCGCGGATTTTTCCTTATTAAGAAGGCGTCCGGCGATTTCGGGGATTCTGGAAGCGAAGGCCCGGCCCAGGTCCTGGGCCAATACGCGGGAAGAGAACGGGCCGCGTTTTGAAGAGTCGCTGACGCCGTCGGCGATCCACAGAAATCCGCAGTCGCCGTTGAAGAGGGCCGCGCCGCCGCTGTCCTCGCCCAACTCGACTTCCTGCGTCGGGGAATTGTCGTCGCCGGACTTGCGCGGACCGGAGCTTGTGAACGCCTCGGCAAATAAAAAAGAACGGCTCAAGGGCCTGCCGCCTCTGCCTGGAAGAAAAAGACTACATCATCAAAGACGGGGATATCCTGCATTTTCGGTTTAATGTTTGACTGGGCAGATGTCATTAGGAAAAAGCCTTCCAAAATCACGATAAATTAGCATGTTTTTTGTCCCTTTAATCATCCTCCATGCTCTCTTCTGGAAATTCGTATGTCCGATAGGTATGAGAGCCATCAATTAATTGGAGAAAGATATCTCTACCTCCATGATCGCCTTGAAAGACTGCCACCTGGTCATCGAAATAAATCTCAGCATCATCATAATAGGTAAACCATTTATCCACCAAATCATAGCCGGTCGATACAATGTAGGCATTTACCCTATAGTTTTCCTCTTGCGCCAACAGCTTTCTCCTCGGTTCTTAATAAAATTTGGGTCGATCTCGTTAACCTAAAAATTCTATTTCCCGACCACCGCGCGTGGGGGCGGCGCTTTCAAAACGTTCAGGCGTTGCCAGACGGTGATCACCTTGCGGCCGTTCCGGTCCTCCTTGTCGCCGTCCCAAATCGCCAGCGCCATCAGGGCCGGGTCTTTCCTGTCCTTCAAATTGGCGTCCCACTTGCGGCCCGAATACAAATCGCGCAGGAAAACCACCGTCCACTTGCCGTCTTTCCATTCGCCGGACCCCTCGACGGTCTGTTCCATCTCCGCCTGCGGAGTGATGGTGCCGAACCCTTCGGCGTTGAGTTCCTCCACCGCGTTTTCCTTGGTGGTGTTCAAACGCGCCACAGGGTTGGACATTAACCCGCCGTATATGAGGGCGTCCATGTCCACCCCGCCGGTGGAGTATTCCAGGTCGTTCTCCGCCTCCAGCGTTTCCTCGAGACCGGCTTTCCAGTGCCAGATGTTGACGGGCTTGCCGCGGTTGCCCATGCCAAAGAACGGTTCGTTGTGGCCGTGCGTGTGCAGGGTCACAGCGCCCAGGGCGAACTGGACCGCCGCGCCGTCGCGGAAAAAGTCCTGCCGTGTTTCGGTGAACTGGTTCTGCGTGGGATCGTCCCACTGCAAACGAATGGCGATCTGTTCGCCGTTGTTGACCGAGGTGAAATCGACGGTTTCCACGGCTCCCCGGCGCGCCGAAAGCGGACGCAATAAAAGGGTGACCGGTTTGATCCCCTCCCAGACGGGCGAGGCGACGTCCGTACTCAACTCGACGTCCACTTGATAGGAGTTCACGTTGGTTTCGGTTTCGGCTTTTACCCAATCCTTGGCGAACAGGGAGCGCACATAATGAACCAAGGCCCAGCGGTCCGCCTCTGGGAGATGGGAGAAGGATTCCATGGGCGACCCGTCGAATCCCGTGGACAGCGTCCGGAAAATATCTTTTGGGTCGGACCCGGCTTTGAGGGCCATGGGATTGGTCACGTCGTGCACGAACACGGCGTGTTTCCAGGCGTCCAGCAGGGAATCGGCCAACTCGCCGTCGCCCTTGGCCGAATTTCCATGACACCGGTAGCATTTTTGCTCGGTGAACAGGGTTTTGCCGCGGGCGATAATTTCCGGCGTCGCCGCTGGCGGTTCCCCGATTTTAACGGGTTCGCCGGGGGCCTCGGCGCGAAAGCGGTCGGAAAAACTTTTGATGAGATTGACCAGCGCCCAGGTATCCTGCGGCGAAAGGGCCGGTCCCCAGGCGGGCATGGAGGTTCCGGGAACGCCTTTCACAATGGTCCGGTAAATATCCTCGTCGCGCGGCAGGGTTCCCGTCGGCGTGCTGCTGAACTTGAAAATTCCGGTGCGAAAATTGCGCGGCCAGGGAAACAAATAGTCCACGGCGACGCCGCCGCCGTTACCGTCCTTGCCGTGGCAAAACGCGCACATGTGCAAAAAGATATTGCGTCCGCGCGCCAACAGCATTTTGGACTTATCCTTTTTGGGCGCCTCCAGGTCGGAAAGCGCGTGCTCGCCGCGTTTAAAAAACGGATCGTTCCCCGTCCCGTGATCGCCATGATCCATTGACCCGTGGTCCATGTGTTCCATGGAGCCGCGGTCCATTTCCGCCGGAGCGGAATATTCCTCCTCCGGCGCGACGGGTTCGCCGTCTTTAAATTCGATCATGCCCTCCGGTTTCTTTTCGAGGTTTTCCAGGTCGTGTTTATTGGATTTTTCGCCGTGAGATAACGCCGAACCGGAGTATAGAAATAAAAACGCCAGGCAAGACAAAACCGCCAGACGCCCGGCGCGGCGGAGGTATGTGGATAGGGGCCAATGAAATTTCATGGTAAATCCCTCGGGAAGAAAATGAATGAGCATAACTATTGCGCCAAAACGCGTTTATTTTTTCGCGGAGCGAACAAGCCGCGCGCCTTGTTCCAGGTCGGCGTATTCTTTCAAATTAAAATACCGCTCCTTTTGTCCCAGCCCAAAATACCAGGCGTTGTCGAGACTTCTTTCGTCCCCGCTCCACAGGTAATACGCCCCGCCGTCGCTGAATGGTTTTGGCAGGCCGATCGCCTCGCCGTCTTTACTGCGCGTTTTCACCGCAGGGTCCCAGAGGTTTTCCAGTTCGTTCAGAGTCGGAAGCCGCCAGTCGGAATGCCCGCCCAGCTTGTCCGCGTTCTTTTGATCGACGTATTCTAGGGCGTCGTACCAGGACAAGGTTTTGCGGCTTTCCAGATAGGAATCGGCCTTTTGCCAGACGAGACCGTTCGCCCGGTCGGCCACCGTCCCGTTGCCGTTGTCAACAAACCGTTCAGCGCCCAGCGCTGGACCTGTGAGCGCCAGAATAGCCAGCGCGATTCCCAAGTTGAAACCTTTGATCATGGTCGAACTCCAACGTTTGCTTGTGTTTGAATTTTTTAATCGAGGCGTGCGTCGCAATTATTTATTTCCCATCAGAAAATGGATTAGAGCGGGAGTAACCTTCCCTTATTATACTAAATGATAAAATACCAAACCAAGCCTCTTTTTCCATTAATACGCGGGTTTTAAATTCTTAAATCCTTGCGCCGGAATTTCTGGTATAAACTAGGATCAGGCTTACTATGGACCCCATTCGATACGGTTTTATGGAAACGATTATTCAATTCGTCGAGGGTTTTGTCCAAAAACTCCCGCCGCTTCTCCAGTTGATCCTCGGAGTGTTCGTCGCGCTGGGAATGTTTAAAGTGATCCTGATCGTCGC
>JAJDBD010000088.1 GCA_029261575.1 Nitrospinaceae bacterium | reverse complement strand
GAGTTAACGCTCTCTTAAAAGAAAAATCCAGGGAAGCCTCCGGCGGCCGGAGAAGGCGCCGGCCGGGCAACGCCCGGTGGAAAAGTTCGAGTTGCAAGCTCGCCAATACTAGAACCGTTTTCCTTAAACGTTACACTAACTGCCCCCATGGCGTGTGGCGCCGGAGGCATTGTTTTGGTCCCCTCGGTTCTTATATGTTACCTTAAATTCTTTTTGATTATCAGACCCGAAGAATATCATGCGCCGCGTTTTTAAAATTGCAACCAGCCTGGCAGTCGCCTGCCTGATTCTTGCCGCGCCGGTTGGAGCCGACGCACCGCCGCCTCCCGATTTCACCCCGGCCTTGCCGGGATACGTCTACCAGTTCCCGCGCGATTTTTTTTCCCACGACGATTACCGCATTGAGTGGTGGTACTACACCGGCAACCTGCAGGGCGAGGCAGGGCGGGAGTTCGGCTACCAGCTCACGTTCTTCCGCGTGGCGCTGGAAGGCAAAAAGAAGATTGAAAACCCTTCCAAATGGAAAGCCGATCAAGTTTATTTTGCGCACTTGACGGTCTCCGACCTGGCGGACAAAAAGTTTTACTACTTTGAGCGCATCAACCGCCGGGGGCTGGGCGCGGCAGGCGCCGCGACGGATCGCCTCCGCGTCTGGAACGAGGACTGGACTCTGGCGGGAGACGCCGAGAGGCATGAACTGTCCGCCGTTGAAAACGGCGTCGGACTCAAACTCGTTGCGACGCCGGACAAACCCATCGTCCAGCACGGCCGGGACGGCGTCAGCCAAAAGGGCCGGGAAACCGGCAACGCCTCGCATTATTTTTCCTCCACGCGGATGACGACGCGCGGCGAGATTTTTATCAACGGGAAATCCTACAAGGTCGCGGGAACGAGCTGGATGGACCATGAATTTTCCAGCGATCAGTTGAACCCGAAGCTTGCGGGCTGGGACTGGTTTTCCATCAAGCTGGACGCCGGGGCGGAAATCATGCTTTACCAATTGCGCCACAAGGACGGATCGGTCGACCCCTATTCCAGCGGTACGTTGATACGGGCCGACGGGTCGGCGCGACGTCTGGAAAATTCCCGGTTTGAAATTCGCGCCCTGGACCAATGGACCAGCAACGCAACCGGAATTGCTTATCCCTCCGGCTGGTCGATAACATTGGCCGATCCCCCGGTCGACTTAAAAATCCAGCCCGACCTAAAAAATCAAGAACTGGCGAACCTACGTTCGATCTCGTCGTCCTACTGGGAAGGCAGTGTTTCCGTTCGGGGAAGCTACAACGGCTCGCCCGCGCGAGGCAAGGGCTATGTGGAACTGGTCGGCTACGGCAAACCACTGGCGTCGGCGAGACGCCGAGGCCAATAGGCGAATCTTTTTGGGGTAACGCTACGAGCTTGGGAACAATTGCCAGGGGATCTGCGGGCCGCCGCGCCCGGTTATTTGAATCAGGAACCCTTTGAGTTTTTCCGTGTTCATCCGTGGTTTTTATTTTTTACCGGCAACTGCATTCAGCATAATATTGGTTTACGGAATCAGTTGATTTCTTTTTTTGTTTCTAATTTTTAATACCCACTTGTATAATAACGTCTTACCTTAAAGGATTTTACCCTGTGATCTGATGAGCAACGTCCAGGCATACGACTTATATGAAGTCTTGGGAGTGAAGCCCAGCGCCCCGGCTCGCGAAATCGAACTGGCCTACCGGCGCCTGGTGCAAAAATATAATTCCCAACGAGACAATCCGCAAGGCCTGTTTTCCAAGGAACGGCTGGGCCTGATCCGCAAGGCTTACGATACCTTGTCGGACAACGATAAGCGGCAAGCCTACCATTCCAAAGCCGCCGCCCGGGCGAGAGCCTTCGTCGAACCGTTCGACGCGCCTGTCCAGACGCTGGACCATCCCGATCCGTACGCTCCCCCACAATCCGCCGCGCCATACCAACGTCGGCAAAACATCTACCGCGATTTCTTCGGCTTCTCTGAAAAGCCGTTCGACCTGACGCCGGATCCCAAGTACCTCTATCTCAGCCCGAAGCACAAGGAGGTCCTTGCGCATCTGGTGTACGGCATGCAGGAGAACAACGGCTTCCTGAAAATCGTCGGCGAGGTGGGCACGGGCAAAACCACCATCTGCCGAAGTTTCCTGCGCGGTCTCCACGCCAACTTCAACATCGCGTATATCTTCAACCCCTGGGTCACGGCGATCGAGCTGTTGCAGTCGATCAACAAGGAGTTTGGACTTCCCTACGAAAGCCGGAGCAAAAAGGAACTCATCGATATCCTCAACGAATTTTTGTTGATCGAGAAAAAGGCGGGCAATCCGGTGGTGGTGATCATCGACGAGGCGCAGGACCTGGACCCGACGGTGTTGGAGCAGTTGCGCCTGATCTCCAACCTGGAAACGGAAACCGAAAAGCTGATCCAGATCGTGCTCATCGGCCAGCCGGAACTGGACGATTTGCTGGCGCGGCCGGACATGCGTCAGCTCCGGCAACGCATCGCCATCCAATGGGAACTGTTGCCCATCAATCAGAACGAGACGCGCGGCTACCTCCAGCACCGGATCAACGTCGCTCTGGGCAAGGGCAAGGTGCATTTCACCCGCGGCGCGGTGCGGGCGATCTACCTGTACACCAAGGGAATTCCCCGGACGATCAACATCCTGGCGGACCGCTCCCTGCTCATCGCGTACACAAAAAACACCAAGCGCATCGGTTCCAGCGTCGTCCACCAGGCGTCCCGCGAGGTCGGCGGATTCAGCCGCGCGCCGTTTTATAAAGGCATGTTGTTGAAGGCGGGCGTTCCGGCGCTGGTACTGACCCTGCTCGTTGCCGGATACCAGTATTTTTCCACTGGCGACGCGAGACAGGATATCCAGAATGCGCCGCAAGCGTCGGCGCGGGCCGTTCCCGATACCGCAAGAACAGGCGGGGCGGCGATTGAACAGGAACAACCGGTCGCTGTGGCAAGCCGGGAAGAAACGCAAACCGACGAAGTCGCGCAGGAACACCTTGAAAATCCCGTCGCCATTGAATCCCCGTTGCCAACGGATTTACCGGCGCAGACGGAGGCGGAAACTTTTGCCGACGCCGAACCTACGGCTGCGGGCGCGTTGGCGATCAATCAACCCGGAACGCTGGTCTCCTACCTTGCAAGCCTGACGCTGGAGGAAAGCAAACTCGAGGCGTCCAAATGGATTTTTCAGGAGTGGGGAGTTCAGCCCGTGGATTTAACAGGACTCGACGCTTCCATTTTCCAGCAAGTGAAAGAGGAATACGGTCTTTCCGCTTACGAGTTGCACGGCGACCTGGAACGGCTCGCCCGATTCAATTATCCGGCCATCCTGGAACTGGTCCTTCCCGATTCGCGGGGCACGAAGTACCTGGCTCTGGTTTCCATTGACGGCGACCGCGGGACTTTTGGCTCGTCGGATTTAATAGAAATGCCGATTTCCGTTGTGGACCGGCTTTGGAATCGGAAGGCGTTGATATTCTGGAAGGACTTCGAGGGTTTGCCTGTGGATTTTCAGCGCGGCTATCGCGGCAGGCTCGCCGTCTGGTTGCAAAAGAATCTGCGCCTTCTCGGATTTTTCCAGGGCCGCGAGGCCCCGGTGTATGGCGGCAAAACCACCCAAGCGGTGTCGCGTTTCCAGCGCCGGTACGGCATTCCCGACGACGGGAAATTCGGCCTGCAAAGCCGACTCATGTTGTACAATCTGCTGGACATTTACGACTCCCCCAGTCTTAGAAAACCATGAGCGCGATCCTCGACACTCTTAAAAAACTGGAAGAAGAAAAGAGCCTCATGGGTCATGGCGTCGACCTCAAGGACCGGTTGGTCCGCGACGAACCTTCGGACGAAGCGTCGCCGGCGAAACGGTCGGCTCCGTTACTCGTCATTGCTATTTTAATCCTCGCCGCCATCGCCGCAGGTTTTGGTATTGGAGAGTTGTTGAACCGCGGAAAGGAAACCAAAGCGCCCGTTGTCGTTAACAAACCGCAGGCCGTCGCGCCGGGCGCCGTCCGCGTCCAACCTCCGGCGGACCATTTGGGCGTGCCGCTATCGACCATTCCAGAAGCGGAGGATACCGTCGGCCTGATGGAGGAGGATCTTTATAACGCGAGGCGGACGCAGAGAGCGTTGCAAGCGGGTGCGACTTCGGACGGCCTCGGAGAAAATGTTGCGCCGGAAGCGGGGATGTTTGTGGAAGAGGAGGCGGCAATGGAAACCGGCGCCGACGCCGATTTTCTTTCCGGCGGCAACCTCGAACAAGTCAGCCGTACGGAGCCGGTAGCGGTCAGTCCCGAACCGCAATTGGAAGCCCGCGCGATTCCCGGACTGAAAATCACCGGGATCATTTACTTTTCCAAATCAAATCCTTCCAACTACCTATTGGCAAGCAGTCCCGACCAGCCCAGCCGCAAATTGAAAGAGGGCGAAACCGCCCAAGGCGCCGAGTTGGTAAAAATCAACAAGGACAGCGCCGTGTTTCTCTACAAAAACCAGCGCACCCGCCTCGCCCTCGGCGAATAAAATTGGAAGGCCTACGGCCTTATGAAATCCCCCTTACCAAACCTCTCCCGCAGTGGGGAGAGGAATTATTTAAGGTTTTGAACAGCCTCGAATCGTTTCCATTTGCAACCTTTGCCTCCAGGCGCTTGCATGGGCGGGGTAGCCCCCGCTGGCAGAGTTCAAAATCCAAGCGCACCAAAGCCCTGTGATAATTAGCCAGATAAGTTACGCCCTATTGCCTCCAGGCGCTTGCCTGGCGCCGGCGCTCCTCGCAATGACGCGATACCCAGTTGCTTGCATCGGGATTCTTTATTCCAGTCAGACGCTATCAGCCAGATTCTGCAGAGCGGGCAGGTCGTTGAATTTGATTTTGACGCCGGGGAACCCTTCGCGGATCAAGATATCAATCACCTGTTTCACCGCGCGGACATGGCGTTTGCGCGACTCCGCCCCGTCGAAATGCGGATCCTCCTCTTCGATGGAAACGATTCCCGGTCCCATGTAGTTGAGATAAAATCCGCCCAGAGGCCGGAGCGCCCGCGTCGCATCGGGGTCCGATTCCGCACAGGAATTGACGATCACCAGATGCAAATCCTGTCCCGGCGTGGAATACACCTCGAACAGTCCTCCGGCTTTCACCGAGGCTCTTTGGCAATAATGCAAAATGCGGCGCGCGTCTTCGTAGGAAACTTCGGCGTATTTGACGTGCATGGCGATGGCGGGACAGGCTGATAGTTGAAGCCCACACTGTATCACAAAATTTTATTCAGGCGTCCGCTGGAAACATTGTACGCGGAAACATATTTGGCGTCGGGTCGAGGTATGAGGTTTCGACCCATTGTCAATCGATGCTATAATTTGCCCATGCAAGAAGCCAAAGACATCGACCCGGACGACAGCCTCTCCTTTCTTCGCTCTTTTGAGAAATACGCGCACGCCGGGGACCTGTTGAGCCAGGTCGAGGAAAAGCTCTCGACGGATGGAACTGAACTGAATCTGACGGGGATTTCGCTTGGGGAGGAGGATTGTAAAATTTTTGCGGACCTGCCCACGCTGTCGCGCCTCAAGAAGCTGACATTAAATCGCATCGGTTTGACCTCGGATGGATTGGGACGTCTGAGCGCGTCTCCCAACTTTTCGCAACTGGAATCGCTGGAGTTGGTCGACAACAAAATCGGCGACGAGGGAATATTTTATCTTTCCAAATCGTCGGGGTTGCCGCGCCTGTCCCGATTGAACCTTACCGGCAACGAGATCGGAGCCGTCGGCGCCAAGGCGCTGGCGTTGTCGCAATCTCTGGAAAATCTGCGCGAATTAACGATCGTTTGCAACCGCATCGAAGGTTTTGGAGCCAAGGCCCTGGCCGATTCGGAACTGGGGAGCCGTCTCATAAAGTTGAACCTGGCCGATACGGGTCTGGACAACGACGGATTGGCCCAGTTCGCCGCCGGGGGGCGGCTGGACCATCTGGAAGTTCTGGACCTGACGGATAACGATATCGCCGAAGCGGGAATCGCCGCTCTGGCAGAGGGTCGGCCCTTTCCGGCCCTGCGCGTTCTGATCCTGGACAACCTGCCCATTGGCGACGACGGAGTGTACGCGCTCGCTCAAAGCGAAGCTTTTCCAAATTTGCAGGAACTGCATTTAAGAAACGCCCAACTCACGGCGGACAGCGCCATCTCCTTGTCGCGTTCGAAAATTCTTTCCCGCCTCAAATGGCTGAACGTCAACAACAACGACTTCCGCTCCGAAGGGGTGGAGGCGCTCGCGGCGTCCGAAAACCTGGGCAACCTGGAAGTCCTCGACGTCGGCGCAAACCAATTGAACGCCGAGGGGGCGAAGCTTCTGGCGGAGCGGCCCACGTTTACGGGTTTAATATCTCTGGGCTTGTGCGACAATAATATCTCGGACGTCGGGGTTTTCGCGCTCGCCCGGTCCGAAGTGTTGACCCGGCTGGAAGCGCTTTACCTGGAGACCAGCAATTTCATCAAAGCCCCCGGCGCCAAAGCCATTGCCGAATCGAAAAACCTTTCCAGCTTGAAAAAACTCGTTTTGGGCTTGAATATGATCGGCGACGACGGCGCGCGCTACCTCGCCGATTCCAAATCCCTTGCGGGCCTGGAGTTTCTGAACGTTGTCGGCAATCGCCTGACCCCCGTTGGGGAGACGGCTCTGCAAAAATCCGAAGCCCTGGAAAACCTAAAAACCCTGGAATTGGTATAGATTTGATAAATTGCGGTTTTACTGGCATTCCGAAATCCATTGAAAAAACGTCGATTAACTGAACTTCTTTGTTTGTAAGGTCTTCCCTGTTTCGCATTCGCCGTTTCCTCTTGCTTTTATACCCCTGCAATATTAGGATTGCCCTAATAAACGGAAAAATAATTAGTTTCCCATGTTTGGCGCCAGGCACGCGCCTGAAGGCCGGGGTAGCCCCCGGAGGCTGGGTTTGATTTGCAAACCCAACGTGGCTTCCACCGTATAGGCGATGCCTTTAGGTCCAGCGTCACGCACGCTGGTTGTGGCGCCCAGACCGGCGCTTCTTCCTGCGCTAACAACTTTAAATCGCGATCCCGGAATGGAAAATCTAAAACAAGCCATCATCGATTCCCTGGTCGATTACGCCGGTAACGAGGAAAAGTTCCTGCAAACGCTCGACCAGTTGGTTGAGAAATATGGAGACCGCGTTTACCCCATTCTTTTGAAGCTCATCGCGCATTTGGATTTCAACGAAAAAAACGCGCGGCAAAAATGGAAGGAAATTCTCGCCCACCAAAAAAGCATGTCCGATCTTCTCAACCGGCCGGTAAGCCTTTTCATCGCGGTGTGCGATTTTTTTTCCACGGTGGAAAAATCTTTCCAGTCCCCCAAGATTGTCGAGCTTGATGTTTTTGAAAGAACCGCGCAGGCGTCCAATTTTGACAGCCTCACCGGCCTTTATAACCGGGGGTTTTTCGACCTGGCGTTGATCGGAGAATTTAACCGTGCCAAACGCTATGGCGGTGGATTTTCCCTGCTCTTTCTCGATCTCGACGACTTCAAAAAACTGAACGATACTTACGGTCACCTAGCGGGGGACTACGCCCTGCGCCATGTGGCCGAGTTGGTCATCGCGGAAAAACGGACGGAAGATATCGCCGCCCGGTACGGCGGAGAAGAGATGGTCGTGATCCTGCCGGAAACGCACAAGGTAAAGTCGCTGGTCATCGGGGAGCGCATTCGGCAAAAGGTGGAAGATTTAAAAATGTCCTACAGTGGAGACGAATTCTCCATCACGTTGAGCGGCGGGTTGGCGGGCTATCCCATGGACGCCAGCGACGAAATCAGCTTGGTGCGTTGCGCCGACCGGGCGATGTACGCCGCCAAGGCGGCGGGCAAAAACCGCATCAAACTGTTTTCCGAAGACAAGCGCCAATACCTGCGCATCGACTATATCGGCGACGTGCAGGTAAACGACCTGAGCGAGTCGCCGCCCAAAGACCTGCCCGTCAAGAGCAAGGATCTGAGCATGGGCGGCTTGTTGTTCCTCAGCGATAAAGCGTTTCAAATGGGCGATCACCTTCAGGTGCAAATGCCCTTGCCGGACGAGGACTCTCGTCTGGTTCTCATCGGAAAAGTGGTGCGGGTGGAAAAATTTGACGACAATTACGAAATCGGGATTTCCTTTTTGCGCCTTGCAGGACAGATGAAAAACCGTTTTGCCAATTTCCTGAGCGAGCTGTTGGGCGTCGACGGAGAAGAAAACCTCAACCTCTGACCGCCAGGCAAGCGCCTGGAGGCAACCGGGGAAGCCCCCGGGGGCAGATGGCGTAACTTGTATGGGAAACGCGACCGGCTTCGGCGCTATTGAATATCAAATGCAATAGGGAAATTTCGAAAAGTTCGAATCCGAGTTGAGGGTAACTTTTCAATCGTCAACCGCTGGGTCCAGCGTCACGCTGGCCGGGCGTTGCCCGGCGGGCGAGCAAGCTGAAAGTGTTTGGCGTTTTTAATATTCGGTTAGCGATCCAGGACGCCCATCCATAACGGCGCGCACAGAATTTTTCCACGCGCAGAATTTCCATCCCCGATTTTTTTAGAATGGTCTCCAGACGGTTGAAGTCGATCCCGCCAAAGCGCCGCTGGTAATCCGCCCAAACGTATTCCTCGTCTAACAACGGAATCCCTCGCCAACGCATTTCCAACCGGTAAACCGTTTCGTCCAGCGCCGCCAGAGCGCGGTGGAGTTTATGGGCCGCAGGCGAATGCCCGGCGTCTTTCAGGGGTTCAAAGTAAATCAACAGCGGCGCGCCGGGCTTGAGCCTCGCGCAAATCGCCTCAATGACTTCTTCATAATCGTAAAGATGATGGAGCAGGGCCGAAAGCGTTGCGCCGTCGTAAAGCGCTTCTTCCCGCCGCAGAAAATCTCCGGCTTCCTCGACGCGCAAACGGCAGTCGGTCAATTTATCTTTTGGGAGGCGAGCCGCCAGAGCTTCTATCATTGCAGGCGAAAGGTCGACCGCCGTCATCTGAAAACCCCGCTCCAGCAAGGGGAGGGTCAGGTATCCCGTTCCGCAACCGAGGTCGAGGAGGTTGCCTCCGGGAAGCGCCATTTTAGAAAATTCGTCGAGAGCCTTTGAACGGAGACGGGTTTGATAAAAATTGGATTGCTCCGGATGGCGGGCAAGGTACAAGGTTCCCTCGCGGGCATGCGCCGCGCGATTGGCGTTCAGAATTTTTTCACGATTGGGATCGTTTGTCGTTGGGGATAGCGTAGTCATTGGAGAACCCGCGATCATCTAGCAATTAAAAAGGCTCCCTCTTGCAAAGGGAGTCGGGAGGATTCCCAAGGTTTCAACAGCGCAAGAACTAACCATTGAAATTTTTAGCGGAAGAATCACCCCAGCCCTCTTTGCAAGGAGAGCTTTGCGCAAGTCGTCGTTTCGGGAAAAGAGGAAGGGTTATTATTCACCCTCACCTATGTCCTCTCCCGTCAAGGGAGAGGAATTATTAAAGTTTCTTATTTCGGCGCCGAACTGCAAACCCACGTCAATACTGGGAACAAGCCTCCCTTCTCCCCTGGCGGGAGCGCTCACGGAGCGACAGGCGAGGATGAGGAGGCGTCATGAGGCCAAAGGCCTTCCTGTTTCCTGTTTGAGCGGTCGATTTGCAGTTATGCAAAGCTCTCCTTTGCAAGAGGGGGCTTTAAACATTGCCTCCGGGGGTCACCCCGGCTGGTAGCGTCGCGCTGGCAAACCGCTTGGGCGCCTGCGGCGTCTGGCATTCGTTGCACCCGGCGCAGGTCTCCGGTAAATCCCCCTCGAGGTGGCGGCGGCGCAGGGCGGCCATCGCGCTGGAATTCCATATCTCTTTTACGGTCTGCGTCCGGGCGTCGCCCAGCTTAAGCTCGGCGTTGTAATCCACGCAACAAGGAAGGACCGCGCCGTCCCACAACACGGTGAGTTGGCCATAGTCTTTGCCGAAAGGTTGCGGACAGGACTCCCGGCGCGGTTGCCGGATCAGTTTGGGTTGCAGGCGAACATGATCCGCCAGACCCTCCCAGCGTCGTAGGAAAGCTTCCGTCTCGGCGCAGGTTTCCTCGTCGACGGTGAACACAACGCCCAGTTGCAGGTCCGGCCTCAGCGCATCCCGTCGCGCTTTGACCTTCAGCAGGGCGCTTTCGACGACTTCCAGAGAAATGCCGCGAATGTTTTTATAAGTTCCCTCCAACCCATCGATAGAAAAGCGCAGGATGCTCAGTCCGCTCCGCACCAGGCGTTCGATTTTTGCGTCGTCCAACAACGTGCCGTTGGTATTCATCACGACGTGGCAAACTCCGGCTTGCGCGGCGTAATCGATCATTTCAAAAATTTTCGGATGCAGAAGCGGTTCGCCCCAGTTGTGCAAAACCAGATGCTCCAGCCCCGGGGTCTCGTCGATAATTTTTTTATAAAGCGTCCAGTCCATGAACCCCTCCGGACGCTCCATTCCCTCGGTCACAAAACAAAAGGAGCAACGCAGGTTGCAGGCGTTGGTCGGTTCCACGATGAGCGAGGTGAGTTTTTGGATTTCCATGGCGGCAATCAACGGTTGTCCGGCAAGCGGCGCGGGCCAGCTTGACGCTGGACCCAATAGGCGTCGCTTATACGGCGAATGTACAAGTCACGTTGGGTTTGCAAATCAAATCTTTTCGGTGGGCGCTTTGCCCAGCCTTATTTATAAGGGCTGTAGTTTGCGAACGACCTGCTTCAATCCCTCGGCGACCAACACTCCGGCGAGCCGCGCCAGCGAAATAAAATTGTATTTCGTCTGGCCGCGCGGTCTTGGATGGTGGTCGACCTCTATTTCCACGCGGACCAGGTTCATCCGGCTCATGAGCGCGGCCATGTAGCGCCGGTCGCCCGCCGTTTCCATTCGATCGACCACGTTTTTTTTCAAAGCGCGGAAGGATCCCAGGTTGAGCGCTCCGGCGTCCGCGAACAACAACGCTCCGGCGCGATGCGCCAGGCGCGATCCCCACACCCGCCATGAGCGGTCGCGCCGCAGGCTGGGGCGCGTACAGACCAGATCGACTTCCGGCGTCATGGCTGTAATAAGTTTGGGGATTTCTTCCGGCGGATTCTGCAAATCGGAATCGAGTTGGACGATAATCTCTCCGCGACTGGCCTGGAATCCGCGCCACACCGCCTTCTGTTGTCCGAGGTTTTCCGGCAAGGCGATCAGCCGGACCGAGTCGTTTTGGTTTTGCATGTCCCGCAAAATCTCCAACGATCCGTCGCGACTGCCGTCGTCGACAAAAATTATTTCATACGTTTTATGAAGTCCGCGCGCCGTTGCTTGCAACCGGTCGTAAAGCTCCACAAGGCAGGGAGCCTCGTTGTAAACCGGGACGACGATGGAAATTTTGACGGTTTCCTTCATTAGCCTGCCAGTTTTAAGAATGAAAAAAACTTTCCCGCCAGCAAGGATTTCGCCGGGGTGGTCCTGTAAACTTTCCACATGCGCCGGGGCGACAGATAGAACTTTCGGTAAGCTTTCTTTTGCAGGGCAATCAATTCCCTGGCTTCCACCCGGCTGGCGTTGCCGTTCACGGCGTTGATCGAATAGTCGGAGAAATCCTGGTTGCTCTGGGCGCCCTCTTCCACGGCCAGGGTTCTCAGTTTTGTTCCTGGATTGGGGATGACCAGGGAGAACAACGCGGTGCTCAAATCCAGGTCGCAGGCGAAGCGGATGGTCTCCTCCATTTCCTCGCGGGTTTCGCCGGGAAAGCCGAGCATGAAAAATCCGTTGACGCTGATTCCCGCTTGCGACAACCGGCGCACCACCGGCGGGACGACGCCGATCTTCAGCCGTTTGGATAAAGTCCCCTGTACGCGCTCCGATCCCGACTCGATGCCGAGCGCCAGGCGGTACACGCCCGCGGCGCACATCTTGTCGATCAACTCTTCGTCGATCAGGTCCGCGCGCAGGCCGTTGGGAAAAGAGATTTTTACGTTCATTCCGCTTTGCGCGACGAGTCCGAGGATCTCCTTGGCGCGTTTCATATTGATGTTGAAGACGTCGTCGAGAATATGAAACTCGCGCGCGCCGTAGGTTGTTTGCAGGTAGCGCATTTCCTCCAGAACTTTTTGCGGCGAGCGGTAGCGCATGGTCTTGCCGAACACTTCATGGCAGTAGATGCAAGTGTAGGGGCATCCGCGCGAAGTCATGATCGGCATAAACCGGCGCGTGGCGGGGAGGTATTCGTGCGAACATTCCGGTTTGAAATAGCGGGCAACGTCCAGCAGGCCGTAATCGATATTCAGCGCGTCGAGATTCGGGATCGGTTTGCGTTCGCCTGTCATGACGTATTCGCCGTCGCGTCGAAACGCCAGGCCGTCGACCTGTTCCAGTTCGCCGCGCGATTGAACGGCGGCGGTCAGTTCAACGATCGTGCGCTCGCCTTCGCCGACGACCATGAAGTCCACGTTGCGATCATGCAAAATGA
Organism: Nitrospinaceae bacterium; assembly: GCA_029261575.1. GTDB lineage: Bacteria > Nitrospinota > Nitrospinia > Nitrospinales > JACRGP01 > JAJDBB01. The sequence continues at coordinate 72,736 of JAJDBD010000088.1, read as the reverse complement.
ATTGCGGGTCGTGGGCGCAATGGGGTCCGCCGAAAACGATCTGGGTTTTGGGCCGAAGGGATTTGACCGTTTGCGCCAACGCGAAAGCCGCGTCGCTTTCCACCGTCATCAAACCGATTCCCACGAGGCCGGGATCGAATTCGCCCAGGCGTCGGCGCAATTCCTTTTCGGGAAAAGCGAACATGCGCAGGTCGAGGACGGCAACGCGATGGCCTTCGTCCTTTAATGCAGAGCCTATGGCGAGCAAACCCAGCGGCAGGACTTTGGAAATATTTTCCCCCATAGCCGGAGGACGCAGGAGCAGGACGTTCATGATTATCTCAATAGGGGAGCGCGTTTAAAAAGCGCTAAAGAAGCCTGTCCAAAAAGTTTATCACAGGGTTTAAATTGGAACCAAACGACAATATTCCGGCGCCTCGTTCTCTTTCTTTAAAGCGAGCAAGGCCTTTTGACCGACCATGAGTTTTCATTAGAGATTAAATGGATAAAAGCCTACAATAAAATACCCTTAAATTCCGCCTGTTACCCCCAGCGGCTTTTTTCGAGTCGGAACTTGACAGAACCTGAAAAACTCAAATTGAAAAATAAAAAGTTGCGGGAATTTATCTTTCCGCTTTTGCGCTGTGTTGTATGCGCCGACGAAGATTCGCTGGAACTTTTAGGGAATAAAATCGTCTGTCGCGCCTGCGGGCAAAAGTATCCCGTGCATAACGGAATTCCCGTCATGTTGCCGGACCCGGATGAGGCGTTTGATTATACCCCGGAAGTGGTGGTGGAAAATCCCTTATCGGGACAATGGTTGGAATTCATACGAAGGGCCGAAGGCCGCCCGGTGTTGAACCTGGGTTCGGGGAATCAACCCGGCACTTTTGACAACTTGATTAAAATGGACATTTTCGCCGTTCCCAATACGGAGATCGTGGCCTCGGCGATGAAACTCCCGTTTAAAAGCGCCAGCCTGCATACCGTTTTCTCCGGAGCGGTTTTCGAACATTTGCGCAACCCCTTCCAGGCCTCGGACGAGCTGTTTCGGGTTTTGGAACCGAATGGGGAGGTCTATATTGAAACCGCCTTCCTGTCCCCCGTCCACGCTTACCCCAATCAATTTTTTAATATGACCACGGCGGGGGTAGAAGAATTGTTCGGCAATTTCGACAAAATAAATTCGGGCGCCCGGTCCCATCAATACCCGTCCTTCACGCTGGTCTGGATTTTGAACGTTTGGTCGCAAAAATTGAGTCCTGAAAATCACAAGGATTTTGTCAATTCAACGGTCAACGAAATTAAGGAGGAATACAACAACAATCCGTTCAGCATGCGTTGGATGGAGGAGTTTACCGAAAAAGATCTGCAGGAACTTGCCTGCGGGGTTTTCTTTCATGGAAAAAAAACCGCCGCCGTTTCGGCGTACTTGAAATTCGCCTCGCCAAGAATCGCGGTTCTGGAGGCCCAGACGGGCGGATGGCGCGCCAAAGGCGAATCCCTAATCAGGATTTATTGCAACAGATATGAATGGTTCCGGACCGTTTGGAAAACAATAGAGCGCGGGTATCAATTCATTGTAGAGTTTCCGGCGCGCTGGCCCGTTTACCTTGTCCAAGGTAAAACCCTGGTAAAAAAAATACCCTTTATGAAAGATCTGATAAAACTCATAAAGACCCGGTCCGTTCAATCCTAAACAAACTTCCCATTTCCCCTTTGTTTGATCTGGTCCGTTATTTGCCCGGCAGATAACCGGGGACTCTCATCGCCCAATTCGGTTTTTCTTTTTCTTCATTTCGGTCGCGATGGCTTTGGCAATCTCCGCCGAAAGCAATTCGTTTCCCCTGTCGTTGAAGTGACAGCAAATGTCGACATATATATCCTCCTTCACATGTTTAAAGACCTGGGTGGCGTCGTAAAAAGGAAAATTATATTTTATCATTTCCTTTCCCTGTTCGACCAACAAGGGGTAGGCTTCCTTGGCGATACGGTTCCAGCTATGCTGGGGAGCGTAGGCGATTTTTATTTCATTGGCGGAAAGCGGTTTGCTGTCCTGGTAATATTGATTGGGTTGAAGAACGTGCGCGTATGGCAATCCTTTGCCGCGGCTCAGAGCGTAAATCAATTCTGAGCCGGTCAACCAGGCGTCGATGGCCAAATAATAAGGGTTTTTTGTGGAATCAAATTTCGGGCCGCGAAAATCCGGCAAGATGCTTTCCTGGGCCTGTTTTGCCAGATTATAGTTTAAAAGTTTTATCTTCTTTTTTGATTTTTCGGTCCATAAAGCGGTGAAGGTATTTAGAAAAACGCTGTACCTCCACGGCGCCTTATCGAGAGTTTTCAATAATCTGTTTTCGTTTTTAAGAACCCGGCGAAGTTTATAAAGATTGTCCACCGTATTGGCGTCGAGCTTTTCGGCTCCCTTTGAAGTAAACCCCATATGAAACCCCGAAGGGAAAAGGGGGTTAATTTTATAATTCAGATTTTCTACCGCTAAGGCCGTGTCGTTAAACCCGTCCAGATTCAACACAAAATCGAAATCCGCTCCTAGAAAAAAAGCGTAAATGAGAGCTATCAACTGCTGGGGTTGTTTGAAACCTCCGTTGGCCAGGTTGACCAGAACGATTTGTCTGTTGGAGAAGTCGGCGTCGAGTTGGCTCAAGTGTCTTTGCAAATCGGACGCGCTGGCATAGGCGAAGTTGCCGGCTACGCTCCCGCCCAAAACGGCCACTACGAATTCGTCTCCTTGTTTTTTGTAAGGAAAAGGCGCGCTCCCGCTCAAAAACCCATATTCGTCGAAAATCTGACCAAACGAATTTCTTCCAGGTCGACCGCTGTAGCCTAAATAAGGATGCAAATAATACAATCGGGTATCCTCTTCTGCATAGGAACCCAGCTTTTCTCTCAGGAGGGTCAATCTGGACTCCCTTTCTTTGTTGAGAGCTTGTAGGCCGAAAGGTTTCCCCGCCAAATAGGGAAACGCCAGGAAACTGCACAATTCCAAAAGAGCCAGGGCGATCACAAAAAACGTCAACAATGCTTTAATTTTTTTTATCATTTCCGGGGTTTTAAAAGGAAGGAAAATTCATCGCAGAATGAAATCTCAAATGGACCGGTATTTTCTCAAACGTATTCTTAATTAATAGGGTTGAAATCAAGAAGAGGTATTTTTGTCCACGGCGCCAACCAGGCGGTGGGATAAATTGGCGAGAAAGATTTGAATCCTCATTAGAAAAAACAGAACGACTTTTACGGTCAAACCCGCCATTCCCTTGGTCTTGTAAATGGACCTCGCGGCGCGGTAAAAATAAAAGGGGCTACGGATACTCCAGGTTTCCACGGCGAAGTTGCGGTCGATTCTTTTGAACGGGGAGCGGCAAAACTCTTCCAGCGGTTCCACAACCCGCTCCCAGGAATAATCTCCCTTGACGCGGCGAATATTTTCCCTAAAGGCGCCGAGCGGAATCCGCCCGTCGGCCAGATCCAGAATTTTTTCCGCCAACCCTTCCGCGTCGTCGTAATCGACGCTACAGCCCAGATTTTTTTCCTCCACCAGGTCGGCCAGGGTTCCTCCGCGGGTGGTGAGAATGGGAAGCTCCGCCCAAAGATAGTCCATGATGCGGGTGCGAAAGGAGTAATCGGTTTCGATGGATTTTTTGTGCAGGTTGAGTCCTATATCCGCGTCCAGCAAATAATTCGCCCGGTCCTGGTAGGCGACCCAATGGTCGTTGAACAAGACGGTTTTCCCCGTGAGGCCCAGGGCTTCGCTGAGCCTTCGGGTTTCCTTGATGACGTCCATTTCCACCGACGCCAAAGGGTGCCGGCATCCCATGAAAAATAGTTTAACGTCCTGGCGTTTCCTGCCCACGATTTCCATAGCCCGGACAGCGACGAGGGGGTCGAGCCAGTCGTACAAACCGCCGCCCCAGAGAAGAACGAAATCGTCTTTTTTAATGGCTGGATGGGCGCCTTTGAGCGCGCCCTGATTTTTTTCCGGCGGATGGCCCGGCAACCCATAGGGAACGACGTCGATCAACTTGCGCAGAGTGTTATCCATGGCGAAGGTGTAGGGATTGATCCGCCCTGTGGCCATCAGCATGCCCACCCACATGTCCCTCTGCTTTTCGCCGGCGCAAATAAAAAAATCCCCGATCTGGAGTTGTTCCTGAAAAATATCCAAAACCACTCGGCATAGAGGAACCATTTCGTCCAACGTCTGTTCCTGATAACTGGCCAGCGCCTCGAAAAAGGTCGGGCAATAGACGTCCACCACCAGAGCGGCGGCAATTTTTTTCAGAAAGGGAAACCGACGGATTTGAAACCCGAAGACGCAGACCACGTCCTGGTCCTCGACGATTTTTTTGAGCGACCGGTAATTATAATAAACCGTCTTGAAGGATTCGCCGGGAAGGTCGACCGGGTTGGGCGTGGCGAAGGTGACGTCGAAATTTTTCGCCAGGGCGCGGGCCAGCTCAAGAGAGCGGATTCCCGGACCGGCCATCGCTTTTTGAATGGGATCGTGGGCGACCACGCAAACTTTTATCATGACTGAATTTTCCATTGGTAATCCATAGCGACGCAACCCCGGTGTTTATACCATGAAGCCGATACCACCTCAAACTCATAAGCCAATTCGCCCCAGTCGTAAGCGTGGGTGTGGGTGGAGTCCCAAATGGCCAGGGAAACCTTGTATATCCCAGGACTCAGAGGGATAGAGGCCATTTTCAACAATAAGACCCCGTGCCCCTCGATGACGCCGGTGGAAAAACGGCAGTCCTGCGTGTTGGGTCCGCAAATATGCGTCCCGTCTTCTCGATGGATGGCCAAGCCGAAAATGGGATTCTCCACCCGCTTTTTGGCGTGGTATTCCCAGCGAATCGTCAAAGGGTCGTGGGGTTTGAATTTATCCGCCGGCTTTAGGTTTTCTCCGCAAAACGTCAAGCCCACAGTAGCCACCACCTTGCCTTTGTTGTCCAAGCGTTCCTTCTGGGCTTTTTCCGCGGCGGCTTCGGCGCGTTTTTGCTCCTCGCGGATTTGGCGGTAATTTTCGTCCGTGTGCATGAGGTAACGCTCCGTCGCCTCATCCGCCGGACCCAGGAATTTTTGCCGGCCTTCGTGGATCCATAAAACCGACTTGCATAATTCTTTCACCTGCGCCAGACCATGGGAAACAAAGAGGACCGAAACGCCCTGACCGTTCAGTTCATTAATTTTATCCAGGCACCGTCGCTGGAAAACCTGATCGCCGACGGCAAGAATTTCGTCGATCAATAAAACGTCCGCCGGGCTGTGCGCGGCGATGGAGAAACCCAGACGCATCGCCATGCCGGTGGAATAATGGACCAGGGGAGTTTCGATCAGATCCCCCAAACCGGAAAAATCCACGATGCGGTTGAAGTTCGCGGCGATTTCCTTGCGCGGCATGTTCAGAACGGCGCCGTTGAAATAAATATTTTCAGCGCCGGAGAGGCTGGGTTCAAATCCGGTGCCCAATTCCAGAAGCGGGGCGATCCGGCCCTGAACGTCGACCGCGCCTTCGTCGGGTTTCAAAAGACCGCTCAATACTTTCAGCAGGGTGCTCTTACCCGATCCGTTGGTTCCGATCACTCCCATGACGCCGCCTTGCGGCAAAGTGAAATCGATCTCCTTCAACGCCCAGAACTTGCGTTCGACGTCCATCCTTCTCAGACGGTGCAACACAAAATCCTTGAGCGACTGCTCGCGATGATGTCGGCGCGTGAATTGAATCCCCAGGTTTTGACAGGCGATCACCTTAAAGTTCCTTCACAAAATTCTGTTCCAGGGAACGGAAAATCGTCCACCCCGCGAACAGAACCGCCAGCGCCATGCCTCCGGCGATCGACAGGTCCGCCAGGCTGGGAAAGGATAAATCGTAAAACACATCGCGATAAAGTCCGATGATGGGGACGGCGGGGTTCAGGGTCAGCAGGATCCGGTATTTCTCCGGAATCATGGAGGTGGGATAAATAATGGGGGTGACGTAAAACCAGACCATCATGACAAATTCCAGCAAATGCTTCACGTCGCGAAAATAAACGTAAAGGCTGGACAATGCGAACGCGAGGCCCAGGGTGAACAGCAGATGAATGCCGACCACCAGCGGCAGGGCCAACAGGCTCCAGCCCAATTCGCCTTTCATATAATACATGAACAAAAAGAAGGGTATGAAACTGAGCAGAAGAATGACCGCGTTGGACAGGATCACGGTGATGGGAAACAACTCCCGGGGACAGTAAAATTTTTGCAGGAAATGGCCGTTGCCGACAATGGACAGGGAACCGGCCAGCAGGCTGTTGGAAAAAAAGGTCCAGGGCAGGAGCGCGGATATCAGGAACAGGGCGTAGTTTTCCATCTTGATGCGCATAAAGATGGAAAATACCAGGGTGAAGACGACCATCATCAGAAAGGGATTGAGCAGGGACCACAGGTAGCCGAGGACGGAGCCGTGGTAGCGGATTTTCAGATCCTTGCCGACCAGGCTTCGTATCAATTCGTGGTGTTTGCAGATTTCAATCAGTTTAGCGATCATCGTTTCAGGGTCGTGCGGCGCGCGCAAATCGAGGAGGGAACGGGCGCGCGGGCGGGTCAATAACTCGGGCCGGAGGATTCCGGTTCGTCGCAAACCCGATCCTTTCCGGCAAACCAAAACCGTTTTTGGAAGACTCAGATCATTTCCACCAGTTTCTGGACCGCCTTTTCGATGCCCTCGGCCACTTCGCCGATGCTTTTACCGTTCATGTACGCCGGGGTGGTGACAATCTTGTTTTTTTCGTCGACGATGATATCCGTGGCGGCGCACTCCTGGTGCTTGCCGCCCATTTTGTTGATTTTTTCCGCAAACTCCGGGTCGTTGCCGATGGTGAGCGTCGGGTGGACGGTCCCCCCGTCAAACACCTTGGCCACCACCGCCGGGGCGATGCAACAGGCGGCAAAAGGTTTGTCCTGGACCGCAAAATCGATGATCAGGCGGATCAATTCATGGTCCACGTCGCAGTCCGTTCCCTTGGACTCCAGGTCCGACAGGTTTTTGGCCGCGCCGAATCCGCCGACCAGGATCAGCCCGTCGACGTCGTCCGTTCTAACGTCCTTGAGGTCAACGATGGCGCCTCGCGCAATGCGCGCGGATTCGACCAACACGTTGCGCTTTTCGCCGGGAGCCTCTTCGCCGGTCAGGTGGTTGACGACGTGCTTCTGATCTATGTTCGGAGCGATGCATACAGCCTCGCAACCCGCACGGTCTATGGCCAACAGCGTGATCACCGCCTCATGGATTTCCGATCCGTCGTAGACCCCGCAACCGGAAAGAACCACGCCAATTTTCTTTTTCATTCCCCGCCTCCATTTGATTTAAAACCGCAGAATTTTTATTTATTTTCCGTTCCCAAAATTTTGGCCCAAGTGTACCACACCCTCGAAGCCCTTGGAAGGCGAAGACCGTCGCTTGGAAAACACAGATATGACTTTTGGGAAAAATAGGAAGGGGAAAAGAAAGAAAAGAATTGAAACTAAGAGCGATTTAAAAAGTTTCGGTTACTACGGAAGTTATTATTTTTTTTTGGCCCACGTTGCACCGGATTTGTTAGGAAGGGAGTTTGCCCAATAGAAAAGGACTCCTGCAATTCCAGCCAAAATAAAGAGCGTCGTAAAAAAATACTCAAATAAAAAAGAGAAGAAATGAACGGTTAACCATATTATGGCGAAGCCCATAACGGAGGCTATCGCTCCGGCAATTAAATCCTGACTTTTCATCATTGATCTCCAGCGGCGGCGACTGACCAAACTAAAACGCTCAACGCCATTATATCTGGAATATAATATTTAAACCAGTCGTTTTCCGCCCACAATGCCCAAGCAAACCCTTGGAATCCCAAGATGGCTAATATTATTACGATGCTTATACCCCAGCCTATCGCGGGGCCAATCAACCGGCCCTTTTTGTCGCCTGGCAAAGCCAGAGCCGCCGATACAATTGTACTCATGGCGATCACCAAGAGATCAATATGAATGGCAAATAGCGCAAGCGGTACAGATTCCCCATCAAGACTAGGGTCGTTTGTTAGGCGCAATCCTACAAACTTAAAAGCGATTGCAACCAAAAGTAACCCTAATCCGATGGTAACAGATTTTATGGGATTCATTCAAACATCCTAGCAAAGTTGATTTTCCGATTCAATATTCGAATTCCCTTGGGGTTGACAGTTTTAGCGGAAAGGAATATATTTAGTGCAAGAAAATCAAACAATTAGTCCTATGTCCGCAAAGTTGAAAAAACAGTTTTTCGTCTGCTTCATCGTTCTGAGTCTCTTGGCTTGCGGAGTCCAGTCCATCGCCATGGAAATACACATGGCCAAAATGGATTGCTCCATGAGCCAAACCTGCTCGGTTTGCTCCGTCGCAACCGAAGCCCTCGCAACCGAGGCCCTCGCCTCGAACCAAATGGAAAACCCCGCCGAATACAATATTCTTTCTTTTTCGAATCATCCGGAATCCCCTTACCACCCCCCCAAGTAATCCAGCCTTTCATTTTTATCTTCTTCGTTTTTACGTTGGCCCAAACGGGCTAATTTACCGCCTTCGCCGATTCTGCGTCCCCGGTCCCGTTTGGCGCCGTCTATAAAATTATTGCCGAGAGGGTTCCATGTTTTCACTCAAACCCCTTGCCTTGTTTTTAATTGCGCTTGCGCTGGCATCCAATGTTTATGGGGCGCCCCCGGAGACCTTTCGCCAGAACCTGGACCGGTTCGTCGCGGAAGCTCTGCAAAACAACCCGCAATTAAAGGAGGCCGAGGAAAATATCAGTCTGTTCAAGCAGATCCCTTCGCAGGCGGGGTCTCTGGACGACCCGACGATGAAATTCGAATTCATGAACGTTCCGATCGACAGCTTTTCGTTCACCGATCAACCGATGACGCAAAAGCAGTTGACGATTTCCCAGAAGTTCCCCTATCCGGGCAAGTTGGGGTTGAGGACCGAAATGGCGAATCAGGACGTCGTCGTCGCCAGGGAAAACCTGGAAGAGTTGAAGTTGCAAGCCATCCGCGACGTCAAGGTTTCCTATTTCGAGCTTTGCTTCGTGTTGGCTTCCATCGAGATCACGCAACAGAATAAAAAGCTTTTGGAGCAGTTTGTGTCCATCGCGGAAACAAAATATTCCGTGGGCAAGGGAATTCAGCAGGACGTGTTGAAGGCCCAGGTCGAGTTGTCCAAAAACATAGACGAATTGATCCGCCTCCAGAAACGCAAGGGAGTGGAGGAAGCCCGGCTCAATACCTTGATGAACCGCCTGCCGCAGGCGCCGTTAAGCATCCGCCACGGAATCACCGAGACGCCGTTTCAATTTACTTCGGAAAAACTGCAAGCAGAGGCGGAAGATCATCGGCCCATACTCAAGGAACTGAAAGCCTTGATCGAAAAATCAAAAATTTCCAAAACCCTGGCGTTGAAAGAATATTACCCGGATTTCAACGTGGGAGTTAAATACGGTCGCCGGGAGGAATTGCTTCGTCAAACCAATCCCGATTTCGTTTCGGCCTTTGTCAGCGTCAATATTCCCCTGTGGCATAAAACCAAGCAAAGCAAAAAAGTCCGGCAGGAGCGGTTCAGGATCGACAGGACGAAGGCGGCTTATAATAAGATCAGGAACGAAATCTTTTTGCGGCTGGAAGAAAAGCTCGACGAGCAAAAAAAGGCGAGCGAACTGGTTCGCCTGATCAAGACGGGAATCATTCCGCAGGCGCGGCAATCGCTGGAGTCCGCCATGGCCGGTTACAGCGTGGACAAAGTGGATTTCCTCACCCTGCTGGACAATCAGGTGACTCTGTTCCAGTGGAAAATCAAGCATCACCGGGAACTGACGGGTCACGAAAAGACGCTGGCAAAAATTGAATACCTGGTTGGGGAAAAACTTTTTTAAGGCGAACCGTCGGGAACCTGTAAAAAAATCGTAAGTATCAAACGGGAAACGTTATGGATAATTTTGAAGACGAAAAAAAACCTCCCGAGGAATTCGAGGAAGACGCCGCTTCGGGCGAGGAAGAGTCCTGGGACGGGATCGGCGAAACCCAACACGATCCGGAAAATATTTCTAATGAAAGAGACTCGAATTCTGAAGACGCCGAAGAAGAGTTGCAAGAGGAAGAAATTATTTTCCCCGCCGAGGCGGAATTGTCTGCGGAGCAAAAACGCCCTTCTACTTTTCTGAAAGCGCTCCTTGTAGCGGGTCTTTTGGTCGCGGCCTATCTTTTCGGATTCGCCACCAACCCGGAATCCCTGGATAAAAATATCGAGGCGCTTAAGGGGTTGTCCCAAACCTTGACCGACAAGGCTCGTCCGGTCATCCAGAATCTGGAAGACTCCATTTCCAAAATGTCCGAAAAGTCCGCGCCGCAAACTACGGGAAAAGATTCCGGAGCCGCGCCCGACGGCAAAAATTCGGGAAGGAAAATCAAATTCTGGCAGGCGCCGATGAACCCTTCCTTCACATCGAACAAGCCGGGGAAAGGTCCCATGGGGATGGATCTGGTTCCGGTTTACGAGGATGTGGATGCGGGAAGCGGAATTCGAATCAATCCCGCCATGGTTCAAAATATCGGGGTCAAGACGGCAAAAATCAAAGCGCGGAAATTGACGCGGCAGGTTCGCACCATAGGGCGACTGACCTACGACGAGCGGCTGGTGAACCATATCCACACAAAATACGAAGGCTGGATTGAAAAACTGTACGTCGATTTTACCGGGCAGGAAGTCAAGGAGGGTCAACTGCTGGTGGATATTTACAGTCCCGAGTTGGTCTCCACCCAGGAAGAATTATTGACGGCCATGAAATATCAGGAAACTCTCAAAACCAATTCATTTGCTGAAATCGGAAAAGGCGCCAACTCGCTGGTCGAGTCCACCATCCGCAGATTGCAGTTGTTCGACGTCCCCCAACACCAGATTGACGAATTGATGCAAAAAAAGAAAGTCAAAAAAACCATGCACGTTCATTCCCACCATCGCGGATTTGTCCTTAACAAAAAGGCAAACCATGGAATGCGCGTCATCCCTGGGATGGGACTTTATACCCTGGTCGACCTTTCGAACATCTGGGTTCTGGCGGATATCTACGAGTACGAGCTTCCCTGGATCAAAATGGGGCAGAACGTCGAAATGACCTTGTCCTATTTCCCAGGCAAAATGTTCAAGGGAAAAGTCACCTACATCGATCCATTTTTGGAATCCAAAACGCGGACCATAAAGGTGAGGATGGAATTTGAAAATCCGGACTGGGAATTGAAGCCGGAAATGTACGCCAACGTGGTTCTCAAATCGGAAATCGCCCTGCAAACGGCGGCCATTCCCGAAGAGGCGGTGATTCATGCCGGCGAAAAGGATTATGGGGTTGTGCGAAATTCCTCCGGAGGCTTTGAGTCCCGCGTCCTTTCCCTGGGTCCGCTTGCGGAAGGTTATTATCAGGTGATCGAAGGCGTGAAAGCGGGCGAGGTGGTGGTGACGTCCTCCGCGTTCCTCATCGACTCGGAGAGCAAATTGAAAGAGGCCGTCGGCAAGTTTCAGGGCGAAGAAAAGAAAACAGAGCCTGCGAAAAAACCCGAAAAGACAATGGAGCCGGTAATGAAAATGAAAATAGGCGAAGAGAAAAACCCGCATTGAGAGCTTAAGCAAATGAGTTCGTTTCATAAAAAAAACCGAAGAATCATTTGGGTAATTTCCATTCTTGTTGTCTTAACTTTAGTGATTGCAGTTGGTTCTATCATTTGGGCGGGGTTGTTGGGCAACCGTCATTATGCGTTTATGTTGGGAGCGGGAGTTTGGTTGTTTATTTTGTCCTTGGCGACGTTGATTTATGCTGCAAAGTTTTTACAGCTTCAAAATGAAAAATTTGAAGAATACATGAGCATTCAACTGGCCTTGATTTCAATGATTGATTTGAAAGACCCCTATACGGAGGGCCATTCCATAAACGTTCGGAATTTAAGCCGGAATTTTGCCGAATTTCTTGAATTGCCTTCCAAGGAGATCGAAGAGATTGCTCAGGCCGCAGAGTTGCACGACGTCGGGAAAATTGGCATTCCCGACCATATTTTGAAAAAACCAGGGAAATTGAATGTCGAAGAATTTCAGACAATAAAAAAACATCCAATTTTAGGATCGGAATCCATTAAAAAACTAAAGGGTTTTGAAAAAATTCAAAAAACAATTCGGCATCATCACGAAAGAATCGACGGTACTGGCTATCCGGACGGACTTCATGGGCCGGAAATTCCTTTGGGTTCAAAAATAATCAGCATCGTCGACGCTTACGACGGAATGATCCATGGCAGAGCCTACCGGAAGGCATTGAGTGAAAATGAAACCCTGAGGATTATTGAAAGCGAAAAAGGCAGTCATTTTGACCCTGGTCTGGTCGATTCATTTTTAAAATTTTTAAGAACTCGTACAGGGAATCTGGATTACGACCTGGTTTGTGGAATGTCTTTTAAAGAAAGAAATCTTCCTATACTACATATTTATCAGGAGCAAAAATATTGGTTTTGTTCTGAAGTATGCCGAAACGAATTCCAACAATTTCCCAAAAAATATATTGAAACCCGCGCGAAAGACCGCATTTAAAGAGGCAAAATAATGCTAAAAAAAGTAATCGCGCTTTCTCTGAAAAACAGATTTCTGGTTCTCCTGGGAACCGGGTTTCTGATCGCGTTCGGGATCTATTCCATGTTAAGGACGCCGCTCGACGCCATTCCCGACCTCAGCGACGTGCAGGTGATCATATTCACAAAGTTTCCCGGCCAGGCCCCGCAAATCGTCGAGGACCAGATCACCTATCCTTTGACCACGGCCATGCTTTCGGTTCCTTTCGCCCAAATCGTGCGCGGCTATTCGTTTTTTGGGTTTTCATTTGTTTATATTATTTTCGAAGACGGGACGGATATGTATTGGGCGCGAAGCCGCGTTCTGGAGCAACTCAATTTTGTCGGCGGCAGGTTGCCGGAAGGCGTCAACCCCACCCTGGGCCCGGACGCCACGGGGGTGGGCTGGGTCTACGAATACGCCCTGGTCGATAAAACCGGCAAGAACGATCTCTCGGATTTGCGGTCTATCCAGGACTGGTATTTGCGTTATGAACTGCAAACCGTGCCCGGCGTTTCCGAGGTCGCCGGCGTCGGCGGATACGTCAAGCAATATCAAGTGGAGATCGACCCCAACAAACTCATCGCCTACAATATTCCTCTGCACAAAATTTCCAGCGCCATCAAAAGAAGCAACAACGACGTCGGGGGAAGGGCGCTGGAGATGTCCGAAACCGAGTTCATGGTCCGGGGGCTGGGTTACATCAAAGGCGTCGACGATATCAAGAGTATTCCTTTGGGCGTGGACGCCCATGGCGCCCCGATTTTAATTCGCGACGTGGCAAACGTTCACCTGGGACCGGAAATGCGTCGGGGACTGGCGGAGCTTGACGGCGAGGGCGAAGTCGTCGGCGGCGTCGTGATCCAGCGATTCGGCGAAAACACATTGGAGGTTATCAACCGGGTTAAGGCAAAACTCGAGGAATTAAAGAGCGGCCTGCCCGAGGGAGTGGAAATTGTTACCGTCTACGACCGGTCCGGGTTGATCTTGCGCGCGGTGGACAACCTGAAAGAGAAACTGGAGGAAGAGTTTCTGGTGGTATCGCTGGTTTGCCTGGTGTTTCTATTGCATATGCGATCCGCCCTGGTGGCTATCCTGACGATTCCTTTGGGAATTTTGATGGCTCTGATCGTCATGAATTTACAGGGGTTGAACGCCAACATCATGTCGCTGGGGGGAATCGCCATCGCCATCGGCGCCATGATAGACGGCGCCATCGTGATGGTGGAAAACGTCCACAAACATCTGGAGCGCGACCGGGACCGCAAGAAAAATCATTGGCAAATAATTTACGAAGCCTCCAGCGAAGTGGGACCGGCGCTGTTTTTCAGTTTGCTCATCATCACGGTTTCGTTTTTACCCGTTTTCAGCCTGCAAGCGCAGGAGGGCCGATTGTTCGCCCCGCTCGCTTTCACCAAAACCTACTCCATGGCCGCCGCCGCGATTCTTTCGGTGACGCTGGTTCCGGTTTTGATGGGATATTTAATTCGCGGAAAAATTCTTCCGGAGCGGAAAAACCCCGTCAACTGGATATTGAATATTTTGTTCCGACCCGTGATCTGGCTCGCGCTCAGGATGAAATTTTTAACCCTCCTCGGCGGCTTGCTGATTCTGGCGATCACGCTGATTCCGCTGAAACAGCTCGGTTCCGAGTTCATGCCGCCGCTCAACGAAGGCGACATTTTGTACATGCCCACCACTCTGCCGGGAATTTCCATCACCAAAGCCAGGGAACTGGTTCAGCAGACAGACAAAATGATTAAACAATTCCCGGAAGTCCGCCGGGTTTTTGGAAAGATCGGCCGCGCCGAAACCGCCACCGATCCCGCGCCGCTTAGCATGATGGAAACGACCGTCATGCTGAAACCGGAGAGCGAATGGCGCGAGGGGATGACGACAAAAAAATTGATCGCGGAAATGGACGCCGCCATAAAAATTCCAGGCGTCACCAACGCCTGGACCATGCCCATCAAGACGCGCATCGATATGCTGTCCACGGGAATAAAAACGCCCGTTGGGATCAAGATCGCCGGCGACGACTTAAACGTTCTCCAGGAATTGGGGGCGAAGGTGGAATCGGTCATTAAAACCGTACCGGGAACCCTGAGCGTTTTCGCCGAGCGGGTTGTGGGCGGAAATTATTTCGACTTTGAAATCAAGCGCGAGCAAGCGGCGCGCTACGGCTTGACCACCGGCGACGTGCAGGACGTCATCCAGACCGCGATCGGCGGGATGAACATCACCACCACCGTGGAAGGTCGGGAGCGCTATCCGGTGAACCTGCGTTACAGCCGGGATTTGCGCGACGATATCAATAAACTGAAACGCGTATTGATCCCCACGCCGCGCGGCGAGCATGTGCCCATGGCGCAGGTGGCGGATATTTCCATCAAGAAAGGACCGCCGGTCGTTAAAAGCGAAAATGCCCGCCTCAACGCCTGGATCTATATCGACATTAAAGATATCGACGTGGGAACCTATGTCGCCAACGCCAAAAAAATATTGGCCGAAAACTTTCAGCTCCCCTCCGGTTATTCCTTGCAATGGAGCGGCCAGTACGAATACATGGAACGCGCCAAGGAAAGATTGAAACTTGTGGTTCCCCTGACGCTGGTTCTTATTTTTTTATTATTGTATTTAAATTTTAACAATCTGACCGAGAGCCTGATCGTCATGTTGTCCCTGCCGTTCGCCCTGGTGGGCGGCGTCTGGTACCTTTATTATTTGCAATACGAACTGAGCGTCGCCGTCGGGGTCGGATTCATCGCGTTGGCGGGAGTGGCGTCGGAAATCGGCGTGCTGGTGTTGGTGTACATCGACCACGCCTATCAGAGAAAATTGAACTCTGGCGGCTTTGCGAGCAAAAAGGAAATCCGCGACGTGGTGATGGAGGGCGTGACGGAAAGAGTGCGGCCCATCATGATGACGGTGGCGGCGGTGATAGGCGGCTTGTTGCCGATCATGTGGGGACACGGAACCGGCTCCGAGGTGATGAAGCGAATCGCCGCGCCCATGGTGGGCGGCATGGTTTCGGCGACTTTGCTGACTTTGATTGTGCTCCCAGCAATTTATTCTATGGTTTTGGAGTTCAGATGGAGAAAAAGAGCATGACGTTAAAGATGGGACGGCAAAAATATTT
Source organism: Nitrospinaceae bacterium (assembly GCA_029261575.1). Classification (GTDB taxonomy): domain Bacteria; phylum Nitrospinota; class Nitrospinia; order Nitrospinales; family JACRGP01; genus JAJDBB01. Next base: position 56,967 of record JAJDBD010000088.1, on the reverse strand, counting down.
ATTGGGTTTCCAACCTTTGAAAGAGAAACCGATAAAATTTCCTTGAAAAGGAGAAACCAACAATGAAAATGAGATTAAGGAATGCGCTTTGGCTTTGCTTGGTTGGGATTTTTGTTTTTGAACATATGCCTGCCCAGGGGCATATCCTGAAAGAGGAGGAGGTTCGATCCAAGACCTATCTGACAAAGAAGCAAGCCTTGGACAAAGCCTTTTCGGATGCGGACCAAGTAACGATTGAAAAAAAATGGTTGGATAAGACCCAGAAAAAATCGATCCAGGATTTGACCGGTCAACCGTTCAATCAGAAAAGGGTCAAGTTGCATGTGGGAATTAAAGATGGAAAAAAAATCGGTCTCGCCCATTTTGACAGGGTCGTCAACCTCGCCCACCATCCGTTGGATATTCATTACATGGTTGTTTGCGGCCCCGACGGGAGGATTAAAAGGGTAGAGATTTTGGAGTTCAAAGGTTTGCAAAGAGACGAGTTGGTATCGGAAGCTTTTCTCGGTCAATTCATAGGAAAAAATGCGGAGTCGGATTTCTTGTCGGTGGCGTCCTCCGCAGGATCCAGCGCATCGGTCCAAGCCTTGTGTCAGGGGATACGCAAATCCGCAACCATCATCAAAACGGTTTACTCAGACTAGAATGGCGCGGTATTTCGCATTCCGGACCGAGGTTTGATTCATTCAAAAGGTTTTGTCGGCTTTGTGTTAATATATGAAAAGCAGGCGGCGGGTTTCATTGCCTTATCTGCATCCGACGGTAAAAAATATTAAGCGATCCTCTCTTTTTATCCAATTATCCAATCCATGAAAACCTGGGAAGATTTCCAAGTAGGCCAGGAAGCCAGCTTTCAAAAGAAAATCGAGGACAAAGACCTTCGGGCCTTTGTCGAGCTTACCGGCGACGACAACCCGATTCACCTCGACGACGATTTCGCCCAGGAGATTCTCTCGACGGGCAGTATTTGCCATGGCATGCTGGCCTCTTCGTTTATCTCCACCCTCGTGGGCGTCATGCTTCCGGGAGCGGGCGCGTTGTATCGTTCGCAAAAGCTTTCGTTTCTGAGTCCGGTTTTTGTAGGCGATACCCTAACCATTAGCGGTAAAATTACCGGAATTGACTCCGCAACAAAAATCCTAAAAATCCACACGGAGATCGTCAACCAGGACGATAAAAAAGTGATTTCCGGGACTGCCGAAGTGATTTTTAATCCCCCGCAAAAAAAAAACTCAAATGGCTGGGCGAGGCCGGTAGAATGCTCGACTTAGAAAGCAAAGTGGTGGTCGTCACCGGCGCCAGCCGGGGCATAGGGTCCGCCATGGCCAGGTATTTCGCCGCCCATAAGGCCAAGGTAGTTTTGAATTTCAAGTCCAATTCCAAAGCGGCGAAGTCCATCGAAGAAGAAATTATCAAAAACGGCGGCGAGGCGATTTCCATTCAGGCGGACGTTGCGGACCGGGACGCGGTGGAAAAGATGGCCGAAGAAGTTGAAAAACATTTTGGACCGGTGGACGTCCTGGTCAATAACGCCGGGCCGTCGGTTCAGCAAAAGGGTTTTTTCAATTTGGAATGGCAGGATTTCCAGCGCCATGTGGACGTCTCTTTAAAAGGAACTTTCAATTGTTGCTTTGTGTTTGGAAAACAAATGAAGGAGCGAGAGCAGGGCAGTATCATTAACGTTCTTTCCGCCTGGATATTGGGAACTCCGCCCGGACAGCAAGCTCCCTACGTGACGATCAAATCCGCGTTGGAAGGTTTTTCCAAAAGCCTTGCGGTGGAGTTGGGACCGCACAACGTCAACGTAAATATGATCTCGCCGGGTCCCACCAAAACGGATTTGAATAAAAATCTGCCGGATCGTTTTTTTCAGGAAATCGTTTCCAACACGCCCATGCGCAAACTCACGGAGTTGGACGATATCGCCGTCGCCGCCCTTTTCCTTGCAAGCCCCTACGCCAAATATCTCACAGGAATCAACCTCCCCGTTTGCGGCGGAGAAAAAATGCCCCTCTGATTTATGATTCGAGAATTGATCCTTGATTACGAGGCAAAGAAAAAAGGGAAGCTCTGTTTCCACGATTACGTTTTGCTCGAAAAAAAAATCGACCGGTTATTGAAAAACGAAAACCTCGATCCGGTTCCCGGAGAGCCTATTCGGAGAGAAACTTTCCGGTGCATGATCATTACCAATTTCACCGCGGAGATGGTCAAAAAAGCCTTGCGGGTCGAATGTTTCAAGCTGGGTTTGGCGCCCGAGATGGTCTCCCATGAATATTTCGGCGTCGTCTCCAAGTTGGGCGAAGGCTCGGAAGGCGGTTTTCAACCCGATCTGATCATCCTCGGATTGTTGGGCGAAGAAATTTTTCCTCACATTTACCAGAATACCGGAAACGCCAACGGCGCGGACCTTGAAGAAAAAACGCGCGAAGAACTGGAGCAGGTTGCCGCCCTCGCGGGAATGTTAAAAGACCGCTTCAAGTGTCCTCTTCTGATTCATAATTTTCATTATCCCTTCGACCGCTTGTCCGATCCTTTCGGCGCCAATAGCGTTTTTGAGAGTCATGCGTATTTGAACGCCTGCTTCCATTCCAATATTATTTCCGGGAAAAAGGGAATTTATTGTCTGGACTACAACAAGCTGGTCAACAAGGCGGGGTGGGATCGCTGGAAGGATGAGAGGCAGTGGTATTTGTTCAAACAACCGTTTCACAACGACCGCATTCCCAGTCTGGTCCACGAATACATGCGCTTCATCAAACCGCTTAAGGGGAAGAATAAAAAATGCCTGGTGGTGGATTTGGACAACACTCTTTGGGGCGGGATATTGGGAGAGGCGGGGATAGACGGCATTCAACTGGAGCCGCAATCGCCGGGAAATATTTTTCTGGATTTCCAAAAGTACCTCAAGGAACTGGCGAACAAAGGAATCATCCTGGCTATTTGCAGTAAGAATAACGAAAGCGACGTGGACCGGGTTTTTCAAAATCATCCTTTCATGTTTTTGAAAAAGGAAGATTTCGCGGCGACTAAAATCAATTGGCAGGATAAGCCGCAAAACGTTCGGGAAATCAGCAAAGAAATTGGAATAGGTTTGGACTCTATCGTTTTCATCGACGACAACCCCAGGGAAAGGGAAATGATGAGGGAAATGGCGCCGGAAGTTCTTACGGTGGAATTGCCGGAGGATCCCGCCTTGTACCGCGCCGCCCTCGAAGGGTTAAATGATTTCGACGCGTTGACCCAAACCGAAGAGGACGCCCAACGCCAACTCCATTATCAGGCGAAAAAAAGCCGCGATTCTTTAAAAGAAAGCGCCGGAAGCCTGGAGGGGTTTTATAAAAACCTTAAAATGAAAGTCGCCTTCAAGGAAATTCAACCGGCGTCCTTCGACCGGATATGTCAACTCGTCAAAAAAACCAATCAATATAATTTAACCACGCGCCGATATTCTGAGGATGAAATCGCCGGGTTCGTCGACCGCCCGGATTATAAAATATACAGCTTGAAAATGGTCGACAAGTACGGCGATAATGGCCTCATTGGCGCGGCGATTGTCCATATTCAAAACGGCGCCTGGTGGATCGACGTCTTTCTGTTGAGTTGCCGGGTGATCGGCCTTACCTTGGAAACGGTATTTATTTCCAAATTGGCCGCCGAGGCCAATCGATGCCAGGCCCGAAAACTGGTGGGCGTTTATATTCCCAGCCCCAAAAATGGCGTCTGTCAAAACATGTATCGGGAACTGGGATTCAAACATATTGAAAACCGCGAAGATATCCAGGAAGAAATTTGGGAATATGCGCTCGGCAAGTTTCCCGATCCGCCGGACTATGTTCAACCCCTCCAGGATTGACCCACCCATAGCCGCATGAATACCAACATGAAAGAAGAAGCAAACGAGATTTTCTGTTCCTTGTTTGACCTGGAACCGGAAGATTTGAACGAAAACCTAAGCCCCGATCAGGTTCCGGAATGGGATTCGATCGGCCATATGTCCCTGATCTCGGGATTGGAATCCAAATTCGGAGTTCAATTGTCCACCGGCGAGATACTGGAAATACAGCAACTCAAGGACGTCTACAAAGTCCTCGAACGACGTCTAAACAACAGCCGCTAGCCTGCGGAGCGCTCCTTTTTTTCTATGAGAGTCCTAGTCGAAAAAATTTATCAAATTTACGCCGGCGCGGCTCCGTCGCGGTTTCGATCCTTTTGGCACGCATGTCTCCGATCCCGATTCCTTGCCCGGTTGATTTTTGGGATGAGCCGTTTTCCCGTCGATACGGGGGACAGTTGCTACTTTGATCTGACGACGGTCCTCCTGCGCCGCGAATTGAAGAAACTCATACGCCGATGGGACAATCCCCGCATGCTGGAAATTGGCGTGGGAAGTTTTGCAATCCTGAGCGGCTGTCTTTCCAAACGGGTTTCCACGACCATCGACGGAGTGGACAACCGCGAGGAACGGGTGGAGTGCGCCAAAAAATTTATTTCGGCGAATTCTTATAAAGTAAACGCATTGACCTCGAACGTATTTTCCAACGTCCCCCAAAAAACCTACGACATAATTTTCTGGAATTTGTCCTACTATGAAGATCCCGGAGTTCTGGACGTTTTATTCGACCAGGCGCCCGATTACCTTGCCTCGGACGGCGTGTTGGCGGTTGGGTACAACGGCAAGGCTTTACCCCGTGCCACCGTATTGGCGCATCTGGAATCGAAAAAGAATGTTTCTCTCGACAAGACGATTACTTATTTTTGGAACATGCACGAAATTCTCCTGATAAAAAGAACTCCCGCTACCTGAAAACCCGGCGCTCCGCTCCAACCCGCTCAAGGGATCTTTGGCGCGCGGCAGTTCGCTTCCACCCCCCCCCATTTTTGACGTCTGCTTCTCTTGCCTCGATGCTATAATGACGCTCAAAATCCATCGCTGTTAAATATCCCGCTTGACTAACGCTTAGGAACCTTTTCAGACACGAGGCGGATTTTCGGTTTTGCGTGGGTTTAAAAATTCTGGGGGAATCATGAAATATAATTGGGCGGTTGTAGGATTGTTGTTCCTGGCGGCGACGAATCTTTCCTTCTATTCCTCTCCAGCGGGAGCGCAGGGGTTCGCGTCTCCAGCGGAAAAATCTTCAAACCTTTCGACCCAAACCGCCGACGAGGAGGCGTTTCGACTGGGTCCGGAGGATATCATCGAAATTTCGGTGTGGGGCAGTAAGGAAATGACCTCTAAAATGCCCGTTCGCCCGGACGGCCTGGTCGCCTTTCCCCTGATCGGAGACGTCAAGGCCAAAGGCAGGACTCCGTCGGAATTGAGGAAAGAAATCACTGCGCGCCTCAGGAAATTCATCACCGACGCCAGCGTCACCGTCATCGTCAAAGAGATCAACAGCATCAAAATTTCCATCACCGGCGAGGTCAACAAGGCGGGGACTTTTAAAGTGAACCGGCCGATTTCCCTTTTGCATCTTTTTTCCCTGGCCGAGGGCTTCACCGAACAAGCCGATCTCAAAAAATCCTATTTGCTTCGGGATGGAAAGAAGATGCCCATCGATTTCCACGCGCTGATTCGCGAGGACGAATTTTCCCAAAACGTCATTCTCAAGGACAACGACTTTGTTTTGATCCACGACAATTTCGACAGCCGGATCAACGTCATGGGCGAGGTGAAAAAACCGCAGGTGGTCGATTTTCGCGCGGGCATTACTATTCTCGACGCGATTTTAATGGCCGAGGGACTGACGGAAATCGCCCGTCCGAAAGCCGCCAAGGTGTATAGAAAGACCATGAATTCCAACGGGGTAAAAGAAATCAAACGGATCAGCGTGCCTCTGGACCAGGTCATTTTTGAGGGCGATTTGACAAAGAATATCCGCCTGAAACCGGGAGATATCATTCACATCCCGCGCAGTTTCTTTTAGCCCGGTCGCTTCGCGGGAGGACGTTCAATTTCGATGGGACGTTTCGGAAAGAAGGGTTAAATTTTCATCGATCAGACTTTTAGCGACGGCGACTCCCTCGTCCAACAGATCGTTGGAAACCGAGTTCCCGGCTTGCAGAAAAACCAGCAATACATAATCACCCACAAACCTTCCATGGAGTACGCGCGCGCCTTGCTCCGAATTCCACCGCGTCGTTAAAATATCCGCGCCGGACGAGCCGCCCGCTCCCTTCGCGGCGCCAGAGGGCGCCCCGATGATTTCAAAGTAATCCCGGATCAACTCCCCCCGCTTGCCATAATCCCGCCGGTCCTTGTGAGCCTGTACAAATTTGAACAAACGACCCTCGGTGGCGGTGGCCGCTAGAATTTTCAGGTCCGCGCCTTGCCGGCGCAATCCCAGTCCGACGTCGAATATTGAAGTTTCCTTCGTCTTGGGAGGATCGTAATAACGGCCCAGTTCGTTGCGCGGCCTGCCGTCGTGTCTTTTCTCCGTGAAGTACTGAAATTTTCCGGGCGTCTGGGTCAGGATCGTTCCGAAATCATCATCGTAGGACCAGGCGTCCGGGATCGTCTCCCAATCCGACGCCGACCAGGAGGTCTGGTAACCTCTGGACTCGTCCACGTAGCGGTTGCCGGTAACGGCTCCGGAGGCGCACGCCGAAAGAGCCCCAACACAAAGGATAGCCCACCAGGCCCGCGCGCGGCCCCATCGAAATCCCGGTTTGGCAAATTTGCAGTTCATTGGGGAATTCCTCCTGCCTTTATAGTATCGCAAAAAAAGTCGGAGGGAGATTAATGCAAAAATTCGCCCGCCTTAAAATCGACCGGCACCCGCGGGTAATTTAAAAGCCCACGAACCGTTTCAGAGGCCCAGGCGTTTTAATACCCGTTGCCGCGCCCTTAAATTCAGCTTTTTGAATTCGTCCGACTCGCCGGGACCGGGAATCACTTTTGTAACCAGATCGAGCTTGGAGTAATAAGGAAACGCCGTGTCCAGAGCGTATTTCCAAAAAAAGGGCCGCAACCGAACAATCACTTTCATCAACGCGAACGCCTTTTCCGAAAACATGACTTTATGGTCGGGCCGGGTCGCGCCCTTCGCGTAGTCCAGCCAGATGTTGGCGGCGGTCAGAATGGCTCCGGACTTTCTTCGGTCGTAATAAACGGCATTTTCATAGGAGCGGTAGGACCGGTCCAACCATTTCCGCGAACTCTCAGGCTCTAACAGGCTCAGATGAAAATATTCCCTGCCCAGTAAAGCGTGGTGGTAGGAACGGATGGGATTGAGCCGCAACGCCTCAGTCAGGGCCTGAACGTTTTTTTCCGTGTAGTACTTCTGGAAGAAATTTTTCGGTTCCAGTCTTTTAAGTTTTTCGAATTGCAACGCCAGCTTGCCCCAACACTCCGCATTGTTCGGCTCCAGTATCAAAGCTTTTTTTATGTCGTCGAGAGGAGGATTTTTTTCCAGCGTCAGCGTGGAATTCACTTCCGTCGGGCAAAGATTTTCCGCTCGCAAATGCTTGAGACTCCAGGTTCCGAACATCCCAAAAATTAAAACCATTCCCGCAACCGCGCCCCAAAGAACCGGCTTCGCGGGCCGAAGGGTCCGGGTCGGAAGCAGGCTGGTTTCCTGGCCCTGATGAACCTGGTTATGGATCGTCACATAAGCGATTCCCGCAAGGACGAAGAACAGAAGAGCGTTGGCGGGGATGTGCAGATTGAAATCCACGAAACTGTGCAGGAACAAGGCGGTCAGGCCGCCGAGGGCGCCCCAGCCAATTCCCACGGCATAAGGGTCGTCGCGCTTTCTCAGCAGACGACCGCAGGACGCGACGAAGAAAATCATCGCCGCCGCCAGCAAGGCGAGTCCGATCCATCCGGTTTCCAAAAGCCACTGCAACCAGTCGTTATGCGCGTACTGAAACGATCCCACGATATTCGGAGGATAATACTTGGGATACAGTTCGGAAAAAGAACCCAATCCGATTCCAAAAAAAGGATAGTCCCGGCTGGCCGCGATCAGGTCGCGATAAAGTCTCAACCTCAGCGGAAACTCGTTGGAGTATGCCTTTTGTTCGTCCCGAAGCAAATCGCCCACGGAAAAAAGAGTTTTATATCGATCAAACACCGACAGGGTTTCCTCCCCTTGCAGGACCCACGCGGCGGACAGCGCGGCAACGAGGATCAACGCCAAATACGTCGGCTTTAAATACGGTCGCCATTGGCGGAAGGACGCCGCCCCCGCAAAAATCAGGCCGCCCGACAGAGCAAGCATGCCTCCGCGTGAGGCGGTCAAAAAGACTCCGGATAAAATAAGGAGGGTGGAATAAAAAGCAAATAGCTGGAACGAACTTCCGCGGTTTTGAAAAAATTCCAGCGCCCGCATTCCCCAGGAGATTTTTACCAGAGGTTTGCGAGACCGCGATCGTTTGAAAAAACTGAAGACAAATCCGACGCCCAACAGGGCCGCCATTTCCAGATAGCCTGCGAGATGATTCGAATTGATGTAGGTGCCGCTGATATGAGGACCGCCAAATTTATTTTGCCACCACCAGATCGTATAAGTCCCCTCGACCTTTCCCCACAGACCGTACAACACCTCGAAACAGGCGACCGATAAAATCGCAGCAATCAGCAGGTTGATTTCCCTTCGGGTCCGGACCCGGTTCACGATGTAAAAAAAGACGGCAAAATAGGTCGCAATCTTCGACCAATCCACCCAGGTTTTTCTCGGGTTCAGGGAAAGGGAAATATTGCCCATAGAGGAAAGAGGTTCGCCCGGCGCGAGCCGGCGCGCGTGGTCCGCCAGAGTTTCCGGAGACAGGTTTGCTATCAGGCTTGCGGGCAGGGGGAGCGTTTGCAAAAACAGGTAGGCCAGCAAAACGAGGACGCAGGCGTTGAACGGCGCCTTGACCCAAACGAATTCGCCTTTGATCGCGGCTTGCAGGAGCGGGCAGGAAATCATCAACAGCGCGACGCATTCGGTCAACGTGTAAGCCCAGGTATGAACGGAGCCAAACGCCAGCGGCGTGAAAACGATTAAGAACAGGAGCAGGCAAAACCCTATTTGATCTGGTAACCGGACCATAGGCGTATGAACGAATCAACGAATCAACGAATCGTTGAGGCGGACGGTGAGCGATTAATTTTTGGCGCTTGCAAGGCCCCGCCGACATGCTTGCCGCCGCGTTCAATATAAGTCAACAAGGTCGATAATTTTCAAAAATCGTTAAAGCCGCTCGCAAATAAAGTTGGCCATCAATCTTCCACCCAACTTGTGCCCCTCCTCGTTCCAATGGCCGACGCCCAAACGAGCCCCAAACCCGTGCAGGAAAACCCGCTTCTGGTCGGCGTAGGCTTGGAACAGCGGAGCGAGACTCAAAACCGGAATGCCGTGTTCTTCCTCGATAGCTTGAAGCCGCGTCTCGGGATAGAAAAGATTTTTAACCCGCATTTTTTTCATAAATTCATCGCGAATTTTTTTGTCGGGATGGACCTGAATTCCAGACGTTACCGTCGAAATAAAAAACCGTTTGTTCTTCTCCTTAACCTCCCGACTCATTTCGGCAATCAAAGCTTCCGTGATTCTCCAGGCATTTTGCCAATCCTGATTCGCGGGTTCCCGGAAAACCGTATCGTCCAGTCCCGCTTCGATTGTGTTGACGTTGTCGGGAACCCCGTCCTGGGCGGGGGCGGCGCTTTGCGCCAGATTCCAAGCGCGCTTCAAAATCTGAACCGTGCGGAATGAATTTAGTATCCAATAGCCGGTCCGTCCCGTCCACGACGTTCGCGACCGATACCACGCCGTGTCGCGAAAGGCGGCGTCGAGAGTCAGCCTCCCGTCCTTGAAATTAAAATAAGGAATACGGTCGTCGCCTTGCAATTTTTTTGAATTGTTCCGGGCGTCGTTTCCGGAAAAGAAAGCGAGGAGAACGAGATCGGGGTCGAACCGCCAAACGTGATGGCGCAGCGTGAGAAGCTCTTGACCGGTACCGTATCCGCCGACGCCAAAATTGAGAACCTCCGGAGTTTTATCGGAGAACGTCGGGCAATCCGCCAGTTCGTTTTCCAGAACGCTCCAGAAAGTTTTTTCCCGGTCGACCTGAAAAGCCTCCGTGAACGAATCGCCCAACACGGCCACGCGAAAGGTCTTCGCTGGCTTTGGGACGGAATGCTCGCGGTCGCGCATGCCCAGGCTGTTGATGCGGATATAAGCGCGGTTTTCATTCGTGTACCAGCCCTCCACCCCCGGCGACAAACTATAACCGCGATGGGGGTCCGGCTCGTGAAAATACGGATAGGAAATCTGGGCCAGACGCAGGCCGCCCTCGCACAGGCCCAATGCGAGCGCTAACCCGGCGGCAATCAAAAGCGCGTTTTTTTTTAAGGCGGCCATCGTTAAGGAGATTTTATTTAACGGTCAGGGCGTCGCGATAAAAATTTTCATACTGGGCGACGACCTTTTCAATGGAAAAGTTTTCCGCAATTCTCCGGCGGGCGGCGTTTCCCCGCGCTTCTCTTTCTTTCGGATTCATAGTTGCCAGATCAAGCATCGCCTTCGCCAGACGCTTTGGAATTTTAGGCGGCACGATGAACCCGGAGGAACCCAGGATTTGTTTTGAATCTCCGACGTCGGTTGCGATACAGGGAATCGCGCAAGCCATAGCCTCTCCCAAAATATTAGGAAATCCTTCTCCAAAAGCAGAGCTTAAAACCAGGGCGTCCAGACCCGGAAGAATTTTTTCGACGTCTTTTCTTTTTCCCAGAAGATGGATGTTTTGAGAGCAATTGGCGTCCCTCAGCATATTTTTGAAATCGTCGTTTGTTTGCGAGACGTTTTTCCCAGCCAGGACAAAATGAATCATTGAATTCTGCCTCACGGCCTCCTTTGCCGCAGATATCAAGGTTGCATGATCCTTTTGAGGATCGAAGCGCGCGATATGGCCGATCAGGAAAGCGGGTTCTTGAATGTCCAATTCTTTCATCAAGCGTGCTCTTGCGTTTGGGTCGGGGCGAAACGTCTCCAGGTCGAATCCATTGGGTATCCATTTCCATTGTGACGGACGAAACCCAATAGCTTCATGATCCATTCGGCCCGCTTCGGAATTATAAATCATCCCGTCGGCAAGAGGAGAAATCCAGGCCAAGGCATAGACGGAGGCTCGAATAAAAAAACGGGATTGTGCCGGGTCCATTGCGGTGCATCTCAGGTTCATAAATATTTTCGGGATGCCGGCCAGTTTCCCGACGACGAGGCCCATCAAGTCCGCGTAGTAGAGCCAGGTTTGCAGGATATGGGGACGGAACTTTTTTGTCAGTCGATAGAGCCGAAGCGCCGCCAGCGGCGACGGCCTGCCAGGCTTCATTCCAAGGGCGTAGATCGGGACGCCGGCTTCTTCAATTCTGGAACCGAGATCGCCCTTGTCCGAAAGGGAAACGACAACGGATTGAAATCTCTTGGAATCCATCCCGGACAACAATTTGTAAAGCATGGTTTCGGCGCCGGCGACGGCCAGTCCGTTGATGACATGAAGGATACGGATCATGGTTGAGCCGACCATCCTTTTTGCCATTCGAGAAACATTAGCGCGGTCCATATCTCTGGAAGACGGTTTTCGCCTTGCAGGTGTTTTTCCCAAACTTTTTGGATCGGCTCGGGTCTAAAAATGCCAGAGTTTTTTAGGGAGGCGGGTTGCAATAAATCCTCGGCCCAAGGTCTGAGTTCCTTGCGCAACCAATGTTCCATGGGCAGGCCGAACCCCATTTTGGGTCGTTCGATCAATTCTTTGGGCACATGGCGGTAGAGAACGTCTCTCAATAAAAGTTTGCCTCGATCGCCCTGGGCGGCAAGATTATATTCCAGAGGAATCCTCCAACTCCACTCCACAATCCGGTGATCCAGAATGGGAACGCGCGTTTCCAAAGAAACGGCCATTGACGCCCGATCCACTTTTGTGAGTATATCGTCGACCATATAATTGGTTTGGTCGATCGCCATCATTTGCTGTGCCCAGTCCAATTCAGGGAATCGTAATGGGGAGGGCATCTCCCAAGACCCCTTGAAGGTTTTCAAAACGGCTTCTGGCTTTTTCCATGCCGCGACGATTTCTTTATAGACGCTTTCTGGCGGACAGACAATATATTTTCCCATGCGATGGACGCGATGGGACAGCCCTCCCGATCCGCCATATTTTGCCCCGCCGAGAGAGGAAACAGGACCGTCCAGGAACCACGCGGGTATCGCTTGCAACAGCCGTCCCGCGACCCGCGCCAGCGGCGGCTTCACTCTGCGTTGAAAATTCTGAATGCGCTTGGCCCAGAAATAGCGGGGGTAGCCTCCAAACAATTCATCGCCGCCGTCGCCGGATAAAGTCACGGTCACGTGCTCTCGGGCAAATTGGCTGACAAGGTAGGTGGGCAGGGAACTGAGGTCGGCGAAAGGCTCGTCAAACGACGTGGTTATTTTTGGGAAAGCCTCCAGAATGGAACCGGGATCGAGAATCAATTCGCGGTGATCGGTCCCCAGGTGGGCCGCGACTTTTTTAGCGTATCGGGATTCGTCGTGCGCTTTCTCTTTGAAACCGATAGAAAACGTTTTTATTTTTTGGGAGCTTTGGGACTGCATTAGGGCGACGACGGTCGAAGAGTCGATTCCTCCCGACAAAAAGGCGCCCAGGGGCACGTCCGAAACCATTCGTAAGGACACAGCGTTGCGGAGAAGGCTCTCCAATTCATCCGCGGCCTCCTGCCTGGAGCCGGTGAACGGATTTTCCCTCCCATTTTCAACGGCGTCGTTCAAGCTCCAATAGAACGACGATTCCAAGTTGGAACCGTTCCAGCGCAAAAGTTCTCCCGGTTGGAGTTTGCGGACGCCTTTCAGGATGGAGAGAGGGGCGGGGACGCAGAGATAACGCAAGTAGGCGTCCAGAGCGACCGGGTCGATGGACTGGTCCAGCCAGGGAATTAACTTTAACGGCTTGAGTTCGGATGAAAAGACAAGCTCGGCGCCGTTATGCGCGTAATACAAGGGCTTAATGCCCATGCGGTCGCGGACCAGCCAGAGGCAAGCCTCCTCCCGGTCGTACAATCCGAAGGCGAACATGCCGATAAATTTTTCCAGCGCCGCGCGCAGTCCCCAAGCCTCGATGGCGGCGAGGACGACTTCGGTATCGGAGGTTCCCTTAAATTGGAAACGTAGGTTTTCCAGTTCTTTTTTAAGCGCGGGATAATTATAAACTTCGCCGTTATAGCAGAGGACGTAACGCCCGCTGGGGGAGACCATGGGCTGGCGGCCGAGAGGGGAGACGTCGATGATAGACAAGCGACGATGACCCAACCAGATGGAACGGTTTTCGTCCAGCCATTCGCCTTGCTGGTCGGGACCGCGATGGGTCAAGCGGTCGAGCGCCTTCCGGGCGATATTTGGGTCCGGGTTGCCCAACCAACCGAGAATGCCGCACATAGAAATTTCTCTTGAGAGGGAATGGGGTTATAAGACTTGAATCAGGTCCGAGACTTGGCCAGAACGATATAATGCGTGGCCATCAATTTTTCATAAATCCGAAGGCCCAGCAGTTTTAACAACGTTTGTTCAATGGTCCTTTTATAAGGAGGCGTAAATGGAGAAAAAGGCGCGGCGGCATAATGAAAATCCTTAATGATCGTCAGACCGGAATTTTCCAGAAATTCCCTGAATGTCGCTTTACTCCAAAAATTAACATGTCCCACGGCGTTATTTTTTCTCCTTTGCGGGCGGAAACGGTCGATTGTATTTTGTAAAAGACAACTCTCCAAAGGAACCTCCAAAACAAACAGTTTTGCCAGCGGCAATATTCTGCAAAGAACGTCGCTGGGATCGTGAAGGTGCTCCAGCACATGCGAGGAGACCAGAACATCGCATTGGGGCAAGGAGTCTTCCTGTCCGGGGCTGTATGTTTGAAATTGGAGGTTGGATCCTTGAAATTTTTTCTTGGCAAAATTGATTCCTTTTTTGCTTATATCCACTCCCAAAAGTTTGCTCCCAAATCCATTTCGAAACATGTGATCCGTCAGGACGCCATTGCCGCACCCGAAATCCAAAACGCTTTCCGGCGAGGGAAGATTCCCCCAAACTTCTTGAATGGCGGGAAATCGGTCCCGCAAAGCGGAATCCAGTTGATAACGGAAAGCAAAATCCTCATTCTTCCAGAATTCTTCGTAAAACTCAGGGCCAAATTCCGGCGTATTAATGTTGGAGGTCATATAAATAAATGAAATATATTACGAGGGTTACTTATTAAGCTAAAAGCTTTCTTGCCCATTTCACCAGACCGGGGCCGGCCAGAATGCATGAGGCGACAATTAACCATCTTACCTTATCCGATCGGAGCCAGGAGACGTCTTTCAAATGTTTCCAGGCTTTCCAGCGTCCCTGGAATAGCAGAGAATAATAAGCCATGTTTAGTTGCAACGTGGAATAGGCTTTTGGGTAGGCTAGAATATCGTTTCCAAAATTTTCAAGAATCAATGAATTGCACTGATACATTTCCTCGGCGTCGTGGAGAACGTTGGAAATATTTCCCATCCGGTCTTCCCCGGTATCGTCGTAAAGGAGAGTTGGAATATCCAGAATAGTGAATTTATGTTTTTTCCCCAAACGCAACCAGGCCAAGGTTGTGCACGAACGTTTGATTCCCAGACCTTCGTCGAACACTTTTCCGGTAATGTCGGATTTTTTGAAAAAGGGTTGATATTCTCCCTGATAGACGCCGTTCAAAAACCCTTCCCAGCCAAAAACTTTTCCAGCCGAAGAAAAGTTCCCCATCCGTTTCCTGGTGGCGCAAGAAACGGCTCCCGTAAATACGGCAAGAAGATCTTTGTTTTGTTGGAGCGTTTCCCAAACAGGACTCAGGTCGCTTCCAAAATCTTCGTTGTCGCTGTCCAAAATGGCGACCAGGTCTCCCGTGGCGGCTTCGATACCGACGTTCCTGGCGACGTTTTGTCCCCGGTTTTTTTCAAACCGGATGTATCGGACCTCCGGATGATCGCGAAATAACTCCATGGTTTCCCGGATGGAGTCTGTAGACGCGTCGTCGACAACGATGGCTTCCACCGTTGCGGATTTTTGATTCAAGACGCTTTGAATGGTCCGTTTAACCTTTTCCGCGCGGTTATATGTGGGGATGACAAAGGAAACCTTCACGCGATTCTTCCAAATAAAAAAATTAGCGATTCAAGTCCCAGATCGGGATTCAAATAACTTCCGAACGAAAAATAATCTTTATGCCAAACTAAGCTCAGCTGGGATAGTAATCAATTATTACCTCGGTTGGCGCTAAAATTCTCGCGAAACAAATTTAAACTGTTTTGTTTGCAAACGCGAAGTCGCTCTGGGTTCTGGGCAAAGGTCAGCATGGGTTTTTCCAGGTCTGCTTCAAATATACTGGCGTCCAGTTTTTCCAAATGCGTTTTAAAGGAGGATAATTCCTTATAAAAAGGCGAGGGAATCGCCTCGTTCCATATGGAAATGGGTGGTTGGAGCAGGGCGCCGTTATAGCCGTCCCGGATCATTTCCCGCAGGGCGTAGACGTCCGTTCCGATGATCGCCAGGCCGTGAGCCAACGCTTCCAGTACGACCATGCCAAAGGAGTCCACGTAGGTGGGATGGATCAGGACGTCGGCATTTTTCATGAAACGCTCGTGGACGGCGTCTCTTGAAAGGGTGGCTTTATGCGCATGGATACCTGGACAAGAGTCGATCCGCGTTTTAAATTTTTCCGGCAGGTGAGTGACGATGTCGAGTCGCGCGGAAGGTTCCTTTTCGTAAACTTTTTGAAAGGCGTTTAGCAGAGCCGCGCCTCCCTTGATTTCAAACTGGGTCCCAACGAAAAGAAAGCGGCAGCCTCTTGGATCGGCTTCCGGCGGCGTATTCACCTTGGCTTCCATGTAGGGGTAACACACCCTGGCTTTTTGATAAACGGCGTCGCCAAACAAGAGTTTTAAAGTTTTTCGGCAGGCCCCGCTCATGCAGCGGATTTCCCGGCAACGGTCGGCGCGAAGAAAAATAGAAATAAATAGCCGGTACAGTTTCATCGCCGTAAGATTGTATCCCGTCATGGCGTAGGGATTGTCCAGGTCGATGATAAAAGGTCCCGTAGCCAACAAACCGCCCCAAACATAAACGACGGCGTCGCGCGGTAATCCTGCGGGTCGCAGTCTTACGTTCATTAACGGCAATTTTTGTTTCCAGCTTAGGCGTATGGATTTGGATAGGGAAATGGATTTATTGACTTGTCGGCCTTTTTGGCGCGTCAAAAGATCAGGATTTAAAACGGGGCTTGATTTCCAGAGGCGCACCGTGTCAAGTTGCCGGTCACGAAAGTAAGAATGGGGATAGAAATAAACGCTGGAAAGGTTTGAATCTGTCATCAAAACGCTTTCAGGGTTTCATCAAGGGACAGGGGGAATTCGCCTGCTCGCGCCCGGTAGGCCCCTTTTCGTATTTTCAAAATGTTATTCGGATGGAGGCCGCAGTTAATGAGATGCGTTCTGGCTTCCGATTCTGAAAAATAATATTGATAATGATGGGAGCCGAACCAGTCATAAGCCGTGACCCGCGCGTTTTTAAATCCGCCGGATCGTCCCGCTTTTCTCGCCATGAAAATAGGCGCCAACAGCGGCGTCAGAACCCAGAGAATTTTTTTCGGCAATCTTTTGAGCAGGAACCTGAGCGGCTCCAACCCCATCGTCGCCAGGGTTTTTCCGTAAAATGAAACCAGCAATTCCCCGCCGTCGTTTAAATTAGCGACCAGGTTTTTTAATACCGCCTGAGGGTTGCGGGTGTGCTGAATGAAGCCAAAACAACAAATAATATCCGCTTTAAACTTAACGAGTCCTGCGTCTTCCTGGATGAATTCCACGCGGGGGTCTTTAATGTAGGATTTTTGTTTTTCAATGTTTTTGATTGCAAGCTCTATAGAAATGATTTTTTTCGCCTTGGTCAGTTTCGCCAAAAACCAAGAGGCTCGACCGTTGCCCGACCCGACGTCGGCCACAACTTTGCCGTCGTAATAATCGTGCAGGACGCCTTGGTCGGTGAACAGTCTTCTGTAATAGTCCGCCTCGCTGTCCCAGGTTTGGAACTGGGTCCACTGATGTTCGAACGATTTGACGCTTTCCTGACTTTGTGGTTCAGCCATATTCGCGGAAAAATATCTAGGGAATGGTCGACGCAAGCCGCTTTGTTTGCGCCGACAGGTATTTGTTGGCGCAAGTTTAACAAGAAAAGCGCTCTTTTAAAATCAAAATAACGGCGGCGGAGAGAGGGCTTCTGCGAGCCTCCGCTTGAGGTTGATCGGCGGCGGTTCTTGTTTCCAATGGAAAACCGTATTCAGTAGATGGGGATAAAAAATAAACGCTGGAAGGGATTGCCGGTTATTCAGTCGCGGAAGTCTGATTGATTCGAAATTAATCGATTGTCATTTCCAGGACAAGGTCTTCAATTTCGGAGCCTTTTCCCAATTGCAACACGGACTCCAATCGACCGTCGTCGCGAAAACGAAAAAGAGCGCCGTGGTTGATGGCGTCCACTGTGCGATTAATTAACAAATAAGAGCCTGGACCGGACAGTTTTTCAATTATATTTTTTAGACCCAATCTTAATTGATCGAGAGTGAAATAGCCCTTGTTTAATAAATTGCAGACGCGGATCATATCGTATTTCCTCTTGAACGATCCGGAGTTTTTCGCCAATATATCGTCTTCATAAAACTCAATGGGGCAATCCTCACGGATAATAGGGCTAAGAAGTTTTATTTTTTTTGTATTTTCTTGGCATGAAGATTTTTTTAATTGTTTTTCTCCATAATGTATTTTTTTTAATAGAAATTCAGGCTTGAAAATTCGTTTGAGCGCTATGGTTAGACAAAAATAACCGGTAAAATAATCCAATCTCCTATTCCAAGACCGAATTACAACATTAATTAAATCGAATTGGAGTGGATGTCCATTTTTTTCAGCTAGAACGTAGATTCCGGAGCAAATACGAATTAAATATGCTGTCAAAATTAGATCGGTCCCCTTCATTTTAGGTTGAAATCCAGCGTCTTTAAGCGATAGGAACCATTCATAAGTTGATCTTCCGGAAGACACACCAATATCCAAAAAGGTTTTGGGCTTTACCGCCGCCTGTTTTTGTAAGTACTTAATGACTTCCAAGTCAATATCTTTGAAACGATTTGGCCAAGTAGTTTTAAACGTTCCATTACTAAGCTTAATGGAACAAAAAAATTCCTTTTCCAAATTCAGCCTTATATCCGGCTGGAGATTTGGTTTATTTTCTACAAAAAAACTTTTTGCTGAAAGCGCCATTTGTCTTATCAAGACTCATGAAAAAATTGAAATGGAATTGGTTACGATTCCTTAAATTTTTGAATTGAAGATTGCGCCGCCATTAAGAGCGTATTTCCGCGTCCCAGGCGGGCCATGATATTGTGGAAATATTGAAGCGTTTTTCTGGGAAGCGAGTCGACTCCGCCGGTGGTTTGGAAAGATTTCAGTTCTACGATTTCCAAATTAATCTCACGCGCCAGATGTTTTAAGGTCTCGCAATTGAAGGAAAATAAATGTTCCTCGAATTCGCGCAGGCTTATGAATTGGCGCCAATAAATGGCATTGGGAGTTGTGATCACCAAAAGACCTTCCGGGGCAAGGGAATCTCTCAAGTTTTTTAAAAAAGAGATTGGGTCGAAAACATGCTCCACAACGTCGACGGCGAAAATTCGGTCAAATTCCCGCCCTAAAGTTTGTTGAGCGACGTCCAGCGTCTCGGCGCGGATACCATGGTCTCGGGCAATGGATACTAATTTATCATTGATATCGTAAACGCAATAATCTTTACATTGTTTGCTTAAAAGATAGGGATCCCATTCTTCCAGAAGTTGTTTTTCAACATAGGCCTCCGCCGCTCCAATACCCACCAGGGCGACGCTTTTATTTTCCTTTAAAACCGGGAAAAAATATTTTTCTCTCCAGTAATCCATATGCCGCCTTTAAATAAAACTTAAACTCCCCAATGCTATTTTCAGGGGATAAATAAGCGGAGTCAAAGAATTCGCAAACTCGACTTTATGAGAAGAACGAAAACTCAAGGGGGAAAAAAGATCAAAAATTAATATGCAAACTTAAAATTGCAAGTAAAGTAAAATGCTGGAGGCAAATGTAAAAGACCTCTCCAGCGAAGTATATTAATTTTAAAAGACGCTTGCCAACGAAAAATTTGGATACTGGACGCTTGTTAATATATGGAAAGCATGCCCGAACTTGAAACCCTGGCTCAACGATTATTTCACGCTCCTCCCAATGCGGGCCACGGGCTAAGAAAACAGTCTGGCAAATCGGCGTTGGATGAAATTAAAGAGTCCATTTCTACCGGCGAGAATATTATGGAACGTTCGTTAAGCTTGATCGAAGGAGACGGACTCTCCGTTTTGGACGTCGGGTGTTCCTGGGGTCCGTTGGTATTTGGAGCGGCTTGTTCGGGCCGGATCGCCCATGCGGACGGTATTGAAATTGAGCAACTGGCCGTGGACCTGGGAAACGCCGTCGTTAAAAGTAAGTTTTGTGCGCCGGAGAACGCAAAAAAAATCCGGATTGATAAAGGTCTCGCCGAGGCGCTTCCTTATGATGATGGTACTTTTGATTTGATCACCTGTCATACGGTGATCGAGCATGTCGAGGACGTCGAGAAAAGCCTTAATGAAATGGCCCGGGTGTTGAAACCGGGGGGCGTCCTGCATCTGGAGGCGCCCAATTACATTTGGCCTTACGAACCGCATTTACAACTCTGGATGGCGCCTCTGGGTCCCCGATGGCTTTCTAAACTTATCGTCAAATTATGCGGGAAAGATCCCGCAGCCATAGACCAACTGCAATTTGTGCATCCCTTTATAATTGAGAGAATCCTCAAAAATCTCGACGTCTCCTTTGAAAATATATATCTGGAAAAACTGGAAAGTATTTTGATCCACGAAAAGTACGATCAAATAAAAGGCCACAAAAAATTCATTGCCGTATTGCGTCTGATAAATAGACTGGGGCTTTCCAAACCTGTTTTTTCCATATTAAAATTTCTTGGAATCTACTCTTCCCTTGAATACCGGATTCGTAAATTATGAAACCGGCATGTTTTTTTTGCCCGAAGGAATCAAAAACAGGAAAAAGGTCAAGCGAACGATCAAGGCTACGACGCAAAACACCACGAAAATCCCGAGCATTCCGTCGCCGCTCCGAAGCAGGTTGTTGATATTGATCGCCAGGAACAGGTATCCCATAAGAAAAAATAATTTGGCTTTCGGTTGGTGCGTCTTGAAATAGAAAAAATAAAACAACAGGCCGATGGCGGCAGACCAGAACAGCATGAAAAAAATTCCACCCGAAAGCATGAATTCGCCCGGCATCGAGGGGCTGACGGCCTCGCCCAAATGTCCGGTGAACCGTTCAGGCAAATAAATTTGCATGATGAACTGGTTACTCATCACCAAAGGTTTGTCCGGCCAAAAGAATCTTGGAACGACGCTCACCGATAGATTGTGGATTGTTGGCAGGAAATCCAGGTCGCCGCGCCAGTAATCGCCCATCCGGTAAATTATAAAAGCAAAATTATCAATGGCGTCAAATGCGTATAATCCTTGTTGAAGCATTTGCTCCAACGGGTTTCCATACAGTGTGCCAAATCCTCGCAAATAGCCCAAAAGCCCCACAAGTAAAACGCCGACCAGCAAAAAGCCCATGATGGTTTGGAACGAATAGAATTTTTGCCGGTAGATCCTCCGGTAATAATTGAATAAAATTACCGCCAACAAGGGCAAAATAAGGACGCTTTGCTTGGATCCGGTCAACACCAGAAAGAAATACATGATACCGGGCCAGACGATAAAAACCATGAAGTAGCTTTTCTTTCCCAGCAAAACCCATTTGGAAGCGACACTGCTCACGTGCATGATCAATGCGGCCATTCCCGCGAAGCGAAGCAATCCAGCCATTGCGGAATCCAACCGTTCCTCTGTCCTTATCTCGATCAGATCAGTCGCCCGCCCAAAATCCAAAAGGTACACCAGTTTTTCCGGGCCGACGCCGATTATCTCAAAACCCAGAAACAGGAAGAGCCATAAGTAGGTTTTTTTGGTTTGCAGGACCTGAGGGTAATCTTCGGGGGTTCCCAATGGGACGCGAAGTTTGAAGAAAAACAGGGGCGCAACAAATGCCAGGGCGCACAGGTTGGAAAGCCCCAGCGCCATCAACCGGTATATGGGTTCCAGCGCCAGACTGTCCATCGCCGATGGAAATCCATATTCCGTGAAGATCAACTTGAGAGGATAATTGACGACGAACAACAGGGCGAATAGAACGCCAAAGTGCATGGCGTCTGAAAACCGCGCGGACAAGCGCCAGGCAATAAAGACCCAAAACGCGATGGAAAAAGTGCTTACGATGACTACAAGGCTCATGGGGGAAACTTTAGGGCGCCCTCTGCCTCTCTTTTAAGGCTATCGAATGCTTTTAGGAAATAATTCGCTCTTAAAGGAGTCGCTTTGGTTGAATCCGATAAACAGTTAGTTGCGTTTAAAGTTGTGATTTTAAGGAAAGGGCGTCTGGAGAATTTATGAAAAAATTTGAAGCCGCTTCTTGGCGGTTTTTATTAAATTTGCCCAACCGTGTTTGTTTTGATCGTAGGGTAAATCGCAACCTCGACAGGCTTCGGAATTTTCCGGTTTTTCATTCGACAAATTCTCGCGAAGTTCCCGAGCGGCAGGCCCGTTCCATATGTCCCAAAGGTTTTCCTTTAACAGATTGCCAAGAACTGTTTGGTGCCGAAGATCCCGGCAACATGCCACGACGTCTCCGTTTGACGCTATCACCATACTTGACCATGGATATGGGCATCCAAAATATCGCTTAATATGTTGGTTCGAATTCTCATTTGCGCTTTCAAGATATCCAGCGGCGTTGTGAAAGGTTTTCGTAAACATTGACAACCGTTCGCGCTCTCCAAACAGTTCTTTTAATTTTAAAAAACTCGCGTCAAGCTCTTCAGAGGCGGAATTGGAAAAAGAGAAAATGTCCTGCAACTCAATATGAACATGGTTCAGATCTTCCGCGTCTAGCAGGCTTTTAATATTATTTACCACCCTTTCCCAGGAGTCCTTTGTGCCGCGGACAGATTCAAAATATTCCGGGTCCGCGCAAAAGTCTATAGCCAGCGTGATTGAAAGTCGGTGGCTTACAGGAAACGCTCTCAAGGTTTTGGCGTCGCAAAGAGTCCCATTGGTGGAAAAATGAAAACGATGAAATCCATATTTAAGGGCGACTTCAAACAGTTCGGGAAAATTTTTGTTAATAAAAGGTTCCCCGTCCAAAGTCCAATGCAGGAGATTTGTTGTGATCCCCTCCGCTCTTAATTTTTTTAGGATGATCTCCAGGTTTTCTGAAGTTAAATAACTTTTGTTGAGGTGGGAAAAATGTTCGGAATCGCTTTGCGGGCAAAATTGACATTTGAAATTGCAAATATTGGTCGTCTCAATGGAAATATCGTCCGGCAAATAGTTCAATTTTACGCTTTTTTTGACGCGCCAATTATAATAAACCCGTCCATATTTTAATATTTTCGTAAGGTTCATTTTGGGGGTAGGAATTCAAAAAATTTTATGGAGGAATAAAAATTCCAAGTTTTAAATCCTACCATTTTTCAAAGGCGTTATCCAGATTCAGGAAAATCTATAAACCATAAATTGCGACAAGACTCAGATCTTTATTAATTTATAATACGCTCGAAAAGCCCAAACCGTGTGCACGGCGTTGATCGCAATCAGCGGCGCCAGATAGCCGGCCCTGGGGAACAAGATTAAGATGATAGCAAGCTTTGCCGCCAACTCGATACCCGAGACTTGGTTCAGCGCCTTGAGCTTCACCGTGGAATAAGCGAAAGATATTGGAAGGCGAGAACACCCCAGCCAGAAAATCGCGCCCGCGGCAAGGAGGTAGGCGGCAGGATTATCGGGCCGGTTTTCCGGTCCTACCCAGACGCCTACAATCCAAGATCCCATCAACGCATAAGCCAGAGCGGCGGCCAGGGAAACCGCCAGAATTCCTTTCCAGAATTTTTGGCTCAATCGATTGAGCCGTTCTTTGTCTCGGTTTACGTCCGTATGGATTATATAAGGTTGTAAATGACTTGGAATCCGGTCGATGATAAGAATGACGACCTCAGCAATTTTCCAGACCAGAACAAATTCCGCCGCCATCTCCGCTCCGCCCAGCCAACCGATGAGGATCGTATCCGCCGCCAGGGTAAGGTTAAAACAGCCAAACAGCAGATACCCCATTCCCATCGGACCCGTCAGACGTTTAAGAAAAGGAAGCTCGCCCCTGGAAGGCAGGGACCATTTTAATCGCGGACCCTTAAATTTCCAGTGTAGCCAGACGGCCGCGCGGGCCGCCAGGGCGCCGATCAAAAAACTGATCAACACCGCTTTCAATCCGCCGCCGTTATACAACCAGAAAACGACGGCGGCGGCGACCAGCGAAAGCCTCAGGATTTGAAAAAGGTTGCCTGCGGTTTGCCGCTTCAGGGCGGTCAGGGCGGTCTGGTCGACGGCAAAGTCATAAAAGACTGCGACGTAGGCCGCCGCAAAAACGACGCTCCAAACAACCGTTTCGCGATCGATTTTTTCATAGCCGTCGAAAAATCGGTCTCCAAAAAGTTGAACAACCCCGACCATGAGGAGTCCCACAATCAACGCGTAGCCGACGTATATCCACTTGGACAAGGAATAAATTTTAAAGAAATCATCAAAGCGCTTTGTGGCGGCGCATTCCCCGAGCATCCGCGTCAACCCGCCGGACATCCAGCCGATTCCCAACGCGGCGTAATTGATAAACGCCAACAGGATCATGAGAACGCCAAACTGGTATTTGCCCAGCGCGGCCAGGTAAATCGGGACGAGCAAAACCTGGACGAGGATGTTGCTCCCCATGAACCCATAACCCGAGACCACCGCCCAAAAATATTCGGGATTATTTTTTAACTTCTGGACGCCTTCCGCAAACTCGCTTCGGATGCGACGCCAAATTGAAATGTTTTTCTCCGGCTCAAAATTCATGGCGTTTGGTTTTTGATCATGGCATTCGGGATGACCAGGGGTTTTCGCATGCAGACATTGCCTCCGGCGCTGTGTAGAAGACTGGCTCCCAAGGGCGACCGGTCGCTCATGTCCGGGCAACAAAACAAATCCAGTTTACAACATTCATCGGCGCTTGCCCGACGTCGAGCGGGTTTTTCTTTGGACCTGGCGAGTTTACTGGCATAATTGGTTTCCGCGGCGCGGCTTGTTGTTGCGCGTCAGAAAATTCCCAACCGATTTAAACAGGACTTCCCAATGGCAAAGAAACAAAAAATAAGTTTTGATCCGGACAACGATTCGGACCAATGCTCCAAATGCCTCCCCGCAAAATGTTGCGCCTATTTTGCGTTTGAAATCGACGAGCCGGGTTCCCGGAAGGATTATGAAAGCTATCTGTGGAAACTGGCGCACCAGCAGGTTTCGATGTATATCTACCGGAAAAAATGGCACATCATGATTCACACGCGCTGCAATTTTTTGCAGGACAACAACCAGTGCGGGATTTACGAGACCCGGCCCTATATCTGCAAGGAACACAGCACGACGAATTGCGAATACACGAACGAAGATTACGGCTGGTCGGAACACTTCAAGAGTTACGACGATTTGCTGGCGTACATCAAGGAGAACACCAACTATCGGTTCAAACAGGGGCCGACGGGGGTGAAGCCAAACATTCCTTGAGGCGCCACAACGGCGCTTGAGGCGGGAGCTTTTCAGGGAGGCGACGCGGTCTGGGAGTTACTTTTTCTCCGCGTCGTCTTTTTTGCTTTCTTTTTTGGCGGCGGGTTTTTCTTTTTTATCTTTGGGCGTTTTTTCTTTGGCTTTTTTCTCTTCCGGCTTTTTGGATTTACCTTCGGCTTTCTTTTCGGTTTTCTTTCCCGCGGCTTTTTTGCTTTTCTTATCCTCGGCCTGCGCCGCCTCTTCTTCGCGGTCGACCAGTTCGATGAACGCCATGGGCGCGTCGTCGCCGGGGCGATTGCCTATTTTGATGACGCGGGTGTACCCGCCGGGACGATCGGCGTAGCGTTCGGACAGCGGTCCAAAAACCTTGAGCAGGGTTTCTCTTTCCGCCACATGCCTGCGGGCGGTCCGGCGGGCGTGCAGGGTTCCCTTTTTACCCAAGGTGATGACTTTCTCCACTTTGCCGCGCAACTCCTTGGCCTTGGCGAGAGTCGTGCGGACTCTTTCCTGGCGCACCAGCGCGGTGACCATGTTGCGGAACATGGCTTTTCGATGGGCCGGGCTACGGCCGAATTTTCTGTTGCCCGCTTTTAAATGCCGCATGGGATCATTACCTTCTCTATTAAATTAAGGGAACCTCTAAAAATTGTCCGAGGCCGCGAGCTTGGCTATTAAAATAAAGGCCAAGCGAGTTGCCAAACGAAAAAATTTTGAATTACCAGAAGCGTCCTTAAATGGGTTGTTAGCGCGAATCCGTTATCTACGGGTTTTCTACTTCCTTCTTTTTTCTAAGCGAGTTGAGTTGCTTCAGGTCGTCGCCGTCCAGTTTCGTGCCCAGGCCCAATCCCATCTCCTCCAGAATATCCTTAATTTCGTTCAGGGATTTCCTGCCGAAGTTGCGGGTTTTCAGCATTTCCTGGTCGTTCTTTTGCACCAGTTCGGAGATGGTTTGAATGTTGGCGTTTTTCAAGCAGTTGTAGGAGCGAACCGAAAGTTCCAGCTCTTCCACGCTTTTGGACAAATAGGTCAGTACTTTTTGTTTCTTCTCGTCGACCTGGGGCTGTTGCGGTTCGGGTTCTTCGTCGAAGTTGATGAACAACTGCATGTGGTCTTTGACGATCTTGGCCGCGTGGGCCACCGCGTCGTCCGGGGTGATGCTGCCGTTGGTCCAGATCTCCATGATCAGGGAGTCGTAATCGGTGGATTGCCCGACGCGGGTTTTTTCCACATGGTAGCTGACTTTTTCCACCGGGGAGAAAATGGCGTCCACGGGAATCATGTGAACCGATTCGTTGGAAAGGTCGTGCCGCTCGGCAGGGAGGTAACCTCTCCCGACCTGGACCAGCATCTCCATGTCCAGTTCGCCGTTTTCGTCGAGGGTGGCGATGTGCTGATCGGGGTCTAACAGTTCGACGTCTCCCCCGTCGGATTCAATATCCCGGGCGGTGACTCTTCCCGGTTTTTGGGCTTTCAGGGTGATGCGCCGGAGCGAAGAATCTCCGTTCCCCCGACTTCTGATGCTCAGTTGCTTGAGATTGAGGATGATTTCGGTAACGTCTTCCATCACTCCGGGCAGGGAGGAAAATTCATGAAAAACGCCTTCAAACCGGACTCCGATCACGGCCGCGCCTTCGATGGAAGACAACAGGATACGCCGCAACGAATTGCCCACCGTCACTCCGTAACCGCGTTCAAAGGGTCCGGAAACGAACCTGCCGTAAGCGTCCGTTTTGGTTTTTTTATCGAACTCCAACCGTTTAGCTTTTACTATTCCATGCGCCGAGAACATAAAGGCCTCCGCCTGATTTTTCAAATATCATTTATAAAGTTACCGCAGGGCGTTCCCTCCGGGGGATTTCTTATGGGAACCTCTAATAATTGGATACTTTCGCTTTTGGCAACTCGCCAGCCCTTATTTCATAAGGGCCGCTCGCGGCCATGATTAATTTTTAGAGGCGCCCTTATCTTGAGTACAACTCCACGATGAGTTGTTCCTGAATGGGCAGGGTCACGTCTTCCCGGCTGGGGAGAGACTGGATCAACCCTTGTTTGTTGTCTTCGTCAAACGCCAGCCATTGGGGCAGAGATTTTCCTCTCATGCCTTCCAGGGCTGTTTTGATGGGAAACTTTTCGGCCTTATTCGGCGCGGGGGCGATCACGTCTCCCTTTTTGACCATGTACGAAGGGATGTTCACCCGCCTGCCGTTGACGTAGAAATGGTTGTGCCGAACGAGTTGCCGTGCGGCGTTGCGCGAACCGGCAAGCCCGAGACGATACACCACGTTGTCGAAACGCATCTCCAGCAGTTGCAACAGGTTTTCGCCGGTCACGCCTTTTTTCCGGTCGGCGATCTTGAAATATTTCCTGAATTGCTTCTCCAGAACGCCGTAAATCCTGCGGACTTTTTGTTTCTCTCTCAACTGCACGCCGTATTCAGAGAACTTGGGCCGACCCTGACCGTGTTGGCCGGGGGGATAAGCGCGCTTTTCAATGGCGCATTTGACGGTCAGGCATCGTTCGGCTTTCAAAAAAAGCTTGATGCCTTCGCGTCGGCAAAGTCTGCAAAGAGAATCTCTATATCTCGCCAAAACTGAATCTCCTAAATAAGATGAATTGGGTCACACGCGTCGGCGTTTTCGGGGCCGGCATCCGTTATGGGGTATGGGGGTCTTGTCTCGAATCACCGTGATTTCCATGCCGACGGCCTGAAGCGACCGCACGGCGGATTCCCTTCCGGAACCGGGACCCTTGATATGGACTTCCAGTTTTCTCATGCCCATGTCCCGGGCTTTTTGGGCGGCCTTTTCCGCGGCCACCTGGGCGGCGAAGGGCGTGCTTTTGCGCGATCCCTTGAACCCCTGGGCGCCCGCGCTGGACCAGGCCACCACGTTCCCCGAAGCGTCGGAAATCGACACGATGGTGTTGTTGAAGGTTGCGCGGATATGGGCGATCCCATTCTCCGGAACGACCTTTTTCTTCTTGCCTGTTTTTACGGGTTTAGCTTTTTCCTGTGCCATTTAAAGTTTCCTGACCTGAAAGGTTGTTCTTATTTGGCGCCGGCCGTTTTTCTTGGGCCTTTGCGGGTTCGGGCATTGGTATGGCTTCGCTGTCCTCGCACCGGCATTCCCCGGCGATGGCGCAGTCCGCGATAACTGCCGACGTCCATCAGACGTTTGATGTTCATGTTCACCGACCGTCGCAGGTCGCCTTCGACTTCGTAATCTTTTTCGATGATCCCCCGGATTTTGTTGACTTCTTCCTCGGTCAGGTCCTTGACCCGAATAGTTTCCGCAATCCCCGCTTTTTTCAAAATATCGGCGGAGAGGGATCTTCCAATCCCGAAAACATACGTCAACCCTATGATCGTTCGTTTTTCGCTGGGTATATCGATGCCTGCAATCCTGGCCACCTTACGCTCCTTATAAAATCAAATTCGGTTCTTTAAACGGTTCAACCTTGCCGCTGTTTGTGTTTGGGATTGACGCAGAGTACACGCACTACGCCTTTCCGGCGGATCAGCTTGCATTTATTGCAAATGGGCTTTACGGAGGCCCGGACTTTCATGACGTTTCCTTTCTCTTATTTGTAACGGTAGGTGATTCGCCCCCGGCTCAAATCGTAGGGGGAGAGTTGCACTTTCACCTTGTCTCCGGACAAAATCCTGATGAAATGAAGACGCATTTTTCCTGAGATGTGCGCCAGGATTTTATGACCGTTATCAAGCTCTACCCGAAACATTGCGTTGGGCAAAGGTTCGACGACTGTTCCTTCAACTTCTATGGACTCTTCTTTTGACATAATTTTATCAGGGAACCTCTAGTAATTCGATTTTTTCTCTGCCGCGCCTCGGCAACTCTTCACCCAGGCCGCTCTTGGCCAAAAGCGCTCTTTGGAATCGCCCCTCAGGAGGAAACGAGCTGGCAAACCCGGGAAAATATCTGTTCCGTGTCTCCTGCTCCTTCCAGCGTTTTGAGGTTTCCCTGTTGGCTATAATATTTTTTCAACGGCGCTGTTTCCTTTTCGTAGACTTCCATCCGTTTGGTGATGGTGGCCTGGTTGTCGTCGGGCCTCTGGTAAAGCGCGCCGTCGCAATGATCGCATACGCCGGACCGTTTCGGGGGCCGACCGTCGACGTGGAACATCGCTCCACATTCCCTGCAAGTGCGCCGCCCCGTAAGGCGCAACACCAACTCTTCGGCGTCCACGCTAAAATCCAACACCGCGTCGATAGTCAGCTCCAGCTCCCGCAACATCTCATCGAGCTTTTCTGCCTGCACCTCGGTGCGCGGAAACCCGTCCAGAATAAATCCTCTTGCGCAATCGGCTTCCCGGATTCTTTCCCGGATCAGGCCGATGACGGTTTCGTCCGGAACCAGGCTTCCGGCGTCCATGGACGTTTTGGCCTTGCGACCCAAATCGTTATCGTCCTGAACGGCTCTTCTTAAAATATCCCCGGTCGATATCTGGGGGATATTGTATTTCTTCATCAACAGTTTGGCTTGGGTGCCTTTTCCCGCTCCGGGAGGTCCCAAAAGTATCAACCTCATCAGCCTCTTCTGCCTCTCAACCTCCCCTTCTTGACAAACCCATCGTAGTTTCTCATCACCAGATGGGATTCTATCTGCTGCATGGTGTCCAGTGAAACGCCCACGACAATGAGCAGGCTGGTGCCACCGAAATAAAAGGGAATGTTGAAGTATTTTATCAAATAATCGGGCAAAATACAGATCAACGAAAGATAGCCTGCTCCAAAAAACGTGATCCGCGACAACACTTGGTCGATATATTCCGCGGTTTTAGCGCCCGGTCGAATTCCCGGAACGTAACCGCCGTGTTTCTTCATATTGTCGGCCACGTCGACGGGGTTGAATATGACCGCCGTATAAAAATAGCAAAAGAAAAAGATCGCCCCAATGAATATTAAACTGTAAATCACGTTTCCCGGCGTCAGCGCCGCCGAAATGTTTTGCATCCAGGGGTGCGTTATAAACTGGGCAATGGTGGCCGGAAACATGATGATGGACGAGGCAAATATAGGCGGGATGACGCCCGCGGTATTGACTTTTAGCGGCAAATGCGAACTCTGGCCGCCCATCATTTTTCGTCCCACCACGCGCTTGGCGTATTGTATGGGTATCCTGCGTTGCCCTCCCTCGGAAAACACAATGGCGCCGACCACGAAGGCCATCATCACCGTGATCACCAGCATGACCAGCGGCTGTAATTCTCCCGTCCCCATCAGGTCCAGGGATTGAAATATCGCGGCGGGGGTGCCGGCCACGATCCCCGCGAAAATGATGAGGGAGATTCCGTTGCCGATTCCCCGTTCGGTAATTTGTTCGCCCAGCCACATGATGAAAGCGGTTCCGGCGGTCAGCGTGAGAATGGTCATCAACCGGAAGGACCACCCCGGCTCCATCACCACGGCTTGCCCGCTGGGACTTTTCATGGCTTCCAGCCCCATGGAGATCCCGGAACTCTGGATAATACTCACCAGGATGGTTCCGTACCGGGTGTACTGGGTGATTTTCTTTTGTCCCTGTTCGCCTTCTTTTTTAAGCCGCGCCAGATACGGGGAAACAATCGTCAGCAACTGCAGGATGATGGAGGCGCTGATGTAGGGCATGATGCCCAACGCAAATATCGTGAGTCGACTCAGGGCGCCCCCGGAAAACATGTCGAAGAATCCGAGAATGGTACTCTGAACTCTGGCGAATATCTCCACCAACGCCGCGCTGTCGATCCCAGGGGTGGGGATATGCGCCCCAAGCCTGTAGACGGCCAAAATCCCCAATGTAAAGAGGACGCGCCTCTTCAGTTCGGGAACCTTGAATATGTTTCCTATATTCTCTGCGCCGCTCATTTAATAAGAATCGCTTTCCCTCCGGCTTTTTCGATTTTCTCCTTGGCGGACTGGCTGAAATGATGAGCGTGAATGGTGAGCGCTCTGGAAATTTCTCCGTTGCCAAGTATTTTCACAGCTTTAGTTTTTTTGATCAATCCCTTCTCCTTCAAAACCTCGAGGGTCGCTTCTCCTTCGATTCCTTCGACTCCATCGATCCTGGAAAGGTTGACCACTTCAAATATCTTTTTGAAAATATTAGTGAATCCCCTTTTGGGAAGGCGTCGTTGCAGGGGCATTTGCCCGCCTTCGAACCAGGGATGCGGCTTGCCTCCAGAACGGGACTTTTGACCTTTTTGGCCTTTGCCGCAGGTCTTGCCGGTTCCAGAGCCGATGCCACGGCCCACTCGTTTGCGATTTTTTTTCGTTCCCGGATAGGGTTTTAGATTCGATAATGTCAGCATGGTCCCTTACGCGGTTTTGGCGGCGACGGGTTGACCCCGTAATTTTTCAATTTGACCGGCGTCTCTCAAAGACTGTAATCCGGCGATGGTGGCTTTGACGGCATTGTGAGGATTGTTGGAGCGCAAACATTTCGTGAGGATGTCGCGTACGCCCACGGCTTCCAATACGGCGCGCACAGCCCCGCCGGCGATCAGGCCGGTTCCCCGGGACGCGGGTTTCAGCAACACTCTGCCTGCCCCGTAACAGCCCAACGCTTCATGGGGAATGGTGCCGGAGGCCAGACTGACCGAGACCATGTTCTTCTTGGCTTTCTCCACGCCTTTGCGAATGGCTTCTGGCACCTGAGTGGCTTTACCCAGACCCCAACCCACGCGGCCGTCCTTGTTGCCGACTACAATTAAAATACTGAAGCTGAATCGCCGCCCGCCCTTGACCACTTTGGCCACCCGACGGATATTGACGACTTTGTCGACGATTTCTTCTTTTTTTGAATCCACGGCTTCTTGCAAAGTCTACCTCGCTGTTATGGAACTCCAACTCCCGACAATCTTTTTTCTCAAATCGTCGGAGCTTGATTCCCGCTTGAGTGCGCCTCTAAAAATTAATCATGGCCGCGAGCGTCCCTTATAAATAAGGGACGGGGCGTTGCCGAAAGCAAAAACTTACAATTATTAGAGACCCTTTTAAAACTTCACTCCCTTTTCCCGAACCGCGTCGGCCAGGGCTTTGATGCGTCCGGTGTAGCGGAACCCGTTCCGGTCGCAATACACTTCCTTGATTCCTTGGTCTGCGGCTTTGGCTCCCAAAGACTCGCCCACCCAGGCGGCGGCTTTTAGATTGCCTCCACTCTGCTTGCTCTCCTTGAATTTCGGAGACACGGTGGACTCGGACGCCAATGTCTTGCGCTCGCGGTCGTCCACAATCTGGGCGTAAATATGCTTGGCGGTTTTGAATACCGTGAGCCGGCACTTCCCCGTGTCCTTTTGGACCTGGAGTTTCACGCGTTTTTTTCTTTTCAATCTCAATTCGCGGCGAACGTTGACGGACATCTTAAGACTTCGCTCCTATAGCGGCCTTGCCGGCCTTGCGGATTATTCGCTCGTCGGCGTACATCACGCCTTTGCCCTTGTAGGGTTCCGGGGGACGCAGGCTTCGGATATCGGCGGCCATCTGGCCTACTTTTTCCTTGTCGATTCCCTTGACGACAATGGTGTTCTTTTTTGGATCCACTTCAAACTCAAGACCCTGGGGGGCTTTGACGTTGACGGGATGGGAGAATCCTAATTGCATCACCAGGTTTTTCCCCTGCAGTTCGACTTTGTACCCGACGCCGACGATGTTCAATTGTTTGCTGAAACCCTCGGTCACGCCGTGAACCATGTTGTGGACCAGGGTGCGGGTGAGTCCGTGCAACGCCCGGTTCTGGCGTTCGTCGTTGGGCCGGGTGACGAGGATCTCGCCGCTCTGAATCTCAATTTTCATATTGGGGTGGAGGCGGCGTTCCATGGTCCCTTTAGGACCTTTGGCGCGGAACAGGTCTCCCTCCAATTTACAATCCACCCCAGAGGGGACAGCGACAGGTTGTCTTCCAATTCTTGACATAGCGTTACCAGACGTATCCCAGAATCTCGCCGCCGATTCCCGCTTCGCGGCAGGCTTGATCGGTCTTGACTCCCGAGGAGGTGGATAAAATAGCGATTCCCAAACCGTTCAATACTTTGGGAATGTTTTGCCGGTCGACGTAAACGCGCCGACCCGGTTTGCTGATTCGTTTGATGCCGGCGATCACGGAGTTGTCCTTGTCGTATTTAAGATACACTCGGAGCACTCCTTGCCTGCCGTCGTCGAACACGCGGAAATTCCGGATGTATCCCTGCTCTTTTAAAATTTCGGCGAGCCGCGTTTTCATCTTGGAGCCGGGGATTTCCGTCTTGGTCTGCCTCACCATTAAGGCGTTGCGGATCCGGGTGAACATGTCTGCTATTGGATCGGTCATCATTTGCGGTTCGATCTCCTGATCATTATCATTCGGTATTTACCAACTGGCTTTAATGACGCCGGGAATTTCTCCCTGCAAAGCCCGGAGCCGAAAACAAATCCGGCAAATTCCAAATTTACGTAAGAAGGCCCGGGGCCGACCGCATACGTTGCATCGGTTGTAAGCCCGGACGTTGAACTTCGGTTTCCGTTTCTGCTTGGCGATCAAAGATTTTTTTGCCATAAGTTTCCTTTTTCCAGCCCGTCGGTTTTATGATTTCCTGAGGGGCAGGCCCAGATGTTTTAACAAGCAACGCCCGGCCTCGTCGGTCTCGGCGCTGGTGCACAGGGTGATGTTCATCCCCATGATTTTTTCTATTTTGTCGTAATCGATTTCCGGAAAAATCAACTGCTCCTTGAGTCCAATCGTGTAATTCCCGCGCCCGTCGAAAGCCCGCGGCGGAAGCCCCTTGAAATCCCGAACCCTGGGCAGGGAGAAGTTCACCAGGCGTAGAAAAAAATCGTACATCCGGTCGCCGTGCAGGGTCACCATCACCCCCACGGGAACTCCCTCGCGCAACTTGAAGTTCGAGATGGCTTTTTTGGCTTTGGTGACCACCGGTTTTTGCCCGGTGATGGCTTTCAACTCTTCGACCCCGGCCTCCAGAAGCTTGGGATTGTTCTGCGCGTCGCCAATGCCGATATTGAGGACCACCTTGGTCAACCTGGGAGTCTGCATGGGATTTTTAAGCCCCAGATCTTTCATGATCAGAGGTCGAAGTTTCTCGCGGTATTCGGTTTTAAGCGTTGCTGTCATAGTGTCCCGTTATCTCGTTAATCCGTTCAGGTTTTGTCGATGATCTCGCCCGTCTTGACGCTGACCCGCACGCGGTTCCCGTCTTCGAGCTTTTTCCATTTAACGCGTACGCCCTTGCCCAGCTTGTCGTCCACAGGAAGGATGTTGGAAATATGAATGGAACCCTCCCGCTCAATAATGCCGCCTTGCTGGTTGCCCTGGCTTGGCTTGGTGTGCCGCTTGAACATGTTTAGTTTCTCAACGGTCGCCCGGTTGGTCTCCTTGAAAATGGCCAGGACCTTGCCCTTTTTACCTTTCTCTTTTCCGGAGATGACCTGGACGACGTCGTCCTTCTTGATGTGCAATTTCTTTCCCATAAACTCAAAGCACCTCCGGGGCCAGGGACAGGATTTTCATGAATTTCTTGGCGCGCAACTCGCGGGCCACGGGACCGAATATGCGGGTGCCCAAAGGTTCCTTGGCGTCGTTGATCAACACGGCGGCGTTGCTGTCGAATTTGATATAACTGCCGTCGGCCCGCCTGACTTCTTTTCGCGTACGAACGACAACGGCTTTTTTCACTTCGCCTTTTTTAATGGCGGTGTTCGGCTCGGCCTCGCGGACGGAGACGACAATCAGGTCGCCCACCCTGGCGTAACGCCTGCGACTGCCTCCCAAAACTTTTATGCATTGCACTCGTTTAGCGCCGGAGTTGTCCGCAACTTCCATCGTCGTTCTTAACTGGATCATCTTTTTCCCCTATGCGCTTTCCGCCGACGCCGGCGCGGCCCTGGTTATGATTTCCCGAAGCCGCCAGCGCTTGTCCTTACTGAGGGGGCGCGTCTCGCAAATGGAGATAAAATCTCCCGTCCGGCACTCGTTCTTCTCGTCGTGTACCTTGTACCTCTTGCTCCGGCGCACAACTTTTTTAAACTTAGGATGATTATATTTGCGCTCGACGCAGACGACCACGGTCTTATCCATCTTGTCGCTGACGACGTCGCCGGTCATCGTTTTTTTGTTTTCGCTCTGAGACTCCAAGTCACTGACCTTTGGTTTTTAGGTTGTTAGTGTCCGCGTCCTTGGCCGACCCGTTGCCCTGCGCCGCCGCTTCGCGTTGTATGGTTTTTACCCGCGCAATATCACGGCGCAAAATCCTTATCCGCCCCGGGTTTTCATTTTTCCCAGTGGCGATCTGAAACCTCAGGTTGAATATCTCTTCCTGAGAGTCCTTAATCTTATCCTCGCGTTCCTTTTCGGAAAGCTCTCTAATTTCTTGCGGTTTCATTTTTTCGTTTTCGTTCCGATTTAAATGTTGGCGCCTTCCTTGACCACCAGACGCGTGGCGAGGGGCAGTTTGTGCGAGGCAAGCCTCAACGCCTCCCGGGCCACTGGCAGGGAGACCCCTTCCATTTCATACAAAATCCGACCCGGCTTGATCACGGCCACCCAGTATTCCGGACTTCCCTTACCCTTGCCCATCCGGGTTTCCGCGGGCTTCTTGGTGATCGGCTTGTCGGGAAAAATTCTCAGCCAGATTTTACCGCCGCGCTTGACGTGCCGGGTCATGGCGATTCGGGCGGCTTCGATCTGACGGTTGGTGATCCAACCTCTGCCCGTAGCCTGCAAACCGACGGTACCGAAGCTCAACTCGCCGCCCCGATAAGCGGTCCCGCGCCTTTTGCCTTTCTGGCGCTTTCGGTATTTGGTTTTTTTGGGCATCAACATGATTTTATCTCTCCATTCGAGAGGCGCTCAACTGCCTCCCGGACCTTTCTTTTCATATTCAGTTCAAAGCTTCCCGGCGTTTTACTTTACCGTCAGCCCGTTTTACCCTTTTTCTTGGTGGCTCCGGAATTTCTACGTCCAGGGATCGCAGCTTCCATACCGGAAAGGATTTCTCCCTTGTACACCCAGACCTTGATACCGATGATGCCGTACGTGGTGTTGCCTTCGGCGGTTCCGTAATCAATATCAGCGCGCAGGGTGTGGAGCGGAACGCGACCTTCGCGGTACCATTCGCTCCGGGCAATTTCCGCGCCGCCCAACCTTCCGGAACAGCGCACCTTGATTCCCTTGGCGCCGAAGCGCAGGGCAGAGACCACCGACTTTTTCATGGCCCGGCGAAACGACACTCGCTTCTCCAACTGCAGGGCGATGTTTTGCGCGATCAGAGCGGAATCCAGTTCCGCCCGCCGGACTTCCTTGATGTTCAGGTTGACCTGTTTCCCGGCGATAATCTTCTGCAATTCTTCCTTCAACCGGTCGACTTCCAGTCCCTTTTTGCCGATGATGATTCCCGGCCGGGAGGTGTGGATGTTGATCCGCACCCGGTTGGCAGAACGCTCGATCTCTACCTTGGAAATTCCGGCATGCGCGAGGTTCTTTTGGATAAACTTGCGGATATTAATATCTTCCAGAAGATTTTCAGCGTATCCCTTTTTGGTGATCCAGTTTGCGTTCCAGGTTTTATTGATGCCCAACCGGAACCCGTAAGGATGTACTTTCTGACCCACGGAGCCTCCCTGTTATTTTTCTGCCAATTCGATGCTGATATGACTGGTCCGTTTCAAAATCGTGGTGGCCATCCCGCGCGCCCGCGGCATCTGCCGCTTCCACGTAATCCCTTTATCGACCCTCACGGTCTTGACGTACAAATCGTCCACGTCCATGACGTTGTTGTTCTCCTCGGCGTTGGCGACGGCGGATTTCAAAAGCTTTTGAAAAGTCCGGGCCGCTTTTTTCCGGGTGAACGTCAAAACGTTCATGGCGTCGTTCACGTTGCGCCCGCGAATCAAGTCGGCGACAAGCCGGGCCTTTTGCGGCGTGGAACGCGTGTGTCTCAATAGGGCTTTCACTGTTCTACCTTTCGCATTGATCCGTTATCAACATTTATTTGCCCGGCGCCGCTTTTTTGGTCTTGCCCGTATGACCCCTGAAGGTCCGGGTAGGGGAAAACTCCCCCAACTTGTGACCCACCATGTTTTCCGTGATGAACACGGGAATAAATTTTTTCCCATTGTGCACGGCGAAGGTATGACCGACAAAATCCGGGGTCACCGTCGACCGGCGCGACCAGGTTTTAATGATCTTCTTGTCGTTGCGCCGGTTCATGTCCTCGACTTTATCGCCGAGGGATTCGTCCACAAAGGGCCCTTTTTTAAGCGACCGTGCCATAGTTTCCCCTGATTAAGCGGTTCATTTCTTGCGTTTCTTTAAAATATACTTGCTGGAAAGCTTCGTCTTCTTCCGCGTTTTATACCCTTTTGCCGGAATACCCCAGGGACTGCACGGATGCCGTCCTCCAGAGGAGCGACCTTCTCCGCCGCCCATGGGATGGTCCACGGGATTCATGGCCACCGCGCGCACGCGAGGTCTTTTCCCCACCCAGCGATTCCTGCCGGCTTTACCGATGGTAATATTTTCATGCTCCGAGTTGCCCACGGTCCCGATCGTGGCCCGGCAGTTTACGTCGATCAGGCGAACCTCTCCCGAGGTCAGCTTCAGGTTGGCCATCTTGCCTTCCTTCGCCATGAGCCGGGCGAAGGTTCCCGCGCAACGGGCCAATTGACCGCCTTTTCCGGGACGCATCTCGATATTGTGAATCAGCGTTCCTTCCGGAATGGCGCTCAGGGGAAGACAATTGCCCTTACGAATTTCCGCGCCTTCGCCGGACATGACCTTGTCGCCGTCCGTCAATCCGCTGGGAGCCAGGATGTAGCGTTTTTCTCCGTCGGTGTACACCAGCAAAGCGATGTTGGCGGACCGGTTGGGATCGTATTCGATCCCGGCAACCTTGGCTTCGATCCCGTCCTTGTTTCTTTTAAAGTCGATCATCCTGTACAGCTTGCGGTGTCCGCCGCCGCGACGCTTGGCGGTGATCCGCCCGTTGTTGTTGCGCCCGCCTTTTCGCGAAATGGAGACCAACAAACTTTTTTCCGGAGTCTTTTTGGTCAGTTCCTCAAACCCTGAAATGGTCTGGAACCGAACGCCCGCGGATCTTGGATTGAGTTTTCTAACGGTCATGGTTTTTATGCGCCTTCAAATATTTCAATTTTGTCGCCCTCTTTCAATTGAACCACCGCTTTTTTCCAGCTTTTGGAAACGCCGACGGCTTTACCGAACCGTTTACGCCGACCCTTGACGTTGAGGGTATTGACGTCCACAACGGAGACGTTGAAAATTTTCTCCACCGCCGCCTTGATCTCTATCTTGTTGGCTCGCCTGTCCACCTGAAAGGTGACGGAGTTGTTTCCCTGCAACAAATCGTTGCTTTTCTCAGTGAGCAGGGGTTTGACCAGTACTCGATGCAGTTCTTTCATACGGTCAGCCGCTCCTCGATTTTTTTTACGGCTTCAGGCGTGCAAACCAGCGAACCATGGTTCAAAATGTCAAACACGTTGAGTCCGTCTACATGCAATACGTCGACGTTGGGTATATTGCGCACCGCCAATTCCAGGTTCAGGTTTTTCTCGGCGATCACGAACAGGATTTTTGCGGTCAGTTCCAGTTTTTTCAGCAACTGGACGGCGTCTTTGGTTTTGGGCTGGTCCAGGGTCAGTTTATCGACCACATGAAAAGCGTTTTGCTGGACCCGCTCGGTCAAAACGGATCGCAAGGCGAGCCGCTTGTTTTTCTTGGACAGCTTGATATCGAAATCGCGCGGGGTCGGCCCAAAAGTCGTCATACCGCCGCGCCAGAGGGCGGACCGCGTCGATCCCGCTCTGGCCCGACCCGTGCCTTTTTGTTTCCAAGGCTTTTTTCCGCTTCCGCTAATCTCACCGTAGGAGCTTTTGGTGCTGGCGGTACCCGATCGGCGCCGGGCCAACTGCATGATCGTGTAATGATGCACCAGGTGCTCGTAAATTTTTGACTCGAACACCTTGGGCGAGGCCTGAACGGTCCCAACCTTGTTATTATTAATGTCTACCAGATTCAATTCGGGCATTTTATTCCTTGGCCTTGTGGATTTGGGTCACGCGAACCATTCCGCCCCGGGCGCCGGGCACGGCGCCTTTGATGAGCAAAATATTTTTGTCTGCGTCGACCTGGACCACTTGTAAATTTTTAACTTGAATGCGATCGCCGCCCATCCGGCCCGGCATTTTTTTGCCTTTGAATACGCGTCCCGGGTAGGTGTGCATACCAATAGAACCGCCGCCGCGAAAGGATTCGTGCGTTCCATGCGACGAGTTCTTTCCCTTAAAGTTGTGACGCTTCATCACGCCCGCGAACCCTTTACCCTTGGACGTCCCGACCACAGACACAAGATCTCCCGCGCTGAACATGCCCGTATCCAACGGTTTGCCGAGCTGATCTTCTTCCGCGGTTTCGTCGCGAAATTCGGTCAGTTGGCGGGCGGGTTTGAGTTTGTGCTTGTCATAGAACCCCTGAAGAGGTTTGTTGGTGCGCTTGGGCTTTCTTTCGCCGCAGGCCACCAGCACGGCGTTGTAACCGTCTTTCTCCTGAGTTTTTTGCAATACGGGAATGCAACTCTCCATGGCGACCACGGTCACAGGCACACAATCTCCCTTTTCGGAGAAAATCTGAGTCATTCCAACTTTTTTACCCAACAAGGTGTTCATAGTTCTCTCTAGCTAACAGGTCGCCGAAAAAGTTTTAAAATAGACGAATCCATAAAATACTTTTTCTTCGTCCCGAAATATACAATTGTCGCCGAATCCGTAGCGTTACCCAAATAAGTTACGCCTAATGCCTCCAGGCGCTTGCCTGGCGCCGACGCTTACAGTTTTATTTCTATATCCACGCCGCCGGAAAGATCCAGCTTCATGAGAGCGTCGACCGTCTGAGGGGTCGGCTCGAGAATCTCCAGGATCCTCTTATGAGTCCGAATCTCAAACTGCTCCCTGGATTTCTTGTCGACATGCGGAGACCTCAACACCGTCCAACTGTTTCTCACCGTCGGCAGAGGGATGGGTCCCACCACTCGCGCGCCGGTCCGTTTGGTCGTCTCCACGATTTCGCCAACAGACCAGTCCAGGAGCTTGTGGTCGTAAGCTTTAAGCTTGATTTTAATCTTTTGGCTTTGTTCGGCCATTATTCAACAACCTCGCCCACGACTCCGGCGCCCACGGTACGGCCGCCTTCGCGAATAGCGAATCGCAGTTCCTTGTCCATAGCTACGGGCGTGATCAAATCGATCGTCATATCCACATTGTCCCCAGGCATGACCATCTCAACGCCTTCTTTCAGGGTACAAATGCCGGTAACGTCCGTGGTCCGAAAATAAAACTGCGGACGGTAGCCGTTAAAAAACGGCGTGTGTCGACCGCCTTCTTCTTTTTTCAATATATAGACCTGGGCCTTGAACTTGGTGTGCGGAGTGATGCTTCCCGGCTTGGCGAGCACCTGCCCGCGTTCGATATCGTCGCGCTTGGTGCCGCGGAGCAACGCTCCGATATTATCGCCCGCCTGCCCGTCGTCCAGCAATTTGCGGAACATTTCCACGCCGGTGATAACGGTTTTGGTGGTGGGCCGGAAACCGACAATCTCCACCTCGTCGCCGACATGAACGACGCCAGCTTCAATTCTGCCGGTAGCTACCGTTCCACGCCCGGAGATGCTGAAGATATCCTCGATGGGCATCAGGAAAGGTTTGTCGACGGCGCGCTCGGGAATCGGGACGTATTCGTCCAGCGCCTTTATCAACTCCCAGATACATTTGGTTTTTTCCTCGTCTTCCGGATTTTCCAAGGCGTGCAGAGCGCTGCCTCGAATGATCGGAATGTCGTCGCCGGGGTATTTATATTCGGTCAACAACTCGCGCACTTCCAGCTCGACCAGGTCGAGAAGCTCCTCGTCGTCCACCATATCCACCTTATTGAGAAAAACGACGATTCTGGGAACGCCTACCTGGCGCGCCAAAAGGATGTGTTCGCGGGTTTGAGGCATGGGACCGTCGGCGGCGTTCAGAACCAGAACGGCGCCGTCCATTTGCGCGGCTCCGGTGATCATGTTTTTAACGTAGTCGGCGTGACCGGGGCAGTCGACATGCGCGTAATGGCGTATCTCGGATTGATATTCAACATGGGCGATGGCGATGGTGATGCCGCGCTCTCTCTCCTCTGGCGCCTTGTCGATTTTGTCGAAGGGGACGTAATCGGCGAGCCCCTTTTTAGCTAAAACTTCCGTGATGGCCGCGGTGAGGGTGGTTTTTCCATGGTCCACGTGCCCGATAGTTCCAACATTCAAATGCGGTTTATCGCGAACGAATTTTTCTTTTGCCATTTGGCTGACTCCAAAAACGATTATTGTTAATAATTTTTCCCCGCTACTAAATCAGTTGCCGGTCGCCACGGCCTCTTTCGGGGTTCCTTTAACTTTAGCGATGATCTCTTCCGAAATCATGGACGGTACCACGTCGTATTTTGCAAACTCCATGGAATAATTGGCCCGACCCTGCGTCATGGACCGCA
The DNA here is from genome assembly GCA_029261575.1 of Nitrospinaceae bacterium. Classification (GTDB taxonomy): domain Bacteria; phylum Nitrospinota; class Nitrospinia; order Nitrospinales; family JACRGP01; genus JAJDBB01. Next base: position 15,662 of record JAJDBD010000088.1, on the reverse strand, counting down.
GACTGGTGGAATAACCAAACATATTAGCTAAGGGAGCCTCGGCCTTGATCACTTTTGCCCCCGCGCGCTCGCCCAATTCTTTTATCTTGCCGCGCTTTCCGCTGAGGTTGCCGATCACGTCGCCCATAAAATCTTCAGGCGTGACCACCTCGATGTCCATTATGGGTTCCAAAAGCGCCGGCTTGGCTTTTCTACAGGCGGCCTGAAACGCGATGGAAGCGCAAATCTTGAACGCCATTTCGGACGAGTCGACGTCGTGATACGACCCATCCAACAGAGTCACGCCAACGTCCACCACGGAATAGCCGCACAACACGCCGCGTTGCATTCCCTCATCGATGCCTTTTTGCACCGCAGGAATGAACTCCTTGGGAATAGAACCGCCGACGATTTTATTGATGAATTCATAACCGGCGCCCGGCTTGCGAGGCTCGACCAGAATCGTTACGTGACCGTACTGGCCGCGTCCGCCGGTCTGCTTGACATACTTATGGTCTTCCTCGACCGCCTGGGTGATGGTCTCCCGATACGCCACCTGAGGCTTGGACACGTTGACGTCCAAAGAAAACTCCCGTTTCATGCGGTCCACCAGAACTTCAAGATGCAACTCGCCCATTCCGGACATGATGGTCTGGTTGGTTTCGGGATCGGCCTTGACGACGAAAGTGGGATCTTCTTGCAAAAGTTTGCCCAGGGCTTCGGCAAGCTTGTCCTGCTCGGCTTTGGTTTTCGGCTCGATGGCGACGGAAATGACGGGTTCGGGAAATTGGATGGACTCCAGAATCACAGGATCCTTTTCATCGCAAATCGTGTCTCCGGTGAAGGTCTTTTTGAATCCTATGGCTGCGGCGATGTCTCCCGCCGAAACGGATTTTACCTCCTCGCGCTTGTTCGAATGCATGCGAAGCAGTCGACCCACGCGCTCGCGCTGGTTCTTACTGGAATTATAGATATAACCCCCGGCTTTCAATTCACCAGAGTAAACGCGAATGAACGCCAACTGCCCGACAAAAGGATCGGTCATGATCTTGAACGCGAGAGCGGAGAGTTGTTCATTTTTGTCGGTTTTACGAGTCACTTCTTTCTGCGTGTTGGGATTGATCCCCTCTATCGCAGGGACGTCCAGAGGCGAAGGCAAATACATCACGACAGCGTCGAGCAACTGCTGAACGCCTTTGTTCTTGAATGCGGCTCCGCAGAAAATAGGGGTGATCCTTAAATCCAACGTGGCGCCGCGCACGGCCTTGATGATTTCCTCCGGGGAAATTTCATCGCCGTTCAAAAATTTCTCCATCAACCCTTCGTCAAAATCGGAAGCGGCCTCCAGAAGTTGCTCGCGATACTTGTCAGCTTCGTCCTTATATTCCGCAGGAATCTCGACCTCGTCAAAGGTTTCGCCCTTATCGTCGGTGAACATCAGCGCCTTCATACGAACCAGGTCGATGATCCCCTTGAACTCGCTTTCGGCGCCCAGGGGAAAATGCAAAGGAACGGGATTGGCGTTGAGACGCTCTTTCATTTGCCCCACGCAATTGACAAAGTCCGCTCCAGCGCGGTCCATCTTGTTGACAAATCCGATCCGCGGAACGCGGTACTTGCTGGCTTGCCGCCAAACGGTTTCCGACTGCGGCTCCACCCCGCCCACGGCGCAGAACACGCCCACGGCGCCGTCCAACACTCTCAAGGAACGCTCGACTTCGGCGGTGAAATCCACATGCCCGGGGGTGTCGATGATGTTGATTTGATGATCCAGCCAGAAACAGGTCGTCGCGGCGGAGGTGATGGTGATGCCCCGCTCCTGCTCCTGCTCCATCCAGTCCATGGTGGCGGTGCCTTCGTGCACCTCGCCCAGCTTGTGACTTTTACCGGTGTAATACAAAATTCGTTCGGTGGTCGTGGTTTTTCCGGCGTCGATATGGGCGATGATGCCGATGTTTCTTATTTTTTCGAGGGATTTAATCATGAGGGGATTTCTTTCCTACCACCGGTAATGAGCGAAGGCCTTATTGGCTTCGGCCATCCTGTGAACGTCTTCTTTTTTCTTGACCGCGCCGCCGGTGCTGTTGTAGGCGTCTATGATTTCGGCGCACAACTTTTCCACGATCGACCGGCCGGCCCTGCTGCGGGCGTGACTGATGACCCATCGCATACCGAGCGCCTGACGCCGGCGGGACTTGACCTCGACAGGAACCTGATAGGTGGCGCCGCCCACTCTGCGCGAACGCACTTCCAGCATCGGGGAAGCGTTGTCGATGGCCTTTTTAAATACCTTCAAGGGTTCTTCCTTGGTCTTTTCTGCAATGATGTCCAGAGACTGGTAAAACACCCTCTCCGCCAGACTCTTTTTTCCTTGAAGAAAAAGGTTGTTGATGAACTTGGCAACCACCAAATCGTTAAACTTGGGGTCGGGATTGATCGTCCGTTTTTCCGCTTCTCGTCTTCTTCCCATTTTTTATTTTATCCGTCCGTCTTTTTAGGTCGTTTCGCGCCATACTTGGAACGCGACTGCATCCGATTAGCCACGCCAAGCGTGTCCAGGACTCCCCGCACCACATGATACCGAACGCCCGGCAAATCCTTAATCCGCCCGCCGCGTATCATGACAATAGAATGCTCTTGAAGATTATGGCCAACGCCGGGAATGTAAGTGGTCACTTCCATTCCGTTCGTCAAACGAACGCGGGCAACTTTCCTCAACGCCGAGTTCGGTTTTTTTGGCGTAGAAGTGTAAACCCGAACGCACACTCCCCGTCTTTGAGGGCAAGCCCGCAGAGCCGGACTGTCGCTCTTTTTCGTCTGCTTTTTTCTTCCAAACCGGATCAACTGATTAATTGTGGGCAATAAAACTCCCTCCCATAAACTGGGAAACCATGACAAACCGTTGTTTTTAAAAGCGGAATAGAGCCTTTAAAGGAGGGTAAGTCCAAGGATTTCTTTGGATTAAAAGTTGGCTATTCTATACATTGTTCTATGCGTAGTCAAGCAGGAAAAATGCTTTATTACACTTCTGCGACGATTTCTTCCTCCGGTTGCGGCTTTTCGGGAATTTCCTCGATTTCCGGCTCTTCAATTCGAATGCCCGAATAAGCGCGACACCCTGTACCGGCGGGAATCAATCTTCCCATGATGACGTTTTCTTTCAGTCCCACCAATCGGTCTTCCTTGCCGCTCACGCTCACTTCGGTCAACACGCGGGTGGTTTCCTGGAACGACGCGGCGGAGATAAAACTCTCCGTGCTGAGGGAGGACTTGGTGATGCCCAACAGGACCGGAACCCCCTTGGCGGGCTTGCCTTTATTTTTGATGACTTCCTGGTTGATCTTGTTGAACTGTTTTTTGGTCGCCATCTCGCCGACCAACAATTCCGTGTCTCCAGAATCTTCGATGACGAGGTGGCGCAACATCTGACGAACAATGATCTCGATATGCTTGTCGTTGATATTAACGCCCTGGAGGCGGTACACCTCCTGAACCTCGTTCACCAGATATTTCTGCAACTCGTTCTCGCCCAAAACCCTCAATATGTCGTGCGGGTTGGACGCGCCGTCCATCAGAGGTTCGCCCGCGATCACTTGGTCGTGGTCGTGCACGTTGACGTGCTTGCCCCGCGGGATCAGATATTCGCGCTCCTCGCCGGTGTCGCTGGTCACCACAACCTGGCGCATGCCTTTGACGAAACCGCCCATTTTCACTTCGCCGGAAATTTCGCTGATGGTGGCCTGCTCGTGAGGTTTACGCGCTTCAAACAGCTCGGCAACGCGCGGCAAACCGCCGGTGATGTCCTTGGTCTTCGCCGACTCCCGGGGGATCTTGACGATCACGTCGCCCGCGTTGACGGCGTCGCCCTCGTTGATGCTGATGTGCGCGCCCGCCGGCAGAATGTAACGCCGCAGGGTTTCGCCGCTAGCGTCCTTTATGGATATCCTGGGTTGCTTCTTTTCGTCGCGGTGACCGATGATGACCTTGGAGGACAGACCGGTGATTTCGTCGAAATCCTCCTTCATGGTCAGCCCTTCCACGATATCGCCGAAAGCGATGGTTCCCTCGACCTCCGTAAGAATGGAGTTACTGTAAGGATCCCACTCGACCAGCGTCTGTCCCATATGGACTTCCTGGTTGTCCTGGACTTTAAGCTTGGCGGCGTAAACGACGGAGTATTTCTCTTTTTCCCTGCCGTTTTCGTCCTGAACCACCAGACTTCCGTTACGGTTCATGACGATGATTTCGCCGTTCTGGTTTTTGATAGTTCTCAGTCCGGCGTATTTAACTATGCCGCCTTTTTTGGTTTGCAGGGTGGTTTGCTCCACCACGCGACTCGCGGTTCCGCCGATGTGGAAGGTCCGCATGGTGAGCTGGGTCCCCGGCTCGCCGATGGATTGCGCCGCGATCACGCCTACCGGTTCGCCGATCTCCACCCAGTCGCCGGTGGCCAGGTTGCGCCCGTAACATTTAACGCACAACCCGCTTTTCGATTCGCACGTGAGGCCGGAGCGAATCCAAATACCTTCGACGCCGGAGTTGTCGATGTTCTCCACGATTCTTTCGTCGATCAACCCATTGGCCTTGATCAGCAACTCGTTGTTGAATGGATCGACAACGTCTTCCAGAGCGGTCCTTCCGAGGATCCTCTCGCCCAGGTGCTGGATGATCTCGCCCGCCTCAACCAGCGAGGCCGCGTAGATTCCTTTCAAGGTTCCGCAATCTTCTTCATGGATGATCATGTCCTGGGCGACGTCCACCAGCCGCCGGGTCAAATAACCCGAGTTGGCGGTTTTGAGCGCGGTGTCCGCCAGGCCTTTTCTCGCGCCATGCGTGGAAATAAAATATTGAATGACAGACAAACCTTCGCGGAAGTTCGCGGTGATCGGGGTTTCGATGATTTCGCCGGAAGGCTTGGCCATCAATCCGCGCATCCCCGCTAACTGGCGAAGTTGCTGCTGACTGCCGCGCGCGCCGGAATCGGCCATGATAAAAATCGAGTTGAAATCTCCCTTCGCCTTGCCGGCGACAATGCGTTCGTCCTCGTCTTCCAGTTCTTTGAACATTTCCTCGGAAACCCGCTCGGTGACATGCGACCAAATGTCGATCACCTTGTTGTAGCGCTCGCCGTTGGTGATGAGTCCGTCCCGGTACTGCTTGTATACCCTGAGGACCTCGTCCCCGGTTTTATCCACCAAAGAGCGTTTGTTGTCCGGAATCTTCATCTGTTCGATGGAGATGGTGATTCCCGCCTCGGTGGCGTATTTGAATCCCAATTCCTTGACGTCGTCGAGCAGGGCAACGGTCTTTTCTCTTCCCATCTCCTTAAAGGAGGTTTGAATAAGCTCGGACAGGAATTTTTTATTCATCACCCGGTTCACCAGGGAAAAGGGCAATCCCTCCGGAAGCGCTTCATAAAGCAGGATGCGACCGGTCGTAGCGGAAACCAACTCCCCATCAAGGCGAACCATGATACGAGCCTGCAGATCCAATTCGTCCCCGTCGTAGGCGGCAAGAACTTCCTTGGGTCCGGAAAACACCTTGTCCTCGCCTTTGACCCCGCCGCGAACTTTGGTCATGTAATAACATCCCAGCACGATGTCCTGACTGGGCACGGCGATGGGCTTCCCGTTGGACGGAGATAAAATGTTGTTCGGCGCCAGCATGAGCAGTTTGGCTTCGGTCCGGGCTTCCATGGACAAAGGCACGTGAACCGCCATTTGATCGCCGTCGAAGTCCGCGTTGAACGCGGTGCACACCAACGGATGGATGCGGATGGCCTTGCCTTCGATGAGCACCGGCTCGAAAGCCTGAATGCCCAGGCGATGCAGGGTGGGGGCGCGGTTGAGCAGAAGCGGATGCTTTTGAACCACTTCCTCCAACACTTCCCATACTTCAGCGCGCTCCTGTTCCACCATCTTCTTTGCGGTTTTGATGGTGGCGGCGTAGCCTTTTTGCTCCAGGCGGTTGAAGATGAACGGTTTGAACAGTTCGAGGGCCATCTTCTTGGGCAGACCGCACTGGTGGAATTTCAGTTCGGGTCCAACCACGATAACCGATCGCCCGGAGTAATCCACGCGCTTGCCTAACAGGTTTTGCCGGAACCGACCCTGCTTGCCTTTCAGCATGTCGCTCAGCGACTTGAGCGGGCGCTTGTTGGTGCCGCGCAAAGTCCGACCGCGCCGACCGTTGTCGAACAGGGCGGAGACGGCTTCCTGCAACATGCGTTTTTCGTTGCGGATGATGATCTGCGGCGCCTTCAATTCCTGCAGGCGCTTGAGCCGGTTGTTGCGGTTGATGACGCGACGATACAAGTCGTTCAGATCCGAGGTGGCAAAACGGCCGCCGTCCAAAGGAACGAGCGGACGCAACTCCGGAGGAATGACCGGCACCACGTGCATGATCATCCACTCGGGCTTGTTCCCGGATTTACGAAAGGACTCGACGATTTTTAACCGTTTGGCGAGCTTCCTGGAATTCAACACCGACTTGGTGGCGGCGAAGTCTTCTTTTATGGTGACCGCAAGTTCGTCCAGATTGAGGTTGCGAAGTATTTCATAGATCGCTTCCGCGCCGATCATGGCCTTGAAGGTGTCCGGAAAAGCCATCTCGTTTTCACGGAATTCTTCCTCCGTGATCAACTGCTCTTCTTTCAGGTCGGAGTCTCCTGGATCGATGACGATGTAGTTTTCAAAATAGATGATTCTCTCAAGATCCTTGAGGCTCAGGTTCAAGAGGTGACCGAGCCGACTGGGCAGGCCTTTGAAGAACCAGATATGGGCCACGGGGCTGGCTAACTCGATATGGCCGAGCCGCTCGCGGCGCACCTTGGACAGAATGACTTCCACGCCGCATTTTTCGCACACCACTCCCTTGTGCTTCATGCGTTTGTACTTGCCGCAATTGCACTCCCAGTCCTTTACGGGACCAAAGATTTTGGCGCAGAACAACCCGTCCCGTTCGGGCTTGAAGGTCCGGTAGTTGATGGTCTCGGGCTTTTTGACTTCGCCGTAAGACCAGGACCGGATTTTTTCCGGGGACGCCAGACGAATGCGAATGGCGTCGAACATGACGGGGTTTTTTGGTTTTTCAAAAAAGTTAAAACTATCCACCAGTGTTGTCTCCCTTTTGCGAAACGGGTTATGTGGTTAGTTAAATATCTTTACAATTTCTTAAAAATTTACCGGCGTGCCCGCCGGAGGCAATGGTTTGCGTTTGGATAATTTTCTTTAAACTGTCAACCCTCAACCGACCACTGCCCACTCTAATCTGGAATCCCCCAACCCCCTTTACAAGGGGGAGTCGGCGCGGGTCACTTCTCGCTTTCGATCAACTCCACGTCGATGGCCAGACTTTGCAGTTCTTTGACCAGAACGTTGAAAGACTCCGGCAAGCCGGCCGTCAGGTTGGTGTCGCCCTTGACGATGGCTTCGTACATCCGTTTCCGGCCTTCCACGTCGTCGGATTTAACGGTCAGCATTTCCTGCAGGGTGTACGCGGCTCCGTAAGCCTCCAGCGCCCAGACTTCCATTTCTCCCAGGCGCTGTCCGCCAAACTGGGCCTTGCCTCCCAAGGGTTGCTGGGTGACCAGGGAATAGGGACCGGTGGACCGGGCGTGAATCTTGTCGTCGACCAAATGATGGAGCTTCAACATATAAATGTATCCCACCATCACTTTTTGGCGGAAGGGTTGTCCGCTTCGCCCGTCGTACAGCTTCACTTCGCCGCTGGGCGAGCAGTTTTCCTCAATCAGAAGATCGCGGACCTGCTGTTGGCTGGCCCCGTCGAAAACCGGGGTGGCCATGAACTTGTTTTTGACTTTGGCGGCCATTCCAAGATTGGTTTCCAGAATCTGTCCCACGTTCATTCGCGAGGGCACGCCCAACGGGTTGAGGATCAACTCGATGGGAACTCCGTCTTCCTGGTAGGGCATATCTTCTTCGGGAACGATGTTGGACACCACGCCCTTGTTGCCGTGACGGCCCGCCATTTTATCGCCCACCTGGAGCTTGCGCTTCATGGCGACGAACACTTTGACCATCTTGATGACGCCGGGCGACAGGTCGTCGCCTTTTTTCAGTTTGGCAATTTTATCGCTGAGCATGGATTTCAGAAGCTGGATTTGCTCCCTGGAGTTTTCTTCCAAATCCTGAAGGTCTTCCGGCGGAACGCCCTGGGCGTTGATCTTGGCCAGGTCCTTGGGGGCGAGTTTTTTGAGCGTCGCCAAGTCTAACTCCTGTCCCTTTTTCAGGGTCTGCTTGCCCACGGCGCCGCCGCGGACCACCTCGCGACCCTCGAGCATTCCGATCATGCGTTTCTCGGTTTCGCTTTTGACGATTTTAATTTCGTCGTTGAAGTCCTTCTCGATCCGGGAAATTTCCTCTTCCTCGATGGACATGGATCGGAAATCCTTGTCGACTCCCTTGCGCGAAAATACTTTGACGTCGATCACGATGCCGTTGATTCCAGGAGGAACCCGGAGCGAGGTGTCGCGAACGTCTCCGGCCTTTTCGCCGAAGATGGCCTTGAGAAGTTTTTCTTCCGGACTGAGCTGGGTCTCGCCTTTGGGCGTGATTTTGCCGACGAGGATGTCGTTGGCTTTCACGCTGGCGCCGATTCGGATGATGCCGCTCTCGTCGAGGTTTTTCAGAGCTTCCTCGCCGATGTTGGAAATGTCGCGGGTGATTTCTTCTTTGCCTTGTTTGGTGTCGCGGGCCTCGACGTCAAATTCCTCGATATGAATCGAGGTGTACACGTCTTCCTTGACCAGCTTTTCGCTGACAATGATGGCGTCCTCGAAGTTGTATCCGTCCCAGGGCATGAACGCGACCAGCACGTTTCGACCAAGGGCCAACTCGCCCTGATCGGTAGAGGGTCCGTCCGCAATAACGTCCCCTGCCTGGATTTTGTCTCCGGTAGCGACCAAGGGTTTTTGATTGACGCAGGTGTTCTGGTTGGACCGCTGGTATTTGTACAGGGTGTAGATATCGACGCCCGGCTCGACGATCTGGCGTCGGCCTTTTTTGTTCGTGGCGCGTACGACGATTCTCGAAGCGTCGGCGCTGATGACTTCGCCGTCGTGTTTCGCCATGATCACCGCCCCAGAGTCGCGGGCCACAATGGCTTCCATTCCGGTTCCCACCAACGGGGCCTCGCATTTGAGCAGGGGCACGGCTTGCCGTTGCATGTTGGAACCCATGAGCGCCCGGTTGGCGTCGTCGTTTTCCAAAAAGGGAATGAGCGACGCGGCCACGCTGATGAGCTGTTTGGGCGACACGTCCATGAAATTGACTTTATCCGCCGGGGATAAAATGAAGTCGCCTCCCTGGCGGGCGGATATGATTTCTTCTTGAAACTTGCCTTTGTCGGTCAACACTGCGTTGGCCTGGGCGATCACGTATTTGTCTTCCACCATGGCGTTGTGGAATTCCACGGCGTCGCTGACTTTGGCGTTTTCCACTTTCCGGTACGGGGTCTCAATGAAACCGTACTCGTTGACCCTGGCGAAGGTGCTGAGCGACGAGATGAGACCGATGTTGGGTCCCTCCGGCGTTTCGATGGGGCAGATTCGCCCGTAATGCGTGGGATGCACGTCGCGCACTTCAAATCCGGCCCGCTCGCGGGTCAGCCCGCCGGGTCCCAAAGCGCTCAACCGCCGCTTGTGGGTGATCTCGGAGAGGGGATTGGTTTGATCCATGAACTGGGACAACTGACTGCTGCCAAAAAATTCCTTGATGGCGGCGGTGACAGGTTTGGAATTGATCAGGTCGTGGGGCATGGAGACTTCCAGGTCCTGGATGGACATGCGCTCAATGATGGCGCGCTCCATGCGGACCAGTCCGACCCGGAACTGATTTTCCAGCGATTCGCCAACGGCGCGCACCCGGCGGTTGCCGAGATGATCGATGTCGTCCACCAGGCCGATGTTGTTTCTGAGATCGACGATATAACGAACCACGGACACCATATCGTCAATGGTGAGCAGACGGTTTTCTTCCGGAATTTCCAGACCGAATTTCTGGTTCATTTTCAATCGGCCCACTACGGAAAGGTTGTAGCGTTTGGGATTGAAAAACATGTTCTTGAAAAGGGTCCTGGCGATCTCGACGGTGGGCGGGTCGCCGGGGCGAAGCCGTTTGTATATCTCTCGAATGGCCTCTTCATAAGTACTTATCTTGGCGGCGACCAGGGTGTCCCGTATCGCGGTGTCGGACGCTTCTTCGTCGATATGCAGGACGCGGATTTTCTTCACGCCGCTTTCGGCTATCGCCTTGAGCGTGTCGACGGTGATCTCGTGATTGAGACCGGCCAGCACCTCGCCGGTATTCTGGTCGACGAGGTCTTCCGCCAATATCTTGCCCAGCAGGGACTCGGGGTCGACTTCCACTTTCTGGGCGCTTTTGAAATTCTTGGCGATGCGTTTTTTATGGGTCACCGCTACTTTTTTGCCGGCCTTGACATACGGGTCGCCGGATTTGGAATCGACCACGTCTTCCAGAACGGTCATGCCGATCATCAGGCTTTTGGCGGACATGGTAAAACGCTGGTCCTTGCTGACGACGACTTCCTCGATCTTGTAAAAAGTCTCGAGAATTTGCTGGTTGTTCATTCCAAAAGCGTTGAGCAGGATGGTGGCGGGCATTTTCCGCCGCCGGTCGATTTTAACGTAGAGGATATCCTTGCCGTCAAATTCGAAATCCACCCAGGACCCGCGGTCCGGAATCACGCGGGCGGAATAAAGGAGTTTTCCGCTGACATGGGATTTGCCCTTGTCGTGCGCGAAGAAGGCGCCGGGCGAGCGGTGCATCTGGCTGACGATAACGCGTTCGACGCCGTTGATCATGAAGGTGCCGGTGTTGGTCATCATCGGCATTTCGCCGAGAAAAATTTTCTGTTCCTTGACTTCTCTCACGGTGTTCACCGTGGCGTGAAGGACCTTATGCTCCTGCAGGATTTCAATGATATCCGGGGTGATTTCGGTCCGGTTCGGAATGAGCGTTTTACTGGTTCCCGGTTTCTTGACTTCCTCGACCAGGTATCGGCCTTCCAGGGTTTTCAATATTTTCGGGCTGAGATCCACGCGCTCCCGGTCAAACAAAACCATGCGCACCATGATCTTGATCGGCTCGGAATAGGTGAGGCCTTTTTGCCGACACTCGCTGAGCTTGAACTTCTCTTTTTGAATCGTTTCGTGTCCGGTTTTTGGATCGACCACGCCGGGTCCGCCCAATTCGCCGAACTCATCCCCATCGACCTCCCAGACTCCGGTTTCGTAACCGACGTATTCCAGGCGGGCGTTTATATTCAGATCAGAAATAGGAAACACGTCGCGAAAAACTTCTTCCAGACCCTGAACCTTTCGGTCCCTCGGCTTGCGGTCGGCTTGCATAAAAGCTTCGAACGACTTTTTTTGTATTTCAATCAGGTTGGGAATATCGATCACCGACGGGATGCGGGCAAAGTTCATTCGCTCCCGGGGAGCCGTCGACGGTCTCTCGGTCATATTTTTGGACATAGGCTGTCGTAAACCTTTTTTAAGGGAAGGTTTTTGGATATCTCTAACAATTCAATACTCGCCTTTAACCGGCGAAACGCCGACGCAAATAGGCGCCGCTTATACGCAAACGCCACAAGCCACGTTGGGTTTGCAAATCAATATTGCCTCCAGACGCTTGCCTGGCGACGCGGAAAGGTCAAGGTTCGGTAACCTGTTAACTAGTTAACCGGTTAACAAGTCAACAAATTACTTGATTTCGACGGTAGCTCCGGTCTCTTCGACTTTTTTCTTGATCTCTTCGGCTTCTTCCTTGGTCACGCCTTCTTTAATGGCCTTGGGAGCGGCTTCGACCAGATCCTTGGCGTCTTTCAACCCCAGACCGGTCACTGCGCGAACCTCTTTGATCACCTGGATTTTCTTGTCGCCAATGCTGACGAGCACGACGTCGAACTCGGTTTGCTCTTCGGCGGCTTCGCCTCCGCCGGCGGCCATTCCACCCATGGGCATAGCCATGGCGGGAGCGGCGGCGGTGACTCCATATTTTTCTTCCAATTCTTTAACAAATTCTGACATCTCCAATACGGTCATATTGTCGATGAAGGAAACCACATCCTCTTTTGTTGCAGCCATCTCGTCCTCCTGATTCAATATTGAATATTTTTAAAGTTTTTAGTATGAATTGATCGTTTGCAGGGGAACCTTTTCCCGCTCCTAAACTCACCCGGTTTTCTCTTTTTGCTCTTTAATTGCGTTCAAGGTTCCGACAAATTTCTGGGTCACGCCCTGCAGGGTTCCAACAAACTGGGTTGCGGGACCCTGGAACACGCTCAACATTTGCGAAAGCAAGGCTTCTCTGGAAGGCAGTTTCGATAGAGCCTCCACTTCGGCGCGGGAGATTTTTTTTCCGCTCAACACGCCGCACAAAATCTCGGGTTCTTTATCGGGTCCGGTTTTGGCGTAATCGGTCAGGGCCTTCGCCGGGGCGACCAGATCGTCAAAACTGATCACCATGGAAATCGGCCCTTTATAAGTATCGTCGTCCAAGGCCTCCAGGGGCGTATTTTTAGCGGCCTGCTTGGCCAGCGTATTTTTCACCACATAGAACCCCAAAGACCTTTCCTTCATATAACGGCGAAGTCCGGCCAAGGCCGGGGCGGTGACGCCCTGATAATCGGCCAAAACGACGGATTGGGCTTTTTGGAACAATTCGTTGAGTTCCGCTACGGCTTTTTCTTTAGCTGGGTTGGGCATGGTATTTTTTGTCTAAAAAAAGGTTAACGGGATTCCCCGCCTTTAAATCGCATGGACTGTCTTGATTCCCGGCCCCATGGTGGAGGACACAGACAGCCCCTTAATATAATGGCCTTTACTGGACGCAGGTTTCATACGCACCAGAGCGTCCAGAACCGCGCTCAGGTTTTCCTTCAAATCTTCAACGGAAAAACTGACTTTACCGATGCTGACGTGAATGATCGCGCCCTTGTCCACGCGAAAATCGACTTTACCGGCCTGGATTTGTTCGACCGCCTGCTTGACGTCGAAGGTCACGGTTCCGGTTTTGGGGTTGGGCATGAGTCCGCGGGGACCCAAAACTTTACCCAGTCGGCCCACCACCGCCATCATGTCCGGGGTGGCCACCACGCGGTCGAATTCCAACCATCCGCCCTGGATTTTCTCCACCAGCTCATCCGCGCCAACGGCGTCGGCTCCGGCGTCTTGCGCCTCTTTTTGCTTTTCGCCTTTGGCGAACACCAGAACGCGGAATTTTTTCCCGGATCCCTTGGGCAGGACCACGCTCCCGCGAATGTTCTGATCGGCCTTGCGCGGGTCGACGCCCAATTTGACGGCGACGTCCGCCGACTCGTCAAACTTGCAGGTCGAGGAGTCCTTCATCAACTGCAACCCCTCGTCCAACTCGTAGACCTTATCTCGATCGACCTTCTCGGTCAGTTGCTTGTACCGCTTTCCTCGTTTCGACATAACGCTCGACCTTTGAAAATTAAAGTTCCGTTTTGATTCCCATGCTGTTCGCCGACCCGACGATCATCTTCATTGCGTTTTCCATATCGTAGGCGTTCAAATCTTCCATCTTGGTCTGCGCAATTTGCCGCACTTGCTCCCGGGTCACGCTCCCCACATTCGTCTTACTGGGGTCGGAGGAACCCTTGGCGATTCCCGCAGCCTGCTTCAACAATACCGAAGCGGGCGGAGACTTGGTGATGAAGCTGAAACTGCGATCCTTGTACACGCTGATGATCACGGGAATGATCATGCCTTCCTGCCCCTGGGTTTTGGCGTTGAAGGCTTTGCAAAACTCCATGATGTTCACGCCTTTTTGACCCAGCGCGGGTCCGACGGGAGGAGCAGGCGTCGCCTGCCCCGCCGGAATCTGCAATTTGATCTGTCCGGTTACTTGTTTTGTCGCCATGGGTAATCGCTTTCTTTTCCGATGTTGCTATTAGGATTCAAATTAAATTTTTTCGATTTGAGGGAATTCCAGCTCAACGGGCGTCGCCCGGCCAAAAATGGAAACCATCACCTTGACCTTGCCTTTATCGGGATTGAGGTCTTCCACCACCCCGTTGAAATTGACGAACGGCCCTTCGATCACCCTCACGTTCTCGCCCTTTTCAAAACTGAACTTGGGCTTGGGAACCTTGGACTCGCCGCGGATCTGCTCCATGATCGTCGTCACCTCCGACTCGCTCAGAGGAACAGGAGAGCCGCCGCCGCCTAAAAAGCCGGTGACTTTCGCGGTGTTCTTGATCATGTACCAGATATCCTGGTCCATGATCGTCTTGATCAAAATGTAACCAGGAAAAAACTTACGGGAGGATATCTTCTTCTTCCCCTTGCGTATCTCCACCACTTCCTCGGTGGGAACGACGATCTCCCCCAGATATTCCTTAAAGCTGGAGTGCTCGAATTTCTCCTCCAGACTCACTTTCACTTTCTGCTCATACCCCGAATAGGTATGAATGACAAACCACTGCATGGACAAACCGGTCTCTGACATTAATTAGCGATCATACTCTGAATGATTTTAGAGAAAATAGCGTCCAGAACGCCCAAATAAATAGACGCCAGCAACACGACCATCAAGACCACCATGGTCCCTCCCATCGTGTCTTTCCTGGAAGGCCAGGTGACTCTTTTAACTTCGCTTCTTACTTCGGATAAAAACGCTTTAGCTTTGGCTATCATATATATCGACGATAAATTTCTACAGGCCAGGAGGGATTCGAACCCCCAACACCCGGATTTGGAATCCGGTGCTCTAGCCGTTAGAGCTACTGGCCTAGTTCCTTAGGGTCCTCAAAGGCCCAGGCCAATAACTGGAGATCCGCCAGCCCGGCCTTCCCTTTTAAACGGTCGGACCGAGGGCTATTTGGTTTCCTTGTGCGCCGTATGCTTTCTGCAAAAACGGCAATACTTATTGAATTCCAACCGGCCCGTGGTCTGCTTTTTATTTTTCGTGGTGTTGTAGTTTCTGCGCTTACAATCACCACAAGCTAAAATAATAATTTCTCGCATGGCTATCTATTCTCGGCCCCAGTAAAATTTGACTTCCGCTAACATCAACCCGGCTCAGGCCCAACCGGCTCGACTGTCTGGTTAACGGTAAGCCCACGATCGGGATTGAACCGATGACCTCTTCCTTACCAAGGAAGCGCTCCACCACTGAGCTACGTGGGCATGGCGGTTTTCATTCCTGCAATCAAAGCTCAAATTGGAGCGGGAAACCGGACTCGAACCGGCGACCCTCAGCTTGGAAGGCTGACGCTCTAGCCAACTGAGCTATTCCCGCATATCCGCTTATAGACCGGAGTAAAACAGACGCCTTAAAATCGAATCGTTCCCAACACCGGACACAACAAATAAAAATAATTCGGTAAAACCGCCCGACCAGCGGCTATCAAATCTAAACTAATCAATCGCCGTCAAACGTTCCAGAAATCCGCCTCTCTGGCGAATGGCTATCCGCCCCTCTGGCGAAGAGTGGGGAGGGGAGGATTCGAACCTCCGAAGGCTGAGCCGACAGATTTACAGTCTGTTCCCTTTGGCCACTCGGGAACCTCCCCGCATTGGTTTTTCAATATTTTGAAGTACTTTCGCCTAATTATAATGCGGCGGGGAATAGCCCTACGCAGAAAAAAATCAGCAGTATAAACGAAGTAACGGGATA